>NZ_BCUS01000053.1 GCF_001591345.1 Variovorax boronicumulans NBRC 103145 | reverse complement strand
CTGCTGTCGCCGGGCGCCCGCGCGCCGGTGGCCGTGCAGTCGCGCGGCAAGCCGGTGTGCGCCTGCTTCAACGTGACCGACCGCGCCATCGAGGCCGAGCTGGTGCGCTGCACCGGCAGCGCCGACGAACGGCTGGCGGCGCTGCAGGGGGCGCTGAAGTGCGGCACGAACTGCGGGTCGTGCGTGCCGGAACTCAAGCGCATGGTGCGGGCCACCCCGGCCGAAGCACTGGCCGTGGGGGCATAAGCCGACTCACATTCCGGCATAAGCGTTGCGGGACAATCCGCCTACCCATGGGAATCAGCCACTACATCAAGGAAATCGGCCGCGGCGCGCGGGGCGCCCGTCCGCTCACGCGCGAGCAGGCCTGCGACCTGTTCGGCCAGGTGCTGGACGGCACGGTCACCGATCTGGAGATCGGCGGCTTCTGCCTGGCCATGCGCATCAAGGGCGAGACGCCCGAGGAGATGGCCGGTTTTCTCGACGCCACGCATGCGCGCCTGAACCCCGTGACGACCCGCGGCGGCCCGCTGATCGTGCTGCCCAGCTACAACGGCGCGCGCAAGCTGCCGGTGCTCACGCCGCTCCTGGCGCTGCTGCTGGCGCGCGAAGGCCTGGCGGTGCTGGTGCACGGCAGCGCGAGCGAAACCTCGCGCGTACTGGCATCGAACGTGCTTTCAGCCCTGGACATGCCCCCGATGACCACGCTCACCCCCCTGGCCGCCGGCCAGGTGGGCTTTGCCCCGACCGAGCTGCTGAACCCCGCGCTCAAGCGCCTGCTCGACGTGCGCCGCGTGGTGGGCCTGCGCAACCCCGGCCACAGCGTGGTCAAGCTCATGCGCCCGACCACCGGCCCCTGCGTGGTGGTGGCCAGCTACACGCACCCCGAATACGCCCGCACGATGGGCGAGACCTTCGAGCTCACGGGCATGACCGCCCTGCTCTCGCGCGGCCTCGAAGGCGAGGTGGTGTCCGACCCGCGCCGCACCGCGCAGATCGACGGCTTCGTGCGCGGCGTGCGCAGCGAACTCCAGGCCCAGGCCGCCGGCACCGCCGCCGACGTGCCCGGCCTGCCGAAAGAAATCGACGTCGCCACCACGGCCGCCTACACGCGGCGCGTGCTGGCCGGCGAGCTTCCCGTGCCCGAAGCCATCGCGACGCAAGTCAGGCACATCACCGAACTGGCCTCCCACGCATGAACACCCCTTCCACCCTCATCACCGGCCGCTGCACGCTGGTAGGCGCCGGCCCCGGCGACCCCGAGCTGCTGACCGTCAAGGCCGTCAAGGCGATCCAGGCCGCCACGGTGCTGCTGGTCGACGACCTCGTGAACGACGCCGTGCTCCAGGCCTACGCCCGGCCCGGTGCGCGCATCGTGCACGTGGGCAAGCGCGGCGGCTGCAAGAGCACGCCGCAGGCCTTCATCGAGCGGCTGATGATCACGGCCGTGCGCGAGGGCGAGACCGTGGTGCGCCTCAAGGGCGGCGACCCGTTCATCTTCGGGCGCGGCGGCGAAGAGGTGGAGCACCTGCGCGAGGCCGGCATCGAATGCGCGGTGGTCAACGGCATCACCGCCGGCCTGGCCGCCGTGACCTCGCTGGGCGTCCCGCTCACCCACCGCGACCATGCGCAGGGCGTGGTCTTCGTCACCGGCCACGCCAAGACCGGCGCCGGCGCGGCCGAAGACCCGACCGACTGGCGCGCGCTGGCCGCCACGGCGCACAACGCGCGCCTGACGCTCGTGATCTACATGGGCGTCTCGGGCGCCGGCCACATCGAGCGCGAACTGCTGCACGGCCTGCCGGGCGACACGCCCGTGGCCGTGGTGCAGCACGCGAGCCTGCCGCACCAGCGCCACCTCGTGACCACGCTGCAGGGCCTGCAGGCCCGCATCGCCGAGGCCGGGCTGGCCAGCCCGGCGGTGATCGTGGTGGGCGACGTGCTGCAGGGGCTGGCCGCGGCCGCGCTGCAGCCGGGCGACGCCGGCCGGTTCGGGACCTAGCGCGCAGCTTCGAGGTGCGTGACGGTCGGCTTGCCCTTCACCACCTCGACATGGAACCGGACCTTGTCGCCGGGCTTGACCTGTTCGAGCATCTGCTTCTCGGCCACATCGAAACCCATCGTCATCGGCGGCATCGCGAGATTCGGGATGTCGCCGTGCTTCAACACGATCAGGCCGCGGGCCGGATCGATCTTCTGGACCACCGCATCGGTCAGCATGCCCGGCGCGGACGCCTTCGCGGGCGGAGGCTCGCTCTTCGGCGCCTGGGCCTGGGCGGCACCGGCCAGGCCGGCGATCAGTGCGAAGGCAAGGGGATGGAGGAAGTTCATGGGGTGGCTCCTTGGTGGGATGAGTGGTTGGAAACAGCAGGCGACAAAGGGGCGCGGCGGCGCAACAGATACCAGGCCGCGGGCACGACCAGCATGCTCAGCAGCGGCGCGGTGACCATGCCGCCCACCATGGGCGCGGCAATGCGGGTCATGACCTCCGAGCCGGTGCCGCTGCCCCACAGGATGGGCAGCAGCCCGGCCATCACGACGGCCACGGTCATGGCCTTGGGCCGCACGCGCAGCACGGCGCCTTCGCGGATCGCGGCCAGGAGCGTCTCGTCGTTCATCGGCTCGCCGGCGTCGAGGCGCCGCGCCAGCGCGTTCTTCAGATAGACCAGCATCACCACGCCGAACTCGGCCGCCACGCCGGCCAACGCGATGAAGCCGACCGCCGTGGCCACCGAGATCGAATGGCCCAGCGCCCAGATGAGCCAGAAGCCGCCGACGAGCGAGAACGGCACGGCCGCCATCACGAGCGCCGCATCGGCGAACGAGCGGAACAGCAGGTACAGCAGCACGAAGATCACCGCCAGCGTGGCCGGCACGACCAGCTTCAGCCGTTCGGTCGCGCGCGCCAGGTACTCGAACTGGCCGGACCATGACACCGCATAGCCCGCGGGCATCTTCACGGCCTGGTCGACGGCGGCCTGCATGTCGTGGACGGCGGAGCGCAGGTCGCGCCCGCGCACGTCGACGTAGACCCAGCCCGACAGCCGCGCGTTCTCGCTGCGCAGCATCGGCGGGCCGTCTTCGATGGTGATGCGCGCGACATCGCCCAGCAGAAGCTGCGCGCCCTTGTCGGTCACGAAGGGCAACTGCCGCAGCCGCTCCAGCGAATCGCGGATCTCGCGCGGGTAGCGCACGTTGATCGGGTAGCGCTCACGGCCCTGGATCACTTCGCCCACGTTCTCGCCGCCGATGGCCGTGGACACCACGGCCTGCACGTCCGCCACCGAGAGGCCGTAGCGCGCGGCAGCGAGCCGGTCGACATCGACGTCGATGTAGCGCCCGCCGGTGAGCCGCTCCGCCAGCGCCGACGACACGCCGGGCACGCCCTTCACCGCCGCCTCGATCTGCGTGGTGAGCGCATCGATCGTGGCCAGGTCCGCCCCCGCCACCTTGATGCCGACCGGGCTCTTGATGCCCGTGGCCAGCATGTCGATGCGGTTGCGGATGGGCGGCACCCACACGTTGGTCAGGCCCGGCACCTTGACGGCGCGATCGAGTTCCTCGACCAGCCTGTCGGGCGTCATGCCGGCGCGCCACTCGCGCTTCGGCTTGAACTGGATGGTGGTCTCGAACATCTCGAGCGGCGCCGGGTCGGTCGCGGTGTCCGCGCGGCCGGCCTTGCCGAACACGCGCGCGACCTCGGGCACGGTCTTGATGAGGCGGTCGGTCTGCTGCAGAAGCTCGGCGGCCTTCGACACCGACAGCCCCGGCAGCGCCGACGGCATGTAGAGCAGATCGCCTTCGTCCAGCGGCGGCATGAACTCGCCGCCCAGGCGCATCAGCGGCACCACGGTGAGCGCCAGCAGCACCGCGGCGACGGCCAGCGTCCCCTTGGGAAAACGCAGCACCAGTTCCAGCGCGGGCCTGTACACCGCCATCAGCAAATGGTTCACGGGGTTGGCTGCTTCGTGGGGGATGCGCCCCCGGATCAGGTAGCCCATGAGCACCGGAATCAACGTCACCGACAGGCCCGCCGCCGCGGCCATCGCATAGGTCTTGGTGAAGGCCAGCGGCGAGAACAGCCGCCCTTCCTGCGCCTCGAGCGAGAACACGGGCACGAAGGACAGCGTGATCACCAGCAGCGAGAAGAACAGCGCCGGCCCGACCTCCACCGACGCATCGGCGACGAGCTGCCACCGCTCCACCACCGTCGGCTGCCGGCCCTGCGTCGTCTCGAAGGCCTCGATGTGCTTGTGCACGTTCTCGACCATCACGATCGCCCCGTCCACCATCGCCCCGATGGCGATCGCGATGCCGCCCAGCGACATGATGTTGGCGTTGACGCCCTGCCAGTGCATCACGATGAAGGCCGCGAGCACGCCGATCGGCAAGGCCACCACCGCCACCAGCGCCGAGCGCAGGTGGAACAGGAAGACCGCGCAGACCAGCGCCACCACGATGAACTCTTCAATCAGCTTGCCGCGCAGGTTGTCGACAGCGCGGTCGATGAGCAACGAGCGGTCGTAGGTCGGCACGATCTCGACGCCCGGCGGGAGGCCGGGCTTGAGCGCATCGAGCTTCGTCTTGACGGCCTCGATGGTGGAGCGCGCGTTCTTGCCCGAGCGCATGACGATCACGCCGCCGGCCACCTCGCCTTCGCCGTCGAGCTCGGCGATGCCGCGGCGCATCTCGGGGCCGATCTGGACGGTGGCCACGTCGCGCAGCAGCACCGGCGTGGCGCCCGTCACGGTCAGCGGGATGGTGCGGAAGTCGTCCAGCGAACGCAGGTAGCCGCGCGAACGCACCATGTACTCGGCCTCGGCGAGCTCCACGACCGAGCCGCCCGAGGCCTGGTTGGCCTTCTGCAGCGCCGCCACGACCGCCTGCTGCGTGATGCCCAGCGCGCGCACGCGGTCGGGGTCGAGCACCACCTGGTACTGGCGCACCATGCCGCCGATGCTGGCGACCTCGGCCACGTCGGGCACGGTCTTCAGTTCGAACTTGAGGAACCAGTCGTTCAGTGCGCGCAGCTGCCCGATGTCGCGCGTGCCGGTGCGGTCGACCAGCGCGTACTCGTAAACCCAGCCCACGCCCGTGGCATCGGGGCCCAGCGAGGCGTTCGCGCCGGCGGGCAACCGGCCCTGCACCTGGTTCAGGTACTCGACGACGCGCGAGCGCGCCCAGTAGGGATCGGTCTTGTCGTCGAACAGCACGTAGACGAACGAGTCGCCGAAGAATGAGTAGCCGCGCACCGTCTTGGCGCCGGGCACGCTGAGCATGGTGGTGGTCAGCGGGTAAGTGACGAGGTCTTCGACCACCTGGGGCGCCTTGCCGGGGAAAGGCGTGCGGATGATGACCTGCGTGTCCGACAGGTCGGGCAGCGCATCGAGCGGCGTGCGCACCACCGACCACCACCCCGCGGCCACCAGGAACAGGGTCGCGATCAGCACCAGGAAGCGGTTGCCGATCGACCAGCGGATGACGGCGGCGATCATCGCTTGGCGCCCTGTGGCATGCGTTGCACGGAGACCAGCTCGTAGCCCGTGGGGCCGCCTTCCTTGAATTCGAAGCGGACCATGTCGCCGGGCTGGATGTCCGGGAACGCCTCGGGTGATGCCTTCGCAAAGCCCATCGTCATCGGCGGCCACTTGAGCGTGGCGACAGGGCCGTGCGAGATCGTGAGGCCGTCGGGCGCCACGCTTTCCACCTTGCCTTCGGCCTGGTGCAGCACGGCAGCCGGCGCTGCGGCCGTGACCGCAGGCGATGCCATGCTGCCCAGCACCGACCGCAGCCGGGCCTCCGAGTCGATGAGGAACTGGCCGCTGGCCACCACCTGCTCGCCTTCATTCAGGCCGGAGAAGACTTCGGTGTCGTCGCCGAGGTCCGCGCCAGTCGACACGTCGCGCGGCTCGAACGCGCCGTCGGCCTTGCGCACGATGACGACCGCGCGCTTGCCGGTGCGGATGACGGCTTCGGACGGCACGACCAGCCGGGTGCTGGCGGGCCCCGTCACCTGCAGGCGCAGCAGCATCCCGGGCGTGAGCTTCCCGTTGCTGTTGTTGACCTCGAAGCGGGCCTTCAGGGTGCGGGTGGCTGCGTTGACCTCGGGCAGGATCTCGTCGAGCGTGCCGTCGAACGACTGGGCCGCATCGGCCTGGAGGACCGCCCTGACCTTCTGGCCGCGTGCGAGCCGCACGGCCTGTGCTTCCGGAATCTCGGCCACTGCCCAGACCTTCTCCAGGCCCGCGATGCGGAACAGTGTCATGCCGGGCGTGACCGCGACACCTTCGCGCACGCCCAGCTCGGCCACCACACCGTCGGACGGCGCGGTGAGCACGTAGCGCGCCTGCGCCGTGCCGGTTTCCTCGCTGCGGCGGATGAGCTCGGCGGGGATGGACAGGGCCCGCATGCGATCACGCGCGGCCGCAACGAGGTCGGCGGAAACGCCCGAGCGCTTGAGGGCCAGCCATTCGTTCTGCGGCCCGAGCCATTCAGGCGCGAAGACCGTCGCCAACGCCTGCCCCTTGCGCACGCGCTCCATCGGCGCGCGGACCGACAGGCGCTCGACGTAGCCCGCCACGCGCGTCTGCACGACGACATTGAGGCGCTCGTCGAACTGCACGGCACCGACCGCGTCGAAGGACTCGGAGACTTCCGCGCGCCGCACGCCGGCATACCGGATGCCGAGGTTCTGCTGGACCGTGGGGCTCACCTGCACGCCGCCTGCACTGCCCGTGCCGGTGGTGCTGTCGGCGTACATCGGCACCAGCTGCATGTCCATGAAGGGCGACTTGCCGGGCTTGTCGAAGCGCGGGCCGGGCACCATGGGGTCGTGCCAGTAGAGGACCTTGCGGCCGTCCGAGGTGGACGGCGTGGTCGCCGACGCCTCCGTGGACGGGGCTGTCGTGCGCCCCAGGTAGAAGGCGCCTGCGCCGAGCAACAGGGCGGCCAGCAACGCTGCGCCGATCGTGCGTGTACGGTTCATGGGGCCCCCTCGGTGGTGAGCGGCCGGAAGGCCAGTTGGACGTGGGTTCTGGCCAGGTCGCGCTGCAGCGTCAGCAGCTTGCGCTGCACTTCCACTTCGGCATGGCGCGCCTCGAACAGCGTGACGAGGCTGCCCTGGTTGGAGCGGTAGGCCGCCGTTGCGGCCGCGGTTCTCTGGCCGGCCGGAACGACCACGCCCGTGCGGTAGCGGTCGATGCGTTGCTGCAGGCGTTGCGCATCGCTGCGCAGCGCCTGGTACTCGGCGGTCGCGGCCCGGGTGACTTCGGCCAGATCGGCCTCGGCTTTCTCGACCAAGGCCAGCTTGGCGGCGGTGTCCCGATCCTGCCGCTCGCCGGGCGCCACGGGCAGAGGAATGCTCAGGCCCACCGACACCATGTCGGCGTAGCCGGTGCGCTGGCCGTAGGCGAGCTCCCAGGTCCAGTTCGGCTTGCGGTTGGAGGCGGTGACGGCCGCCGTCTGCCTGGCCACGTCGACATCGCGCCGCAGGGCCGCGACCGTGGGGTGCGCGGCCACATAGGCCGCTTCGGAGGGCGCGGCGATGGCGCCCGGAGACTGCAGTTCGTGGGGCGGTACGCCGACCCAGCGCTGGAAGGCGACGCTGGCGGCTTCCAGCTGCTGCAGGAGGTCGGCCGTCTCGTCTTCCGCGATGCCCCTGGCGCCGGCCAGCGCCAGCACATCCTGGCTGCTTCCCCCGGCCGATGACAGGCGTGCGCGCGAGGCCTCCAGTTCTTCGTGCGCGTGGTGCTCCATGCGCCGTGCGAGCTTGACGCTCTCGCCGACGTAGAAGGCGTCGACGTAGGCGAGCGCGGCCTGCCTGCGGGTGTCGGCCACGGCAGCCTGCACCCGCACCGCCTCCAGCCCGACCGACGCCTCGGCGGCGGCCTGCCGCGCAGCGCGCTTGTCGGCGGACAGCCATTCCTGGCTGATGCCGATGCGCTTCATCGTCATCGAGTCGCGCGTGGTGTGGAAACGATCCGCGCCCGTCGCGGGCAGGTTGTCGACGCCGATGCGCAACGTGGGGTCGGGAAGCTGCGGGGCCGCGGAGGCCGCCGCCGTGGCACTGGCGACGCCGGCACGGGCGGCGCGGGTGGCTTCGGAACGCCGGGCCGCAAGCTCCAGCGCTGCATCAAGAGATAAGGGGGCCGCCGTCGCCAGGTACGGCAGCAATGCGGCAGCCCAGGCGGCCGCGCGCGAAAAGGAAATGAACATGAAAACTCCGCAAACGAACGAGCGAATCGCTGGCAGGCGGACGCGCCGCACCAGCACCGGTCAGTCGACGGAGATGTCAGACGCGCAGTCGGCGCGTGGCGAGAAAAACGGGATCGGGCGGTGGATGCTGCCGCTCCGGCACGGCCTGCGGCGGAAGGACATGGCCTTCCGACGCCAGCACCAGCGGCATCACCACGAGCTGCACGATGGCCGGCAGCGAGGGCGTGGCCAGCTTCACCGGCTCGAAGGACAGCGACAGGTCGGCGGCGTGCTGGAAGCACAGCACCGGCTGGGCCATGTCCATGCCCTCGCAGGGCTCGCCCGACGCCATCATGTCGGCCATCGAACCCGGGCTGTCCGACGTGCCGGGGCAGACATAGCCTGCCAGCGCCAACTGCGAGAACAGCAGCGACAGGACCACGAAAATCGCGGTCGTGCAGCGACGAAGGGAGCGGCGGGCCATGAGGAGGCGCAGTGTAGCGCCGCCGTCCGGGCGCCGCCTAAAATCCCGCCCGGCCCAACGAACAAGAAGGAAGAGGCAGGGATGCTCGACAAACTCAACGAATTCACCGAAAGCCACGGCGAGCTGCGCCGCGGGCGCGGGCTGGTCACGGGCACCATTGCCTTCAGCCTCGCCGCCCTGTGCTTCCTGGGCGTGCTGGCCTTTCACTTCCCGCAGTACCTGACGACGCCCGAGCTGCGCAAGAGCTACAACGTCGACGTGATGCGCGTCATCTTGCTCACCGCGCTGGTCATTGCGGGCGGGCTCTCGCTGGTCAACATCATCTTCAACCGCTCGCGCTGGCTCTCGTCGGCCGCGTTCCTGCTGGTGGTGGTGTCGGCGCTGCTGGGCGGGCACAAGGTGCCGGTGCACGACTTCGCGGACCACACGCCGTACATCGGGCTCGATTGGTTCATCCTCGACCTGCTGGGTTCGTCGCTGATCTTCATCTTCATCGAGAAGCTCTTTGCACTGCGCAAAGATCAACCCGTGTTCCGCGAAGAGTGGCAGACCGATTTCCACCACTTCGTGGTGAACCACATGATCGTGGGCTTCGTGCTGCTGGCCACCAACCTCATGGTGCACAAGCTCTTCGGCTGGGCCGCCAACGACGGCATCCGCGGCTGGGTGGGCAACCTGCCGTTCTGGGCCGGCATCCTGCTGATCATTCTCGTGGCCGACCTCGTGCAGTACTGGACGCACCGCGCGTACCACGAGGTCCCGGTGCTGTGGCGCCTGCACGCCGTGCACCACAGCGTGAAGAGCATGGACTGGATGGCGGGCTCGCGCCAGCACATCCTGGAGCTGCTGATCACGCGCACGCTGGTGCTCGCGCCGATCTACGTGCTGGGTTTCAGCAAGGACGTGATCGACGCCTACATCGTGGTGGTCGGCTTCCAGGCGGTGTTCAACCACTGCAACGTGAGCGTGCGCCTGGGGCCGCTGCGCTACCTCATCGTGACGCCCAACTTTCACCACTGGCACCACAGCCAGGACATCGAGGCACTCGACAAGAACTACGCGGCGCACTACGCCTTCCTCGACTACCTCTTCGGCACGGCCGTGAAGAGTACCAAGCTCTGGCCCGAGAAGTACGGCGTGCTGGGCGACTACGTGCCCAACGGCTTCTTCAAGCAGTTGAAGTTCCCGTTCGTCTGGAAGGGATGACCATGGCCTCCCTTCTTCGCGCTGCGGCGCTCGCCGCGGCGCTGCCGCTCTTGCTCTCGGCCTGCGCCACGCGCATCGAGATGCCCTCCGAAACCTCGGGCCTGCGCCTGCGTGTGCAGAGCTCGGTGATCGCCCCCGGCAACGGCGGCGAGCTGATCGGCGCCGAGGTGCTGGCGCCCGGTGACATCCTGCTGACCTCGATCGCAACGGTGAACTCCTTCGGCATCCGCCTGGGCACCTTCTCGCCCGTGAGCCATGCCGTGCTGTACCTGGGCGACGGGCAGATCGCTGAGGCCGTGGGCACCGGCGTGCGCGCGCGGCCGCTGGCCGAGGTGGTCGACGAAGAGCAGATGGTCGTGGCCTTCCGCGTGCCGGGCCTCGTCGAGGCCGACGTCGAGAAGATGCGCGAGTGGGCGCATTCACAGGTCGGCACCCGCTACAACACCGCCGGCGTGCTGCTGAACGCGCCCTTCGTACTGAACCGCCGGCTGTGCGAGCTGCCGCTGATTCCCTCGGCCGTCAGCGCGTACTGCATCAGCGGCCTGGCCACGGTGCAGCTGGGCGCCAGCCGCAACGACCAGTTCTTCTGCTCCCAGTTCGTGCTGGAGGCCTACCGCCAGGCCGGCGTGCCGATCACCGACGCCGACCCGCGCTGGGTAAGCCCCGCCGACCTGCTCCACATGCGCGAAGGCGACGTGCCCTCGATCGCCGCCACGCAGCCGCTGCGCTACGTGGGCCACCTCAAATACAACCCGCCGCCGGTGCTGGCGGCGGACGGACCCGCTTGAGCTCTCCTTCTTCTTCCTCTCCCTCTTCTTCCTTTGACGTCGTTGTCGTCGGCGCCGGCGCAGCAGGTCTCTTTTGCGCCGCACTGGCGGGCCAGCGCGGCCTGCGCGTGCTGCTGGTCGACCACAGCGAGAAGGTCGGCGAAAAGATCCGCATCTCGGGCGGCGGCCGCGCCAACTTCACCAACCGCGACCTCGACGTGCGCGCCCCGCAGCGCCATTTCGTCGGCGACAACCCGAATTTCTGCCGCTCGGCGCTCTCGCGCTACGCGCCGCAGCAGTTCATCGACATGGTGCAGCGCCACGGCATCGCGTACCACGAGAAGCACAAGGGCCAGCTGTTCTGCGACGGCTCCTCGCAGCAGATCGTCGACATGCTGCTGGCCGAGTGCGCCGCCGGCAACGTCGAGCGCTGGCAGCCGTGCAAGCTCGGCGACATCGCCTTTGTCGACGGTCGCTACCAAATCAGTAGCACGCGCGGCCCGATCGACGCGCCCAAGCTCGTGGTGGCCACCGGCGGCCTGTCGATTCCCCAGATTGGTGCAAGCGACTTCGGCTACCGGCTCGCCGAGCAGTTCGGCCTGCGGCTGGTCGCGCCCCGCCCGGCGCTGGTGCCGCTGACCTTCGGCGGCGACGCCTGGGCGCCCTACGCCGGCCTGGCCGGGCTGGCGCTGCCGGTGCGCATCGAGACCGGCGGCAAGAAGGACAAGATGGCCTTCCTGGAAGACCTGCTGTTCACCCACCGCGGCTTGTCGGGCCCGGCGGTGCTGCAGATCTCGAGCTACTGGAAGCCCGGCGCCCCGCTGACGCTCGACTTCGCACCCGGCATGGACGTGGCCGAGTCGCTGTCCGACGCCAAGCGGCGCTCGAAGAAGCGCATCGCCAACGAACTGGCCGCGCTGGTGCCCTCGCGGCTGGCCGACGCCTGGGTCGGCGAAGACCCGGCCCTGCAGCGCCCGGTCAACGAAGCGACCGACAAGGCGCTGGCGGCGCTGTCCGAGCGCATCACCCGCTGGCAGATCACCCCCAGCGGCACCGAGGGCTACAAGAAGGCCGAGGTGACGGCGGGCGGCGTCGACACGCGCGATCTGTCGTCACAAACCATGGAATCGAAGCAGCCGGGCCTGTATTTCATCGGCGAAGTGGTCGATGTGACCGGCTGGTTGGGCGGATACAACTTCCAATGGGCGTGGGCGAGCGCACATGCGTGCGCAACCGCGCTATAATCGCGGGCTAACTCTGGCCTTCCCTCAACGGCCGCAAAAAGTTTTCAGTTGAGGAACCCCGGCTTGGGGCCTCGATCTCCCCCGGCCAAATCCATTTCAACGATTCATCAATGACCACCATCCGCGTTAAAGAAAACGAGCCCTTCGACGTCGCCCTGCGCCGCTTCAAGCGCACCATCGAAAAGCTCGGCCTGCTGACCGACCTGCGCGCCCGCGAGTTCTACGAGAAGCCGACGGCCGAGCGCAAGCGCAAGAAGGCAGCTGCGGTCAAGCGCCACTACAAGCGCGTGCGCAGCATGCAGCTCCCCAAGAAGCTGTACTAAGCAACGCCCAGGGCGGCTGGCCCCGACGAAAGTCCCTGCCAGCGCCCCGTTGCACCAGCCGCGCCAGGGAAACCTGCCGCGGCTTTTGTTTTTTCCGAAAGGTTGCGAAGAATGACTCTCAAAGAACAAATCACCGAAGACATGAAGACGGCGATGCGCGCCAAGGATTCGGAGCGCCTGGCCACCATCCGCCTGCTGCTCGCCGCCATGAAGCAAAAGGAAGTCGACGAGCGCGTGGAGCTCGACGACGCCATGGTCGTGGCCATCGTCGACAAGATGGTCAAGCAGCGCAAGGACTCGATCGCCGCGTTCACCACGGGTGGCCGCGCCGACCTGGCCGACAAGGAAGCCGCCGAGATCAAGGTGCTCGAGGTCTACCTGCCCCAGCGCATGAGCGCCGATGAAACGGCTGCCGCGGTGAAAGCCATCGTGGCCGAACTGGGCGCCTCGGGCCCCGGCGACATGGGCAAGGTGATGGGCGTGGTCAAGACCCGCCTGGCCGGCAAGGCCGACATGGGCCAGGTCAGCGCCGCGGTCAAGGCCGCCCTCACGGGCGCCTGAGGCGGCCACCGCCATGAAGAACGGCAGCAGCAGCCCGCTCGGCGCCGCCCCCGTCGCAACGATCCCGAAGGCCTGCGCCTGCCTGGTCGATGCGCAGGGCCGGCTGCTGGTGTTCCGTCACCCCGAAGACGGCAACATGCAGCTGCCCAAGGGCACCATCGAGCCCGGCGAGTCGCCCGAGGCGGCCGTGCGGCGCGAGCTGCTCGAAGAGTCGGGCCTGGTGTTCGCCGGCCGGCTGGAGTCGCTGGGCACGCTGGAGCGCGAATGCGAAGCCGGCGTCGAAGGCAACACGCACCGCCATCCGCAGCGCTGGCACATCTTCCTGATGCGCGACCACCGCGCCCTGCCCGAGACCTTCGAGCACATGGCCACGGGCAGCCCGGAAGAAGAAGGCCTGGTGTTCTCGTTCCGCTGGCTCGAGGCCGACGCAGCCATCGAGGACTTCGCCCTGCCCTACCGCCAGACCATCGAGCGCGTGCGCGCGGCCCTGCTGGCCGCCAGCTGACCGATCACGGGATCAGGCGGACATGACGGCGCGCAGCGCCATGTACGCCCCCAGCAGCGCCAGCCCGATCAAGAAGCAGCGCCGGAACACGGCCACCGGCAGCCGCTGCCGCAACCAGGTGCCCAGCACCATGCCGCCGACCGCCGGCACCAGCATCGCCAGCGACCCGCCCAGCACCGCCGCCGGGTAGCTTCCGTTGGCCGCCAGCCCCAGGGCCAGCACCACGGTCGAGGTGGTGAACGAGATGCCCATGGCCTGGATCAGCGCATCGCGCTGGAAACCCAGGGCCTGCAGGTACGGCACGGCCGGCACCGCGAACACGCCGGTCACGGACGTCACCAACCCCGTCGCAGCGCCCACCACGGGGCCCAGCCAGCGCGCCTGCGCGTCGCTCACGTGCAGCTGCCGCCCCGTCAACCCCCACAGCGCATAGATCACCAGCGCCACGCCGAGCGCCAGCGAAGCCCAGGCCCCGGCCGGTACGCCCAGCCACCACGCCCCGGCGAGCGTGCCCACCACGACGCCGGCCTGCATGCGACCGATGCGGCGGAACACGGCACCGAAGCTGGTGCGCGGTCCGGTCTGCCAGAGGTTGGTGACCAGCGAGGGCACGATCAGCAACGCCGCCGCCTGTGCGGGCGACATCCACAGCGCGAGCAGCGCCATCGCCACGGTCGGCAGCCCTAGGCCGATCACGCCCTTGATCAGGCCGGCCAGCAGGAACACCGCGCCAGCCGCCACCCACAGGCCCATCGCTTCATTGGAGATCGTCATCGCCGCGAAGTCTGCCGACCGACTCACCGGCTGGAAATGCGGCTTTCGCGCAGCCAGCCTCAGGCACAGGCTGAGGCTGGCGTGCTACCTTGCGCCTCACCATGCGATTCGATCTGACCGACCTGCGGCTCTTTCTCCACGTCGTCGAAGCCGGCAGCCTCACGGCCGGCGCCGGCCGCTCGCACATGACACTGGCCTCGGCCAGCCAGCGCGTGCGCGGCATGGAAGACGCGCTCGGCACCCCACTGCTCACGCGCCACGCACAGGGCGTGCGCCCCACCGAGGCCGGGCGCACGCTGCTGCACCATGCGCGCGTCGTGCTGCAGCAGATGGAGCGGCTGCGCGGCGAGCTCGGCGAGTACGGCCAGGGACTCAAGGGCCACGTGCGCTTCATGTGCGGCACCTCGGCGCTCACCGAGCACCTGCCCGAGGTGCTGAGCCGCTTCCTGGCCGAGCATCCGCGCATCTCGGTCGACCTCGAGGAGCGCGCCAGCCCCGACACCGTGGAGGCCCTGCGCAGCGGCCTGTGCGACATCGGCATCGTCTCCGACGCCATCGACAGCGAC
Source organism: Variovorax boronicumulans NBRC 103145 (assembly GCF_001591345.1). Taxonomy (GTDB): domain Bacteria; phylum Pseudomonadota; class Gammaproteobacteria; order Burkholderiales; family Burkholderiaceae_C; genus Variovorax; species Variovorax boronicumulans. The sequence goes on along the minus strand of NZ_BCUS01000053.1, from coordinate 27,029 downwards.
GGCCTCGAATGCCACCCCTTCCGCCGCGACGACCTCGTGCTCGTGATGCCGCGCGGCCACGCGCTGGCCGGCCGGCGGCGCGTGCACCTGGCCGAGGTGGTCGACAGCGAGTTCGTCGGCCTGCCCGCCGACAGCGCGCTGCAGCAGCTGATCACCGGGCATGTGCGCGCGCTCGCCAGGCACCTGGCCTACCGCGTGCGTGTGCGCAACTTCGAGGCCGTGTGCCGCATGGTCGAGTACGGCATCGGCGTGGGCATCGTGCCGCAGACCGCGGCCGAGCGCTGCGCCCGTTCGATGAAGATCGCGCGCGCCTCGCTGGCCGATCCGTGGGCCGAGCGCACGCTCATGGCCTGCGTGCGCTCGTCGGAAGACCTGCCGCTGAATGCGCGACGCATGCTCGACTACCTGATCGCGCCACCGCCGCCGGCGGACGCTACGCGCAAGTGACCGGCCGCCCCTGCTGCGCACGCGCCGCGATGAAGGCCTCGAAGGCTTCGCGGCTGGTCTTGCGCGGCACGTAGCCGAACTGGGTCTTCAGCGCGGTGTTCAGCAGCACCGGCCGGTAGCGCAGGAAGTCGAGTTGCTCGGGCCCGTAGCGGCTCACGCCCAATGCCGAGCCCGCGGCCAGCGCCGCCTGCAGCACGCCGGCCGGCCAGGCGATGGCGCGCTTGCCGAGCCGCGCAGCAATCTCGTGGATCGTGAGCGCGCCATCGCCCGCGAGGTTGTAGCAGCCGGGCGGTGCGCCGCCGAGCGCGTGGGCGATGGCGCCGGTCACGTCCTCGTCCCACACGAACACGAAGGGGCTGTCGCTGCCGCGGATGGCGATCAGCCGCTTCTTCTCGAACAGCGCCGTGATCTGGTTGTCGACGCGCTCGCCGAGGATGGTGCCGATGCGCAGCACCGTCTGCGCCAGCGCGGGATGCTGCACGCGGCAGTCGGCCAGCATCTCTTCCACCTGCCGCTTGTGGTCGGCATAGGCGAACACCGGGTTGCCGCGCAGCGGCTGCGACTCGGTGATCCAGGCCGGGTTGTCCGCGTGGTAGCCGTAGGCCGCCCCACTGGACGACACCACGATGTGCCCCACGCCGCATGCCACGCAGGCGTCGAGCACGTTGCGCGTGCCGCCTACGTCGACCGAATGTTCGAAGGCGCGGTTCGAGTCCTTGCCGGGCGTGACGATCGACGCGAGATGCACCACCGTGTCGATCGCGTGCGCGGCGAGCACGTCGGCAATGCCGTCGTCGCGCACGTCCTGCTGCAGGTAGATCACGCCGGGCAGCCGCCGCTCGGCGGGCACCTCGCGCACGTCGAGCGCCACCAGCGTTTCAAAGGTACCCTGTGCGGTCAATGCCGCGAGCACGCTGCGCCCCAGGAATCCGTCACCGCCCGTCACCAGCACGCGCCGCGCGGACGCCTTCCAGGTGTCGCTCATGGCGTCGCAGGCTTGCGCCCCCACCAGCTCGCCAGCGCCAGGCCCGCGATGATGTCCCAGAAGCCCCACACGCCGGCCACCACGGCCATGCCGCCGAGCCCGCCGAAGAAGCTGAAGATCAGCACCAGCCCGAGCCCCGCGTTGCGGATGCCCACCTCGATGGCCACCGCGCGCCGGTCGTAGTCGCCCAGCCCCGAGAGCCGCGCGCACAGGTAGCCCGTGCCGAAGGCCAGCGCGTCGTGGATCACCACGGCCATCAGCACCAGCCCCACGTAGTCGAGGAAGTAGCGCCAGTTGCCCGCGATGGCGCCGACGATGAAGGCGATCAGCGCCAGGAAGCTCAGGATGCGCGCCGGCTTCTTGATGCGCGCCGTGAACCGCGGCAGCTGGTGCGCGCAGGCCACGCCCAGCACGAAGGGAATGCCGATGATCATCACGATGTGACCCAGCATGTCGAAGGGGTCGAGCGCGATGGTCTTGAGCAGCACCGAGGCCGTGGGATGCAGGCCGCCCCAGAACGCGAAGTTCAGCGGCATCACCACGATCGACAGCGCATTCGAAATGGCCGTCATCGACACCGACAGCGCCACGTTGCCGCCCGCGCGGTGCGTGAGGATCTGCGAGATGTTGCCCGGCGGGCAGCAGGCCACGAGGATCATGCCCAGCGCGATGCTCGGCCCTGGCTGCAGGATCAGCGTGAGCACGAAGGTCACGGCCGGCAGCACCACGAACTGCGCACCGATGCCCACCGCCATCGCGCCGGGCATGCGCGCCACGCGCCTGAAGTCGTCGATGCGCGTGTCCAGCGCAATGCCGAACATCAGGAAGCCCAGCACCACGTTGAGCAGCACCAGCGAGGCCGGATTGAAGTGCAGGCGGATCTCGTCGACAGGCAGCATGCGCGGAACCCCTTGTAGAAAGACGATCAATCGGCCAGTGCGGCAGCGGCCTGGCGCACGGCCGCGCGGTAGGTGTCCTTGTGCACGTAGTAGGCCATGCGCTCCAGCTGCAGGTACTTGAAGCCGCCCGACAGGTCGGGCGGCGGCCCCTGCACTGCCGTGCGCAGCGCCGCCGCCTTGGGCGAGCCCGTGGCCTGTGCGCGGAAGTAGCGCGCCAGCAGCTCGGCCTGCTCGTAGCGCCCCTGCCAGCCGATGCCGCTGGCCTCGATCATGCCGAGCACGCCCAGCGTCTCGAAGCGCGGCGAGAAGATGTTCAGGTACAGGCGCGGCGCCATGCCCTGCCAGTTGAGCAGCTCGCGGTCGATGAACGGGTAGTGCAGCGCATAGCCCGTGGCCGTGAGGATCAGGTCGTAGTCGCGCGCGCTGCCGTCCTTGAAATGCACGGTGTGCCCGGCGAGCCGCGCGATGTCGGCGCGCACGCCGATGTCGCCGTGGCCCACGTGGTGCAGCACCAGCGAGTTCACCACCGGGTGCGACTCGTACATCTTGTAGTCGGGCTTGGGAAAGCCGAAGCGCACCGGGTCGCCCGTGAACCACTGCAGCACGGTGGCGTCGACCTTCTGCTTGAGCCACGGCGGCAGCGGGCGCTTGCCGCCCAGCGTGTCGGCCGGCTTGCCGAACACGTACTTGGGCACGAAGTAGTAGCCGCGCCGCACCGAGATGTCGACGCTGCGCGCGTAGTGCACCGCATCGACCGCGATGTCGCAGCCCGAGTTGCCGGCGCCGACGATCAGCACGCGCTTGTCCTTGAAGAGCTCGGCGTGCTTGTAGCTGCTGGTGTGCAGCAGCTCGCCGTCGAAGTGGCCTTCGAACTGCGGATGCTTGGGCTCCGAGAGCGTGCCGTTGGCAATCACCACGCCCTTGTACTCGTCGGTTTCCACCGTGCCGTCGGGCGCCTCGACGCTCACGCGCCAGCGCGTGTCGGGCGCCTCGCTCACCGGCTCCACGCGCAGCACGCGCGTGCCGAAGCAGAAGTGCGCGCGCAAGCCGAAGCGGTCGGCAAAGTCGCTGAAGTAGCGACGCAGCTCGCGGTGGCTCGGGTAGTCGGCCACGGTGTCGGCCATCGGGAACTCGGCGAACTCGGTCGTGCGCTTGCTCGAGATCAGGTGCGCCGAGTGGTAGACCGTGGAGCGCGGGTTGTCGATGTCCCAGAGGCCGCCCACGTCGCTGTGCGCCTCGAAGCCCTGGAACGGAACGCCGAGCTTCTGCAGATTGCGGGCGCCCGCCAGGCCCGAGGGTCCGGCGCCGATGAGGGCGATCTGTTCGTGCGTGGGAACGGTGGCGGCGGCAGCGGAAGACGTCATCGGCGGGGAGGTTCTTTCTGGGAATTCAGGCCGGGAATGGCGGTGGCACCGGCCTCGCCCACGCGCGGCTTGCGCGGCTGGCCGCGCAGCAGGCGGTCGTGCAGCGGCGCGGGCAACAGGCCCAGTGCTTTCGACAGCCAGCCAATGCGCCGCGGCAGCACGATCTTTTCGCGGCGGGCACCGAGCCCTGCCAGCAATTGACGCGCCGCCGCGTCGGCCTCGAGCAGCCCCGGCATCGCGAAGCGGTTGCCGGCCGTGAGCGCGGTGCGGATGTAGCCCGGGCTCACCGTGTGCACCGTGAGCCCCGTGCCGCGCAGCTCGGCACGCAGGCTTTCGAGATAGCGGATCAGGCCGCCCTTGCTCGCGCAATAGGCGCCGTTGCCCGGCATGCCGTGCCAGCCCGCGATGCTGGCCACGCCCACGAGCGCGCCGCGGCCCTGCTCACGCATCGGCTGCACGAAGGGCTGGAAGGTGGTGGCCGCGCCGAGCAGGTTGATCTCGAGCATGCGGCGGAACACGGCGAGGTCGTCGGCCTCGGCGGTGTCGTAGCCGCCGGCCACGCCCGCGTTGGCGATCACGAGGTCGGGCGGGCCGAAGCGCTGCATCCAGTCGGCCGCCATCGCCTGCATGGCGGGGCTGTCGGACACGTCGGGCGTGTAGGCCTTGCAGCGCCCTTCACCTTGGGCAGCGAGCGCGGCGAGGCGTTCGGTGTCGAGCCCCACCAGCGCCACGCGCGCACCGCCGTCGATCAGCGCACGCGCCAGCGCCTGCCCCAAGCCACCGCAGGCACCGGTGAGAACGACATTGCGAAACGGCAAGAGCATGGGCAGGGAGGCGCGCAGGGCTGCGAGTGGCAAAACGCAGCCACTGTAGCCGCGCCCTGCCAACGCACTCCCCAGCGTTTCCCCTTGTCCCGCGCCCTTGCGGGGCGTTCAGGCGGCTTCAGCGGCAGGGAATTCGATCTGGATCTTCACATCCGTGACGCGCCCGGCCGCGGCCTCCTCGAAGGCGGCGATGCCGTCTTCGAACGCGAAGGTGCGCGAGATGAAGGGCTTCACGTCGACCTGCCCCGACGCGATGAGTGCCAGCGCGCGCGGGAAGATGTTGGCGTAGCGGAACACCGACTCGATGCGCGCCTCCTTCGCCTGGATCGCGACGATGTCGAAAGCCACCTTCGCGGCGGGTATGCCCACCAGCACGAGGCAGCCGCCGGGGCACAGCAGGTCGAACACGTTGTCGAAGGCGCGCGCGCTGCCGCTGGCTTCGAAGACCACGTTCGCGCCCCAGCCGTCGGTGAGGGCCTGCACGGTGTCGGCGAGGCTCGTGCTGCGCACGTCGACCGTCGTCACCGCCGGGTTGTGGGCGAACAGCGCCAGCTTCTCGGGCACGAGGTCGGCCAGGATCACGCGCGCCGCGCCGCCCGCGAGCGCGGCCAGCGCCGTCATCGCGCCGATGGTGCCGGCGCCGATGACCACCGCCACGTCGCCCGGCTTCAGCGCCGCCTTCTTCGCGGCCTGCAGGCCGATGGCCAGCGGCTCGACGATCGCGCCTTCACCGAAGCTCACGTTGTCGGGCAGGCGGAAGGTGAAGGCGGCCGGATGCACCACGTAGGGCGTGAGGCAGCCGTGGATCGGCGGCGTGGCCCAGAAGCGCACGGCAGGGTCGAGGTTGTAGAAGCCTTCGCGCACGGCGCGCGAGTCCATGTCGGGAATGCCGGGCTCCATGCAGACGCGATCGCCGGGCTTCAGGTGGGTGACTTCGGCGCCCACCTCGGCCACCACGCCCGAGGCCTCGTGGCCGAGGATCATGGGCGCATCGACGACGTAGGGGCCGATGCCGCCGTGCTGGTAGTAATGAACGTCGCTGCCGCACACGCCCACGGTGTGCATGCGGATCTTCACATCGCGCGGGCCGACGTGCAGCGGCAGCTCGACATCGCGCAACGTGATCTCGTGCGCCTTTTCCAGAACCAGTGCTTTCATTGCATCTTTCTCAGAGGGTTGAAACGGGGCCACACACTCAGTGCAGCGCGGCATCCGGACGCAGCAGCGAAGCGCCCGTCGCGACATCGAACAGGTGCACCTGCTGCGCATCGGCCACCAAGCGCAGCGGCTCGCCGAGCCGGGGGCCCGCGGCGGACGGCAGGAGCACGGCGATCTCTTCGCCGCCCTGCCCGACGCTCACCAGCACTTCGTTGCCGAGGTATTCGATGAGCTGGACCTCGCCGGCAAAGCCTTCGCCGTTCGCCCTGGCGGTGTCGAGGTGCAGGTGCGCCGGGCGCACGCCCAGCGTCACGCGCTCGCGGCCTTCGAGCGCGAAGCGGCGCGCATCCACGCGCACCGAACCGCCGCCCCCGCGCAGCTCGCACTGCCCGTTGTCCAGGCCGTGCACCGCCATCTCCATCAGGTTCATCGGCGGCGTGCCGATGAATCCGGCCACGAAGGCCGAGCGCGGGCGCTCGAAGATTTCCTGCGGCGTGCCGACCTGCTCGATGCGCCCGTCGCGCAGCAGCACGATGCGATCGGCCAGCGTCATGGCCTCGTGCTGGTCGTGCGTGACGTACACCGTGGTGGTCTTCAGCGTCTGGTGCAGCTTCGCGATCTCGATGCGCATGTGGTTGCGCAGCTTGGCGTCGAGGTTCGACAGCGGCTCGTCGAACAGGAACACCTTCGGCGTCTTGATCATGGCGCGCGCAATCGCCACGCGCTGCTGCTGGCCGCCCGACAGCTCGGTGGGCTTGCGCTGCAGGTAGCGCTCCAGGCCCAGGGTGTCCGACACCTCCTTGATGCGGCTGTCGATCTCGGCCTTGGGCACCTTCAGGCGCTTGAGCCCGAACGCGATGTTGTCGCGCACCGTCATGTGCGGGTACAGCGCGTAGTTCTGGAACACCATCGCGATGCCGCGCTCCTGCGGCGGCAGGTCGTTCACGCGCTGGCCGCCGATGTGCAGGTCGCCGCCGCTGATGTCTTCCAGGCCCGCGAGCATGCGCAGGATGGTCGACTTGCCGCAGCCCGAGGGGCCGAGGAACACGACGAACTCGTTGTCGGCCACGTCGAGATCGAAGGCATGGACGACCTGCGTTTCCCCGTAGCGCTTGATGAGGTGGTGACAGCGAATGGCAGACATTTTGGGTTCTGGAGAAAGGGAAGCGGCGGGGTTCATTCAGCCTCCCGCTTGCGCTTGAACGCGGCATTGAGAAAACCGCTGAGCACGCCCACCATGAGCAATGGCGGCAGCGACAGCAGGATGACCGAGGCATTCAGGATGCCCCACGGCACATCGCGCCCGAGCTGGCTGAGCTCCGACGCCACGATGGGCAGCGTCTTGGCCTCGGAGGTCGTGAGCATCAGCGCGATGAGGAACTCGTTCCACACCAGCACGAAGCCGAAGGCGATGGCGCCCACCAGCGAGCGCGCGGCAATCGGCAGCGCGATGCGAAAGAAGATCGCGTAAGGCCCGTAGCCGTCGACGCGGCCCGCCTCTTCCACTTCCTTCGGCACCGCCTTGAAGGCCGGGATGGCGAGCCAGATCACGGTCGAGAGCGTGAGCAGCGTGTAGGTGGCGATGAGCGCCACGCGCGAGTCGTACAACTCCAGCTGCAGCCAGATCACCATGAGCGGAATGGCCACGGCCACCGGCGGCAAAAAGCGCATCGACAGCACGAAGAACTGGATGTCGTTGCCCCAACGCAGCGGGTAGCGCGCCAGCGCATAGGCGGCCGGCAGGCCCAGCACCGCGCCGATGATCACCGCTGCGCCCGCCACCACGATCGAGTTGACCAAGCCCGCGGCCACGGCCTCGCGGTTCAGCACGTACAGGTAGTTGTCGAGCGTGGGCGTGAAGAAGAACTTCGGCACGGCCGAGACGATGTCGACCCGGTTCTTGAACGAGTTGAGAAAAGTCCACAGCACGGGCACGAGCGCCGAGAGCCCGGCCGCGATGAGCGCCAGCCGCGCCAGCAGCGTTCCGATGGCAAGCTTCTTCATGATGGCTTGGTCCATTTCCAGATGTAGGTGAACGCGACCGTCGAGGCGACCATCATCAGCACCGCCATGCTCGACGCGTACGAGATGCGGCCCGACTCGATGAAGCCCTGCGAGAAGGCATACATGTCGAGCGTCTCGGTCGAGATGCCGGGGCCGCCGCGCGTCATCACGTAGATGAGGTCGAAGGCGCGCAGCGACTCCACCATCTTCACGAAGGCCAGGCTGATGAGCGGCGCCTTCAGCATCGGCAATGCCACGTAGGCATACACCTCCCAGGTCTTCGCGTGATCGAGACGCGCGGCCTCGAAGGGCTGCGGCGGCAGGGTCTCGAGCAGCTTCAGCACGATGACCCCGAAGAACAGCCCCCACTGCCACACGTCGACGAAGGCCACCGTGAGCAGTGCCAGCACCGGGTCGGCGAACAGGTCCAGCGGCTCGCCGGTGATCGCCTTGTACGGCCACGTGATGAGGCCGAACAGCGGATGGAAGGCGAACTTCCAGACGAAGGCGGCCGACACGCGCGGCAGCAGCACCGGCACGATGAACAGCATCGACAGCACCTGGCGCCAGCGCGGCGTGGCGCAGCGGTGCATCAGCGTGCCCATGAGCACGGCCAGGGCCATGGTGGCGCTGACGGTCAGCACCTCCCACACCAGCGACACGCGCACCGAGTTCAGGAAGCGCCGGTCGGAGAACAGCTGCACGTAGTTGCTGAACCAGACCCAGCCGGTGTCGGCCTGGCCCAGCTCGCGGTCCTGCAGCGAGATGGCAATGGCGAACACCGTCGGCACCAGCGCCAGGACGGCCAGCACGAGCAGCCCCGGCCCGATGAACACGGCCGGCAGCCGTGTCTTGTGGGAACGCATGCTCACTTCTTGCGACGCGCGATCAGTTGCTTGGCGTAGGCGTCGAGTTCGTCGAGCCCGCCCTGGATGTCGGTGCGCGAGCCGGTGATCAGCTCTTCCAGAATGATCCCCCAGCGGTCGCCCAGGTCAGGCCAGGCCGGGTCTTGCCAGAAGTTCACGGCTGTGACCTTGCCGGTGTCGGCCAGCGCCTTGCCCAGGTCGGCGCCATAGCGCTTGGCGAACTCGGGGCTGCCGAGCACGCTGGTGCGGTTGAGTTCGCCGAACTGGCCTTGCGCGAGGCGGCGCTGCTCGTTCTCCTTGGACGTGGCCCAGGCGATGAAGAGGCCCGCGCACTTCTTCGCCTCTTCGGTCTTGTTGGCGCGCGCGCCGATGGCCAGGCCGTGGCCGTAGCCGCCGCCGGTGAGCGGCGCGGGCGGCACGGCGTAGGCGATCTTGCCGACCACGGTCGACATCTTCGGGTCGAGCGCGTTGCCCGCCAGCGGCGTCGACTCGACCAGGATCGCGACCTTGCCGGCCAGGAAGGCGCCGGTGGACTCGTCCCATCCGCCCGTCTTGGTGCCGGGCGCGGAGTACTTGAAGAGATCGAGGTAGGTCTGGGTCGCCTTCACGGCGGCGGGCGAGTTGAAGACCGGCTTGTCCCCGTCGAACCACTGTCCGCCGTAGCCGCGGAAGAACGGCATCCAGCGCCACACGTTGGCGCCCGAGCCGCGCTGGCCGCGCAGCGCCACGCCGTAGACGCCGTTGGCCGGGTCGTTGAGCTTCTTCACGGCCGCCACGAACTCGTCGAGCGTGGCCGGCGGCTTGATGCCCGCTTTCTCGAGCAGGTCCTTGCGGTAGACCATGAGGTCGCCGCCACCGGTGAGGGGCGCGAACCAGGCCTGGCCCGCGAAGGTCGCGACCTTCTGGCGGCCGGCGTCGAAGTCGGCGTAGTCGTAGCTGGCCGGGTAGTACGGCGTGAGCGGCACGATCCACTTGGACTGGACGAACTGCGCCACGTTGGCCTCGTCGACGTAGTACACGTGGTACTTGCCGACCGTGGACGCATCGGCGCGCGACTTGGCGCGGCGGTCGTTCTCGTTGAGGTTGTCCACGCTGAACGAGGCACCGCTCAGGCGCTTGAACTCGTCCTTCGATTTCTCGAGCAGCGTCAGGCCTTCACGCGGCTGCGACAGGACGCGCACGTCCTCCTTGCAGACCTGCGCCAGCGCGGCGGGCGCCAGCGTGGCCAGCGCGAGCGCGAGGCCGGCCAGACGGTGGGAATGCGGAATCGGCATTTGTGTCTCCTTTGTTGTTCGTGCAAGTTGCCGGCGAAATGCCGGCAGAAGCAACGAAACAAAGGTTAGGCGGCCGATCCGAAAGGCCTCCTACACGCCCACCGGGCACCTGATACTTTGCTGCCAAGCCGTCTCGGGGTTTAGCCCAAGAGGCAAGCGCGTATCAGTCGGCAATCAGGCAGCGAGTGGCGTGTGCTGCGCGCTGCGCAGGCCGAAACGCTCCTGCGCCTGCTGCCGGTAGGCCGAGGGCGTCATGCCCTTGAGCTGCAGGAAGCGGCGGTTGAAGTTCGCGAGGTTCGAGAAACCGACTTCGTAGCAGATGTCGCTCACCAGCCGGTCGGACACCTGCAGCATCTCGCAGGCCTTGGTAATGCGCAGCCGCGTGACGAAGTCGGTGAAGGTGCTGCCCATGTGCTTGTGGAAGTAGCGCGAGAAGCTGCTCTCGGCCATGTTGGCGACGCCGCACACGGTGGGCAGCGAGAGCTCTTCGGCCAGATGGGCGTGCAGGTAGTCGAGCACGCGGCGCATGCGGGTGTTGGCCGTGGGGTCCTCGTCGCTCGGGTCGGCGTTGCTCGAGATCTGGCGCCAGTCGCTCCAGCTCGCGAGTTCGTGCAGCAGGCCGATGAACTCCGACAGCCGGGCCATGCCCTTTTGCTTCTGCACCCGCACGAAGCGCTCGCGCACGAGGTCGCCGATGCCGAAGAACTCGATGCCCAGCTTGGCACGGTCGAGCATCGGCAGCACCGTCTCCAGCTCGGGGAACAGGTCGACGCCCTGGCGCAGGGGCGCGTCGCGGAAATGGATCACCATGCTGCGGTCGGCCACGCCTTCGGGCGGCACGTCGTGCGAGATCCAGGTGTGGGGCAGTCGCGCGCCCACCAGGGCGACATAGCCGGGCTCGAAGCGGCCGATGTGGTTGCCGACGAAGGCGTCGCCGCTGGTGCGGTTGATGCACTGCAGCTCGTACTCGTCGTGGTAGTGCCAGCAGTCGAAGGGCCAGGGCACGCCGTGCTGCAGGCAGCGCACCGAACTGCTGCCCGCCGGCTCGAAGCCCAGGCGCGGGTCACGCAAGAGTTCGTGTTCGAGGGCCGGCTTGCGTACGGCGCTGTGTTTGCTCATGTCCTGTCCCCCTGTCCTTGAATGGAGGGGTCGTCGAGCCAGCGCCGTTGCGAGCGGCAGGGCCTGTCAGGCGCCCGCCACCTTCATGCGGTTGACCAGGATCGACCCCGTGGTTTTTGCGCCGAAAGTGTAAGCATCTGCGCCAATTGCTTCAATTCCCATCAACATCTGACGCAAATTGCCGGCAATCGTGATTTCCTGCACCGGATAGGCGATGCGGCCGTTTTCCACCCAGAAACCGCTGGCGCCGCGCGAATAGTCGCCTGTCACGTAGTTGACGCCCTGCCCCATCAGCTCGATCACGAACAGGCCGGTGCCGAGCTTGGCGAGCATGGCGTCGAGGTCGTCGCCGTGCTTCGTGAGGCGCGAGCTCAGCGTCAGGTTGTGCGAGCCGCCGGCGTTGCCGGTGGTCTTCATGCCCAGCTTGCGCGCCGAGTAGGTCGAGAGAAAGTAGCCTTCGAGGCGGCCGGCATCGACCACCTTGCGGGCGCGGGTGATCACGCCTTCGTCGTCGAAGGGCGAGCTGCCCTTGCCGCGCAGCACGTGCGGGTCTTCGGCCACGTCCACGTGCTTGGGCAGCACCGGCTTGCCCAGGGAGTCGAGCAGGAAGGTGCTCTTGCGGTACAGCGCCCCGCCGCTCACGGCCTGCACCAGCCCGCCCAGGAGGCCCACGGCCAGCGGCGACTCGAACAGCACCGGGCATTCGGTGGTCTTGATCTTGCGCGACTTCAGGCGGCTCAGCGCGCGCTCGGCGGCGTAGCGGCCCACGGCCTGCGGGCTGGCCAGTTCGTCGGCCGAGCGCATCGAGCTGTACCAGGCGTCGCGCTGCATGTCGTCGCCCTTGCCGGCGATGGGCGCCACCGAAATCGAGTGCCGCGAGCTGGCATAGCCGCCGCGAAAGCCGTGCGTGTGGGCGCTGAAGAAGTGGCTCTGCTGCGCCGAGACGCCCGCGCCTTCGCTGTTGGTGATGCGCTTGTCGGTCGACAGCGCCGCCGCCTCGCACTCCAGCGCCAGCTTGGCGGCCTGCTCGCTCGTCACGTCCCAGGGGTGGAACAGGTCGAGTTCGGGCTGCACCTTGGCGATGTCTTCCTCGTCGGGCAGGCCGCTCACCGGGTCTTCGGCCGTGAAGCGGGCGATGTCGTAGGCCGCCTGCACCGTGCGGGCGATGGCCGCCTCGGAAAAGTCGGAGGTGCTGGCGTTGCCGCGGCGGTGGCCCACGTAGACCGTGATGCCCAGCGACTTGTCGCGGTTGCGCTCGACGTTCTCGAGCTCGCCCTTGCGCACCGAGACGCTCAGGCCGCAGCCCTCGGAGGCCTCGGCGCCGGCGTCGGTGGCCCCGAGCTTTTTGGCGTGAGCCAGGGCCGAATCGACCAGGTTTTCGAAGAAGGAGCGGCTGTAGGCGAAGCCGGAATCGGCGCGCGAGGAGGATGTCGTCATGTGGTGGCTATGATACTTGCGCCCCCTGTTTCACGTTTTCCCTTCCGCGCCCCCTGTGCGCGTTGCAGCGCCGCACGGCGCGGCCCAGAATCCACCCCATGTCCCGCAAACCCAAAAAAGGCTATTTCGTCCGTGGCCACTTCGTTGCCGAAGGCAGCGAACTCGACCTGGAGCTCAAGCGCGAGCTCAAGGGCGGCACCGACGAAGCCAGCCGCACCGAACTCAAGCGCGAGAGCGCCGAACTGCAGAAACTGGGCGAAGAACTGCTCACCCTGCGTGCCGGCCTGTTCGACGCCCTCCCGCTGAGCGAGAAACTGGTCGATGCCATCGCCGAGGCCAAACGCATCACCAATTTCGAGGGCAAGCGCCGCCAGATGCAGTTCATCGGCAAGCTCATGCGCGCCCTCGACCCCGAGGTGCTCGAGGCCGTGAAGCAGGCGCTGACCGAGCAGAACACCGTGCCGGCCGCCGAAGCCGCTGCGCTGCACGAGGCCGAGCGCTGGCGCGAACGCCTGATCGCCGACGACGACGCCCTCGGCGGCTGGATCGAAACCCACCCCGCCACCGACTCCCAGCAGCTGCGCGCCCTCGTGCGCCAGGCCCGCAAGGACCTGAAGTCCGGCCCCGCCGGCGAAGCACCGCGCCAGGGCAAGGCCTACCGCGAGATCTTCCAGCTCGTGCGCGCGCAGCTCGCGGTGCATGGCGGCGACGATCACGCCGAAGCGGCTGCGGCGCAAGACCGGGAAGAAGACGCATGAGCGAGGCTGGCTTCGACGCGGTGCGCATCGGCATCGTCTCCATCAGCGACCGCGCCTCCAGCGGCACCTACGAAGACAAGGGCCTGCCCGCGCTCAAGGACTGGCTGGGCCGCGCGCTGAAGAACCCCCTCGAATTCGAAGCCCGCCTGATCCCCGACGAGGCCGACCGCATCAGCGCCACGCTCATTGAGCTGGTCGATGCCGGCTGCTCGCTGGTGCTCACCACCGGCGGCACCGGCCCCGCGCTGCGCGACGTCACGCCCGAGGCCACGCTGGCCGTGGCCCACAAGGAAATGCCCGGCTTCGGCGAACAGATGCGCCAGATCAGCCTGCGCTTCGTGCCGACCGCCATCCTCTCGCGGCAGGTGGCCGTCATCCGCGACCAGAGCCTCATCATCAACCTGCCGGGCCAGCCCAAGTCGATCGCCGAGACGCTCGAAGGGCTGAAGGACGCTGACGGCACACAGGTCGTGCCAGGCATCTTCGCCGCCGTGCCCTACTGCATCGACCTGATCGGCGGGCCGTACCTCGAGACCGACGACACGGTCTGCAAGGCCTTCCGGCCCAAGTCGGCGATCCGCGCGCGCTGAGCCCCTTCGCCGCCGGTTCTCGCGCGGCGGCTTTCACCGAAAACTTTCTGCTTCGCCGATGCGCGAAGGGCGCGCTCGCGCCCGCATCGCTCGCCTTGGCTTTTATCGGACCCGTCCGATGGTTCCGCCCCCCTGTTCTTCCTAGAGTTCCTGACGCCCGGGCCGCCGGATCGAACAGCGTGAATTCGCTGCCCGATCCGATCTTTCTTTCCCTTTTCAGAGCATAGGAACTGCATGGCATCCAAAAAGGCAAACGTCTTCGTCGACAACAGCCCGAGCATCGATCAGACAGCGAGCGCACGGCTCTTCACGCCACCGCCGCCCACCATGGACAGCGTCATCGACGACGCAGGCGACATCATGGGCACCCTCGCCTCCGGCGGCGTCACCGACGACCGCCAACCCGAGTTCCAGGGCCAGGGCACGCCGGGCGACACCATCCTCATCAGGAACCACGGCGTCGAGATCGGCCAGACCGTCGTGGACGAAGACGGCCAATGGGCCTTCACGCCGTCGACCGACATGAGCGAAGGCCACCACGTCATCACCATCGTGGCGCGCGACCCCGCCGGCAACGAGAGCGAGCCTTCGGGCCCGTTCAATTTCGAGATCGACGTCACGCCACCCAACGCCAGCAAGCTGTCCATCACCGGCGTCCTCGATACCGCAGGCGGCATCACCGGCAACGTGGCCGCCGGCAAGACCACCGACGACACGCGCCCGCTGCTCACCGGCACGAGCACCGGTCAGCCCGGCCACACCGTCACGGTGATGGTCAGGGACAGCACCGGCACCCATGCGCTGGGTGAAGCCGTCGTCGGCGACAACGGCCAGTGGTCGCTGCAGGTCATGGCGCCACTGGCCGCGGGCCTGAATACCTTCACGCTCGTGGAGAAGGACGCGGCGGGCAACGAGACCGCGCCGACGGGGCGCTACCAGGTGACCATCGACACCAGCAAGCCGACGCCCCCGGTGATCGAGCACGTCTACGACGACGTGGGCGTGCCCCACATGCTGGCCCCCGGCGAGGTCACCAACGACGCCCGGCCGACCCTGCACGGCACGGCCCAGCCCGGCCATACCGTGACGTTCCACGACGGCACCACCGTCCTGGGCACCACCGAGACCCGCGCCGACGGCACCTGGGCGTTCACGCCCAAAGACAACCTGAGCGAGGGTGCGCACCACATCACCGCCACGGCCACCGGCCCGGTGGGCCAGACCGGCGACGCGAGCAGCGCCTGGCACTTCGAGGTCGACACCCTGGCGCCCACGCAGACCCCCACCGTCTCGGGCATCGGCAAGGACAGCGGCATGGACGCCGACGACCACGCCACCAACGACGGCAGCGCGGGGCGCCTGATGACGGGCCGCCTGAGCGCATCGCTCGCGGCCGGCGAGACCTTGCAGGTGTCCACCGACGGCGGCCAGACCTGGAAGACCGCCTTCGTGAGCGGCACCCAATGGAGTGCCCAGGACGACCACAGCCATGCGGGCGACTGGACGGTGCAGACGCGCGTGGTGGACCCGGCCGGCAACGTGGGCCCGGTGAACGCGCAGGCGATGACCCTGGACACCGCCACGCCCCACGCGCCGACTGCGGTCGTGCTGGGCAACGGGCAAGTGACCGTGAGCTTCGACAAGGCCGCGGTGTCGCCGGGCGACCGGATTCACCTGCTCAATGGCAATCAGAACGTGGACCACCTTTTGACGGCGGCAGACATTGCGGCGGGCCAGGCCACCATTGCCGTGACCGACGTCTCGCTGAACCTGGCCGCGTCGGTGGTCAGCGCAACGGGCAATCATTCCCTCTACCTGGTGATCCGATCGAACGCCGAACAGGAAGATTTCGATGCCGGTGAGACCGTCGAACTTGCGCCGGGACAAACAGCCGATGCCGGCATGCTGCTCCTGACAAGAAAAGACGCGGCGGCCGACGCTTCGCCGAACAACGGCGTTTTCGACAGCGCCTCACCCGACCATGGGCAGGCATGGCACATCAGCGGCACCACAAACGCTTCACTGAAGGGCAACACCTACAACGCCATCGAGTTCGACTGGCGGCACTCCCAGGCCACGCAATCGGTCACCTTCTACGACGCATCGGGCAAGGTCATCTTGGAAGGCAGCTTCGGAGCAAGCCACAGCCTTCCGGCCGATGGACATGCCAAATTCATCATGCCCGACGGGCTTTCCTTTGCCTCCTTCGACATCCGGACCGGGCTCGTCGATGGCATCGAGACCGACTGGATCGAGGTCGACAACCTGTCCCTCGCCGTGCTGTACCCGCACCCTGAGCTGGTGGACACCCCCACCCTGCAAGAAATCCAGGCGGGCTCCGACGTCCACTACGGCGGGGCGGGAGACGACGTGTTCCTGCTCCCCGACGTGTCGTACTTCGAGGGCAGCCATGCAAAGGTCATCGGCAACGAGGGACTGGACACCCTCACCCTGACCGGCGCGGACCAGACACTCGACCTGAGCTCGGTCACGGGCAAGCTCAGCGGCGTCGAAGTCGTCGACCTCACCGGCACGGGCGACAACACCTTGAAGCTGTCGCTGGCCGACGTGTTGGAGAACGGCGCGGTCGATCAGTTCGTTGCCAACGGCCGCGTGCAGATGCTGGTCAAGGGCGACGCCGGCGACGCGGTGACGCTGTCGGACGCCCTGTCCAACGGCACCGACCCCGGCGACTGGGTGAGGGGCGCCCACGTGACCATCGACGGCGTGGTCTACGAGGAATACGCGCACTCGGGCTTTGACGCCGCACTGCTGGTGCAGCAGGGCGTGACTGTCAGCTTGCAGAACACCTCCGACACCTTCAGCGATGCCGGGCTCGGGGCCACACCACCGTTCACCGACAGCGATGAAACACTCATCGCCCGATTCGGTTATGCAGACCGGTTGGAGGACGGCGCGGGTGACGACACCGTCCGCCTCCATGGCGACGGCGACTTCGCGCGCGTCCCTGGCGGCCTGGGCGTCGGCACCCTCGCGATGGACGGCAAGGCCATGCACATCGACCTGTCGGCCCTCGACCTGAAGACGGCGCAGGGCGCGCAGAACCCGGTGTCCCCCGACGGCACGGTGCAGATGCAGCCCGCCGGCCCCCACGGCGAGGCTGACCCGCTCGACGGCGGCGGGGTCCAGGGCAGCGATGCCGCGGTGAGCGGCACCGCCGACCACATCTACTCCAACCTCGCCGGCACTGCACTGCTGGTCGAGGACAAGGTCCACGTGACGATCCTTTAGGCCTCCCACTCGCCGGCGCACCCCGCGCCGCGTGCAGCCGACAACGCGACAGCCGCCCCGTGCAGCTGTCGCGTTTTTTCATTTCTGCCTGGCAACACATCGCCTTGTGCCCTTCGGCACGACTTTGTTCGCGCTTTCAGCGCCGACTGACTTCTTCGCGTGCCGCTTTCAGATTCGTCCGATGGCCTTGCACAGGGCTTCTTTCTAGAGTGCCCTACCCCACCAGACCCCACGATCGGATTGCGTTCGCTCGCATGCCGATGCGGTCTTGTTTCTTCATGTCAGAGCACAGGAATTCCATGGCACTCGAGCAGACGAACAGCGTCGCCCCTTTCCAGAACATCGACCTCGCATCGACCTTTGCGCCCCCGCCTCCTTACGTGGGCAGCGCCGCCGACGACGCCGGCGACATCCTGGGCAGCATCGCCCCCGGCGGCGTCACCGACGACCGCCAGCCCACTTTCCAAGGCCAGGGCACGCCGGGCGACACCATCGTCATCCGCGACAACGGCACCGAGATCGGCACCACCGAGGTCGACGCCAACGGCACCTGGACCTTCACGCCCTCGACCGACCTGCTCGAAGGCCAGCACGCCATCACCATCGTCACGCGCGACGACAGCGGCAACGAGGGCACGCCTTCGCCCGCCTTCAACTTCGAGATCGACGTCACCCCGCCCGACGCCAGCCGGCTGGCCGTCACCGGCGTCGCCGACGCCGTGGGTGGCGTCACCGGCAACGTCGCGCCCGGCGGCACCACCGACGACACGCGTCCGCTGCTCAGCGGCAACAGCACCGGCGTGCCCGGCCACACCGTCACCGTGATGGTCAGGGACGCCACCGGCACGCGCGAACTCGGCCAGGCCACCATCGGCGAAAACGGCCAATGGACCTTCCAGGTCGATGCCCCGCTGGCCGCAGGCCCGAACACCTTCACGCTCGTAGAGCGCGATGCCGCCGGCAACGAGACTATGCCCACCGGCCGCTACACCGTCACCGTCAACACCGACAAGCCGAATGCCCCGGTGATCGACAGCGTGTTCGACGACGTGGGCGAGCCGCACATGCTGCAGCAAGGCGAAGCCACCAACGACGCCAGGCCGACCCTGGCGGGCACGGCGCAGGCGAATCACACCGTCAAGTTCCATGACGGCAGCACCTTCCTGGGTCAGGTCGTGGCCGACGCCTCAGGCAAGTGGAGCTTCACGCCCGAGATCGACCTGACCGATGGGGCGCACGGCATCACCGCCACGTCCACCAGCCCCGTGGGCCAGACCAGCGAGGCCAGCGGCAGCTGGAACTTCGTGGTGGACACGGCGCCGCCGGCCAAGCCGACCATCGTTTCGGTGGTCGACGACGTGGGCCCGGTGACCGGCAATGTGAGCAAGGACGGGTTCACCAACGACACCCGGCCGGCGCTCTCGGGCAAGGCTGAGGCCGACAGCACCGTGGTCATCCATGACAACGGCGTCGAACTCACCAAGGTGACGGCCAACGCCTCGGGCGATTGGACGTACACGCCGGCAACGGCACTGGGCCAGGGCGGGCACAGCATCACCGTAACGGCCGTGGACAAGGCAGGCAACACCAGCGTGGAATCGGATGCGTTCGGCTTCACCGTGGACACGGTGGCACCGACAGCCACAGCTACGGTTTCAAGCATCGGCAAGGACAGCGGTTTCAGCGATGTCGATTACCTGACGAACGACGGCAGCGCGGGGCGCTTGATGCGAGGCAGCCTGTCTGCCTCGCTCGCGGCGAGCGAGGCCCTGCAAGTGTCAACCGACGGCGGCAAGACCTGGAAGACGGCCTTTGTCTCGGGTACCCAATGGAGTGCGCAGGACGACAGCAGCCACACGGGCGACTGGGCAGTGCAGAGACGTGTGGTGGATGCAGCCGGCAACGTTGGCACAGTGAAATCACAGGCAATCTCATTGGATACCGTTGCACCCAGCGCACCGACCTCGGTGGTGATGGATGGCCTGAGCGGCGTGAACATCTCCTTTGACAAGACAAATGCAAAGGCTGGAGATCGAATTCACGTAACCACGAGCGACAGACAATTCGACTATCAATTGACAACCGCCGATATAGCTGCAGGGAAAGCGACGATCAATGACCCATCAATTGCAGTGTCTCAAAGAATTACTGCCGCCCTTGTTGACCAAGCCGGAAATTCTTCAGTCACCGCCTCTTTTGAAATAATCAGCACCACTGAAAAGTTCAATCACGCCAGACAAATCAATATTCCCAAACTTGAAACAAATTTCGGCAGCGTCGTCCGGGAATCTGGGCATCTAAGCGTTGGAGGGTATTTCAATCACTCCTACCCGAACGCGGGGAATCTTTACATCGGACGCACCAATGGCGCTGCAGTAGCCGTCACCAACTACGACGTGATCAGGTTCGACCTGAACAGACCCGCCAACAAGGTCATCATCAATGTCGCATACGATAACGCCGGCGCCAATTATTTTGAGTTTTATGACTCAACAGGAAGTGCACTGGGTAAAACTTTCGTTACCACGGACTCGGGCTCCCATGAGCATACATTCACATCATCAAGCGGAAAATCAATTTCCTATTTCAAGTATTTCGCCATGGGGGAAATAAATGGCATCAACATTGAACGGATCACGGTGGAGTACTCTCAATCCGCGCTGGGGAACAGTGATGTCGATGTCACAAGAAACGACGGGTACCTGGGCTCGGCAAGTACAGATACTTTCGTGCTTCGAGATGCCGGTGTTCTGCAAAATTTCAGTGGCTATATCAAGGGCAATGGCGGCACCGACACGCTGAAGCTGACGGGCGCCAACCAGACGCTCGACCTGACTACCCTCGCAGGCAAAGTCAGCTCGGTCGAAGTCATCGACATCACCGGCACGGGCAACAACACGCTCAAGCTGTCGCTGGCCGACGTGATGGAGAACGGCGCCATGAACCAGTTCGTGTCTGACGGCCGCGTGCAGATGATGGTCAAGGGCAATGCCGGCGACAAGGTCACGCTGACGGACGTGCTGCCCAACGGCACCGACCCGGGCGACTGGGTCAAGAAGGCCAACGTCACGGTGGGCGGTGTGGTCTACGAGGTGTATCAGCACTCGGGCTTCGACGCCGAGCTGCTCGTGCAGCAAGGCGTGACGGTCACGCTGCAGAACACGGGCGCTGGCACGTTCCACATCAGTCCCGAGGCCGAGGTCCATGTGCTCGACCACGCCACGCAGGTTTACACCGACAACGACGACACGCTCATCGCCAGGCTCGGTTTCGCGGACCGGCTTGCGGGCGCTGCCGGCAACGACAGCCTCCTGAATGTCGGCTCGGCCGACGTGGCCCACGGCGGCGCGGGCAACGATGTCATCCACGTCCTCAGCGGCGACTTTGAACGCGTCGACGGCGGACTGGGCATCGACACCCTGGCGATGGATGGCAAGGCCATGCACATCGACCTCTCGGCCCTCGGGGCCAAGGTGCAGGGCTTCGAGAAGTTCGACTTGGGCGCCGGCGGCAACACGCTGGCACTGCACGCCGACGACGTGCTGGCCCGCGGCATGCGCGGCATGGTCACGGCAGACGGCAAGGTGCAGATGCTGGTCAGCGGCGCCAATGGCGATGTGAACCTGCTCGGCGGCAACGACAGCTGGACCCAGGGCGATAGCGCCACGGTGAGCGGCGTGACCTACATCGTCTACACCAACCTCGCCGGCACCGCCGAACTGCTGGTCGAAGACAAGGTCCACGTGACCATCCTCTAAGCCTGCAGACAGGCCATGCGGCGCCCCATCGGCGCCGCCCCCGACGCGACAGTTGCCCCGTGCGACTGTCGCGTTTTTTGTCGTGCCCCGCCCTCGCGTCAGCCCGCCGTCACCGCAGGCCCGAACTCATGGGTCTCCCCCGCCTGCTCGCACGGCACGCGCTCCACCTGCACGGTCGAGTGGTGGATATCGAACTTCTCGGCCAGCAGGCCGCGCAGCTGCAGCATCAGCGGTGCCAGGTCGACCACGTCGGGCGTGCACACCACGTGCACGCTCAGGCTCACCTTGCCGCTGGACAGTGCCCACACATGCAGGTCGTGCAGGCCGGCCACGCCCGGCTGGGCCTGCAGCGCGCGCTCGACCTCGGGCAGGTCGATCTCGTCGGGCACGCCTTCGAGCAGCACGTTGAGGCTCTCGCGCAAGAGGCGCCAGGTGCGCGGCAGCACCCACAGGCCGATGGCGACGGCGATCACCGAATCGACCCAGGCCCAGCCGGTGAAGCGGATGACGAGCGCGCCCACGATCACGCCGACGGAGCCGAGCATGTCGGCCCACACCTCGAGGTACGCGCCCTTCACGTTGAGGCTCTCGTTCTTGCCGCTGGCCAGCAGGCGCATGCCGATGAGGTTGACCACCAGGCCGCCGATGGCCACGAGCAGCATCATGGTCGACTGGATCTCGGCCGGCTGCGAGATGCGCCGGTACGCCTCGTAGAGCACGTAGATCGCCACGAAGAACAGCAGCACCGCATTGACCACGGCCGCCAGGATCTCGAAGCGGTAGTAGCCGAAAGTGCGGCGCTTGTCCGCCGGCCGCTTGCCCAGCCAGATGGCGGCCAGCGAGATGGCCAGCGCCACGGTGTCGGTGGCCATGTGGGCCGCGTCGGACAGCAGCGCCAGGCTGCCCGACACCAGCCCGCCGATCACCTCGGCGACGAGGTAGGTCGAGGTCAGCGCCAGCGCCCAGCGCAGCGCCTTCTCGTTGCCACCAGCAACGGCTGTGGCGTGTGAATGCTCATGGGCCATGGGAACCTTGCAGTGCGGGATCGAGAGGTGCGCCGTGTTGCTGCTCTGCATTGGCTTCCTGCACCTCGTCTTCATCGCGCCGGTGCGCGATGCGGTACAGCAGCGGCAACACCAGCAGCGTCAGCGCGGTCGACGACAGGATACCGCCGATGACCACGGTGGCCAGCGGGCGCTGCACTTCGGCGCCCGTGCCGGTGGCGATGGCCATGGGCACGAAGCCCAGCGAGGCGACCAGCGCGGTCATGAGCACGGGGCGCAGCCGCGTGAGCGCGCCTTCGCGAATCGCCGCGTCCAGCGGCAGGCCGCCTTCGCGCAGGTTGCGGATGAACGAGATCATCACCAGCCCGTTGAGCACGGCCACGCCCGACAGCGCAATGAAGCCCACCGCCGCCGAGATCGACAGCGGAATGCCGCGCAGCCACAGCGCGACGATGCCGCCCGTGAGCGCGAACGGAATGCCGGTGAACACCAGCAGCCCGTCCTTCAGGTTGCCGAACATGGCGAACAGCAGCGTGAACACCAGCAGCAGCGACACCGGCACCACCACCTGCAGGCGCTGCGTGGCGGAGGCCAGGTTCTCGTACTGGCCGCCCCACACGGTCCAGTAGCCCGGCGGAATGCGCACGGCGCGCATGGCCTCCTCGGCCTCGGCCACGAAGGAGCCGAGGTCGCGCCCGCGCACGTTGGCGCTCACCACGATGCGGCGCTTGCCGTCTTCGCGGCTCACCTGGTTGGGGCCGGGCGCGAGGTCGAGCGTGGCCACCTCGCCCAGCGGGATGAAGCTGGTGCGCAGACCCTCGCCGCCCGCACCCTTCGGCAGCGCGATCGGCAGGCGGCGGATGGCGTCCAGGTCGGTGCGCAGGGTCTCGGGCAGGCGCACGAGGATGTCGAAGCGGCGGTCGCCGTCGAACAGCGTGCCGGCCTCGCGCCCGCCCACAGCGGTCGAAATGGCGTCCTGCACGTCGCCCACGTTCAGGCCGTAGCGCGCGGTCTTCTGGCGGTCGATGTTCACGGTGAGCATCGGCAGGCCGGTGGTCTGCTCCACCTTCACCTCGGCGGCACCGGGCACCTTGCCCAGCGCGTTCGACACCTGCGCGGCGGTCTGGTTGAGCACGTCCATGTCGTCGCCGAAGATCTTCACGGCCACGTCGCTGCGCACGCCCGAGATCAGTTCGTTGAAGCGCAGCTGGATCGGTTGCGAGAACTCGTAGTTGTTGCCCGGCAGCTTCTCGACCTCTTCCTGCACGGCGGCCAGCAGCTCGGGCCGCGTGCGCTTCGGCTTGGGCCATTCGCTCTCGGGCTTGAGCATGATGTAGCCATCGGAGATGTTCGGCGGCATCGGGTCGGACGCGATCTCGGCCGTGCCGGTGCGTGCGAACACGCGCTCGATCTCGGGGAACTTGTCTTTCAGCGTGCGCTCGAGCTGCTTTTGCATCTCGACCGACTGCGTGAGGCTGGTGCCCGGAATGCGCAGCGCCTGGATGGCGAAGTCGCCCTCGCTCAGGCTGGGCACGAACTCGGTGCCCAGGCGCGTGGCCAGCAGGCCCGACAGCACCACGGCCACCACCGCCGTGGTGACGACCAGCGGCTTGGCATTCATCGCGCGCGACAGCAGCGGTGCATAGCCGCGCTTGGCCCACAGCATGAGGCGGTTTTCCTTCTCGGCGACCTTGTTGCCGATGAACAGCGCCACGGCGGCCGGGATGAAGGTGATCGACAAAATCATCGCGCCCAAGAGCGCAATCACCACGGTGAAGGCCATCGGGTGGAACAGCTTGCCCTCGACGCCGGTGAGCGCAAAGATCGGCAGGTACACGATCATGATGATCAGCTGGCCGAACAGCAGCGGCCGGCGCGCCTCCTGCGAGGCCGCGAACACCTCATGAAAGCGCTCGCTGCGCGTGAGCGCCCTGCCGTGTTTCTCCTGCGCGTGCGCCAGGCGCCGCACGCAGTTCTCCACGATCACCACGGCGCCGTCGATGATGATGCCGAAGTCGAGCGCGCCCAAACTCATGAGGTTGGCGCTGACCTTCTGGTTCACCATGCCGGTGAAGGTGAAGAGCATCGACAGCGGGATCACCGTCGCGGTGATGATGGCCGCGCGGATGTTGCCCAAAAACAGGAACAGGATCGCCACCACCAGCACCGCGCCCTCGAAGAGGTTCTTCTTCACGGTGGCGATGGCCTTGTCGACCAGCACCGTGCGGTCGTACACCGTCACGGCCTTCACGCCCGCGGGCAGCGTGCGGTTGATCTCCTGCATCTTCTTGTCGACCGCCTGCGAGACGGTGCGGCTGTTCTCGCCGATGAGCATGAACACCGTGCCCAGCACCACCTCGCGGCCGTTGTCGGTGGCGGCGCCGGTGCGCAGCTCCTGGCCGATGCCGACCTCGGCCACGTCGGACACGCGCAGCGGAATGCCGCCGGCGTTGCCCAGAATCACGTTGCCGATGTCTTCCACCGACTTCACCTGCCCCGGCGCGCGAATGAGGTACTGCTCGCCGCGCTTCTCGATGTAGCCCGCGCCCACGTTGGCGTTGTTGCGCTCCAGCGCGGTGACCAGGTCGGTCATCGTGAGGCCGTGCGCCAGCAGCTTGGCGGGGTCGGGTGCGATCTGGAACTCCTTGGCGTAGCCGCCGATGGAGTTGATCTCGGTCACGCCCGGCACGTTGCGCAGCTGCGGCTTGATGATCCAGTCTTGAATCTCCCGCAGGTCGGTGGGCGTGTAGGGCTTGCCGTCGGCCTTCTTGGCGCCCTCTTCGGTCTCGACCGTCCACAGGTAGATCTCGCCCAGGCCGGTCGAGATGGGCCCGATCACCGGCGACACGCCGGGCGGCATGCTCTCGCGCGCCGACTGGATGCGCTCGTTCACGAGCTGGCGCGCAAAGTAGATGTCGGTGCCGTCCTTGAAGATCACCGTGACCTGCGACAGGCCGTAGCGCGACAGCGAGCGCGTCTGCTGCAGGCCCGGCAGGCCGGCCATGACGGTCTCGATGGGGTATGTGACGCGCTGCTCGGCTTCGAGCGGCGAGTAGCCGGGTGCGGACGTGTTGATCTGCACCTGCACGTTGGTGATGTCGGGCACGGCGTCGATGGGCAGCTTCTGGTAGCTGAAGACGCCGAGCGCCGCCATGCCGAGCACGGCCAGCAGGATCAGCCAGCGCTGCTCGATGGAGAAGCGGATGATGCGTTCGAACATGCGGTCGTCCTCAGTGGGTGTGCGTGGCCGAGCTCTTGCCCTGCTGCGACTTCACGACGAAGCTGCCGCTGGCCGCGTAGGCCGCGCCGGGCTTCAGGCCGCCCACGATCTCGACGCGCTGGCCGTCGCTGCGGCCGGTCTTCACGTGCTGCGGCACGAAGCCGCCGGGCACGCGCAGGAACACGGTGGGCTGGTCGTCCACGGTCTGCACGGCTTCGGCGGACACGGTGACGGTCGCGTCGGTTTCCGACGCGACCAGCTCCACGTTCACGAACAGGCCCGGGCGCCAGGTGCGCTGCGGGTTGGTGAGCGTGACGCGCGCGGTGGCGGTGCGTGTCTGTGCGCCGATGAGCGAGCCCACGTACGACACGGTGCCGCGCGCGGCCTGGTCGAAGGCGCCGGCGCGGATGGTCACGGCCTCGCCGATGCGCACCAGGTTCAGGTTGCTGGCCGGCACGCTGATCTCGGCCCACACGGTGGAGAGGTCGGAAATGGTGAACACGTTGACCGCCTCGCCCACCGATTCGCCCAGCGAGATGTGCTTTTCGACGACCATGCCGTCGAAGGGCGCGCGCAGTTCGTAGCGGCCCAGCGCCGACGAGCCGGGCGTGGCGCCCAGCGCCAGCAGCTTCTGGTTGGCGTTGGCCACGGCGATCTGCGCCTCCTGCATGGCCTGCTCGGCCTGCAGGTAGTCCTGCTGCGGGGAGATCTTTTCTTCCCACAGTTTCTTCTCGCGGTCGTGGGTGGTGCGCGCCAGCGCCAGCCGGCGTTGCGCGGTCTGCAGCTCGCTGCGCTGCTCCGAGAGCGCGGGGCTGGAGATCACGGCCAGCACCTGGCCGCGCTTGACTTCCTGGCCCAGGTTGGCCGACACGCTGTCGACCACGCCCGCCACGCGCGGCACCACGTGGGCCGTGCGGTCTTCGTTGAACTTGATCTCGCCGGGCAGCTGCAGCGACGTCTTGATGCGCGCCGGACCGACGCTGTCGATCGCGATGCCGGCGGCCTTGACCTGCTCGTCGGTGAAGGGGATCTTTTCTTCGTCTTCCTTGTGGGCGTTGGCGGCGGCCTTCTGGGGCTCTGCCGATGCGGGCGCTTCCTTGCCCGCGTCCTTGCCGGCATCCTTGCCTTCTTCCGCGTGGTGTTCCTTGTCGCCATGGCCTTCGTCATGCGAATGGCCGTGGTCGTCTTCCTTGCCCTTGGCGTGGCTCTTGTCTTCCTCGTGGTGCTCGCCGTCGGCATGGCCGGCGGACTCCGAGTGGCCGCCCGCCTCGGGCTTGGACGGTGCGGTGCGCAGGATGAGCGCGCCGGCAACGAGGCCGGCGAGCAGGACGGCGGCAATGGCGATCCACTGCTTGCGGCCGGCGGACGATGTGCGGTTGTGTGGTGTGGTCATGGTCGGAATCGGTTCGGTGTTCTTCTTCAGCGCGCGACCGGCGTCGGGTTCGGCGTCGCGTTCGAGGCGATGTCGTCGCCCCCGGTGCCCAGCAGGCGGTCGAGCTCGCCGGCCGCGCGGTGCGCCTCGGCCAGCGCAACGAGGTACTGGTTGCGCACCTGGAACAGCGTGCGCTGCGCGTCGAGCGCTTCGAGAAAGCTGAACTTGCCCAGCTCGAAGCCCTTGGTGGCGGCGCGGTAGGCGGTCTCGGCACCGGGCAGTGCGTCGCGCTGCAGCGTCTCGGCGGTGGCGCGTGCCGAGCGCAGGCGCTCGCTGGCCTGGGCCACGTCGGCGCCCAGTTGCAGCTCGGCGGCGGCGAGTTCGTCGCGTGCCTTGTCTTCGCGGCTCAATGCTTCGGCGATGTTGCCGCGGTTGGTGTCGAAGATCGGCAGCGGCACCGACAGGCCCACCACCACCTGGTTGCGCCGGCTGCTGCTCACGGCCTCGCCGCCCTCGCCTTCGGACGCGGGCACGCGCTTGACGCCGAGCGACACGGTCACGTCGGGAATGCGCTTGGCCTGCTCCAGGTCGCTGAGCGCGCGACGGCGCTCGACCTCGAGCCGGGCCTGGCGCAGCACGGGCGCATCGGGCAGGCGGCGCGCCACCTCGGGCGCGGCGGCCTGGGCGGGCAGCTGGTC
>NZ_BCUS01000052.1 GCF_001591345.1 Variovorax boronicumulans NBRC 103145 | reverse complement strand
CGGGCGGCCGTGAGATCGGCGGCCACCGAGGCTTCGTTGCCCTCGACGGCGGCACGCAGCACGCGCAGCTCATCGAGCTTCTCGATGGCGAAGGCGAGCCACGACTTCAGTTCGGTGTGGAGCTTCGTCTCGGCCGCGAGGCTGAACGGCACATGCAGCAACGAGCACGACGGCGCGATCCACAGCTCGCCCTGGTGCTTCTCCGCCACGGGCCTGAGCTTGCCCAGCGCCACATCGACGTCGGTGCGCCAGATGTTGCGGCCGTCGACCACGCCGACCGACAGCACCTTGTGCGCCGGCAGCCAGTCGGCCACGCCGGTCAGCTCCTGCGGCGCACGCACGGCATCGACGTGCAGGCCGGCCACGGGCAGCTGGCAGGCCAGGCGCAGGTTCTCGGACAGCGGCGAGAAGTAGCTCGCCAGCAGCAGCTTCGGCGCGTTGCGCGCGATCTGCCAGTACACGCGTTCGAAGGCATTGCGCCAGTCCTCGGGCAGGTCGAGGCCCAGGATCGGCTCGTCGATCTGCACCCATTCCACGCCCTGCTGCTTGAGCCGGCCGAGCACCTGCTCGTACACGGGCAGCAGCGATTCGAGCAGCGAGAAGCGGTCGAACCCCGCCGCCTTTTCCTTGCCCAAGTACAGGAAGCTCAGCGGCCCGAGCAGCACGGCCTTGACCGCGTGGCCGGCCTGCTGCGCCTGCGCGACCTCGTCGAACAGCCGCGTCGATGCCAGCCTGAACTGCGTGGCCGCATCGAACTCGGGCACGAGGTAGTGGTAGTTGGTGTCGAACCACTTCGTCATCTCGAGCGCGAAGGTGCCTTCGGCGCCGTGGGTGCAGCTCTCGTCGTGCACGTGGCCCGCTTCGTCTTCCACGCCGCGCGCCATCTTGAAGTAGCGCGACAGCTCGGGCTCGTCGCCGCTGAAGCCGAAGCGCGCCGGCTCGCAGCCCAGCAGCTGGATGTGGTTGGCCACGTGGTCATAGAAGGCGAAGTCGCCCACGGTCACGAAGTCGAGCCCCGCGTCGCGCTGCGCCTGCCAGTGGCGCGCGCGCAGCGCCTCGCCGACGGCTTCGAGCGCGGCGTGGCCGGTTTCGCCGCGCCAGTGCTTCTCGAGGGCGAACTTGAGTTCCCGGTGGGCGCCCATGCGCGGAAAGCCGAGGATGTGGGTACGGGTGGTCATTGCAGGTAATCCGGTCGCTGGTCTTGGAAACCGGTGATGGTCGGCGTTTGGCGCATATGATTCAAACGAAACCTTTTGCCAGTTCGCTTGAATCATTTTCATGATGCAGTCCATCCTCGAGATCCGCCACCTGCGCACGCTGGCCGCGTTGCGCGACACCGGCAGCCTGGTGCGCGCGGCGCAGCTGCTCAACCTCACGCAGTCGGCGCTGTCGCACCAGATCAAGCTGCTCGAAGAGCGCTACGGCGCGCAGCTGTTCGAGCGCAAGTCGGTGCCGCCGCAGTTCAGCACCACTGGGCTGCGGTTGTTGCAGCTGGCCGACACCGCGCTGCCGCTCGTCGAAGAGGCCGAGCGCGACGTGGCGCGGCTCGCGCTGGGGCGCAGCGGGCAACTGCGCATCGTGGTCGAGTGCCACACCTGCTTCGACTGGCTGATGCCCGCGATGGACGCCTTCCGCCAGCGCTGGCCCGAGATCGAGCTGGACATCGTCTCGGGCTTCCACCCCGACCCGATCGCGCTGGTGATGCAGAACCGCGCCGAGGTGGCGATCGTCTCCGAGGAAGACCCCGATGAAACGGTCGACTACCACGCGCTGTTCCGCTTCGAGATCGTCGCGCTGCTGGCCAACGACCATGCGCTGACGGCCAAGCCCCACCTCACGGCCCGGCACTTCGCCGACCAGACGCTCATCACCTACCCCGTGCCCGACGAGATGCTCGACATCGTGCGCCAGGTGCTGGCGCCCGCCGGCGTCGAGCCCGCGCACCGGCGCACGACCGAGCTCACGGTGGCGATGCTGCAGCTGGTGGCCAGCGGGCGCGGCGTGGCCACGCTGCCGCTGTGGGCGGTGCAGAATTACCTCGACCGCGGCTACGTCACGGCGCGCCGCGTGGGCGCCCGGGGCCTGACGGGGCGGCTGTACATGGCCTGCACGCAGGCGACGTCGGCGCGGCCCTGGCTGGACGACTTCGTGCGCGTCACGCGCGAGAGCTGCTTCAAGAGCCTGCCGGGGATCGAATTGCTGTGAGCCCGAGGGCGGGAGGATCACGTCCGAATCCGGCCAGTGCGTGGTGGTGCACGGCCTGAAGATCGACCACCACCACGGATCGCCCCATGACATCGCCGAACACGCCCGACTCCCCCGCCGCGCCACGCCCCCGCTTCTTCCACGGCTGGCTCGTGGTCGCCGGCGCCTTCGCCGTCATGTTCGTGGGCTTCGGCTGCGCCTACACCTTCAGCGCCTTCCTCGATGCATTGCAGCGCGACTTCGGCGCCTCGCGCGGCGAGGTGTCGCTGGTGTTCTCGCTCGCGGGCTTCCTGTACTTCGGGCTCGGCGTGTTCAGCGGCCCGCTCGCCGACCGCTGGGGCGCGCGGCGGCTCGCCGTCGCGGGCATGGTGCTGGTCGGCCTCGGGCTGGTGCTCGCGGGGCAGGCGCGCAGCCTGACGCAGATCTTCTGGGCCTACGGGCTCGGGGTGGGTCTCGGCGTGGGGGCCTCCTACGTGCCCGTGCTCGGCGCGGTGCAGCGCTGGTTCGTGCGCCAGCGCGGCTTCGCCTCGGGGCTCGCCGTGAGCGGCATCGGCGTGGGCACGCTGGCCATGCCGCCGCTGGCCTCGTGGTTCATCGACACGCTGGGCTGGCGCGACGCCTACCTGGCGCTCGGCATGCTCGCGGCCGTGGTGGGCGTGGGCATGGCGCTGCTGGTCGAGAACGACCCGCGCGCACGCGGCCTCGGGCCCGATGGCGATCCGCCGCAGGCGCAAGCTTCCACCGCGCTGCCGCCCGGCGCCTCGGTGCGCGAGGCGGTCGGCTCAGGCCGTTTCGCGGGGCTGTACGCGGCCTGCCTCATCAGCTCGTTCGGTTTGTTCGTGCCCTTCGTGCACCTGGTGCCCTACGCGCTCGACCACGGCGTGGCCGCGTCGTCGGCGGTGCTGCTGCTCGGCGCGATCGGCGTGGGCAGCACGGCGGGTCGTTTCTTCCTGGGCGGGCTGGCCGACCGCATGGGCCGGGACCATGCGCTGCCGCTGATGTCGGCGGGCATGGCACTGTCGCTGGTGGTGTGGGCCGTGTCGGGCGGGTTCTGGGGGCTGGCCCTGTTCGCCTTTGCCTACGGCGTGTTCTACGGCGGCTTCGTCGCGCTGCTGCCCGCGCTGGTGATGGACTGGTTCGGCGGGCGCCACATCGGCGCGATCATCGGCATCCTGTACACCAGCGTGGCCATCGGCACGCTGATCGGCCCGAGCGCCGCGGGCTTCGCCTTCGACCTCACGCGCAGCTACCTGCTGCCGATCCTCGTGGCGATCGGCGCCAACCTCGTGGCGGCCGGCCTGCTGCTCGCGATGGCGCGGCGCGGCCGGCGCGCCGTTCAGCCGGCCTTCTGAACCAGCTTCAGCACGCTCGAGAAATCGAGCGCGCCGTGGCCCGCGAGGCTGTGTGCCGCGTACAGGCTGCGTGCCAGGCCGCCCAGCGGCGTGGCCGCGCGCACGGCGGTGGCGTTTTCCTGCGCCAGGCCCAGGTCCTTGAGCATCAGGTCGGTGCCGAAGCCGCCAGCGTAGTTCTTCGAGGCCGGTGCCGCTTCCATCACGCCGGGCACGGGGTTGTACTTCTCGAGCGCCCAGTTGCCGCCCGAGCTGCGGCGCATGATTTCGGACAGCACCTTCGGGTCGAGCCCGTTGGCAACGCCCAGCGCGAGCGCTTCCGAGGTGCCGATCATCAGGATGCCGAGCAGCATGTTGTTGCAGATCTTCGCGGTCTGCCCGGCACCTGCCGCGCCGGCGTGGAAGATGTTGGCGCCCATCTTCTCGAGCACGGGGCGCGCGCGCTCCAGGTCTTGGGTGTCGCCGCCGACCATGAAGGTCAGCGTGCCGGCAATGGCGCCGCCGGTGCCGCCCGACACGGGCGCATCGATCATCGCCACGCCCTTGGCGGCGGCCGCTTCTGCGACCTTGCGCGACGTGGCGGCGGCGATGGTGCTGCTGTCGATCACGAGCGTGCCGGCCTGGATGCTGTCGAGCAGGCCGGGCTTGCCGGCGCCGCCGAGGAACAGGCCCTCGACGTGCGCGCTGGCGGGCAGCATGCTGATCACCACCTCGGCGCCGGCCACGGTCTCGGCCGCCGACTTCGCGATCGGCAGGCCTTCGGCAGCGAACTTCTTGCAGGCTTCGGCCGAGAGGTCGAAGGCGCTGAGCGTGTGGCCTGCCTTGTGCAGGTTCAGGGCCATCGGGCCGCCCATGTTGCCCAGGCCGATGAATGCGATCTTCATGTGTCTTGTCTCCGTTGTTCTGTGCAGGGAATGGGGCCGGTCAGGTCAGCGAGGCCAGTTCCGCCGGCATCTCGCCGCGCGGACGCAGGTGGTCTTCGACGAAGGCCGGCGTGATCTCTTCGAGCGTGGCGGGGTTCCAGCGCGGGTTGCGGTCCTTGTCGACCAGCACGGCGCGGATGCCTTCGGCGAAATCCTTGTTCGCGCAAAAGCCCAGCGAGGCCCAGTACTCGAGGCGGAACACCTCGGCCAGCGACATGCGCGGCACGCGCTGCCAGAGCTCGAAGCTCAGCGCGATGGAGCTCGGCGCGCCCTTGGTGAAGGTCTTCGATGCGGTCTGCAGCCAGGCGTCGTCGCTTTGCACGTTGCGCAGGCGCTTGGCGATGTCGAGCAGGTCGTCGCCGGCCATCAGCGCGTTGATGGTGTCGTAGTGCTCGCGCACCTTCGAGGCGGGCATTTCGGCGCCCTCGCCCGCCTGGGCCAGGATGCGCGACAGCGTGGCGCGGTCGGCCTTGGCGTCGCCGCCGGCCCACTGCGTGGACGCGATGGCCTCGATCACCGCACCCTTGCGCTCGTGCGGCACCAGCACGTCGGCCAGGCCGCAGAAGATGGTGTCGTGCGCGTTGATGTTGGCGGCCGTGAGCGCCAGGAACAGGCCCGTGCGGCCCGGCGTGCGGCGCAGGAACCAGCTGCCGCCCACGTCGGGGTACAGGCCGATGTTGATCTCGGGCATGGCGATGCGGCTTTGCAGCGTCATCACGCGGTGCGAGGCGCCCGCCAGCAGGCCCACGCCGCCGCCCATCACGATGCCGTGGCCCCAGCACAGGAAGGGCTTGGGGAAGGTGTGGATCAGGTGGTCGAGCTCGTACTCCTCGCGGAAGAAGTCTTCGGCGTAGGTGTTGCGCGCGGGGCCGCAGTCGAGCAGCGTCTGGTACAGCTGGCGCAGGTCGCCGCCGGCGCAGAAGGCCTTCTCGCCCGCCGCGTCGAGCAGCACGCCGACGATGCCGGCGTCGGCCGCCCACTCGCGCAGCTTGGGCGTGAGCAGGCGCACCATGTCCACGGACAGCGCGTTGAGCGAAGCCGGCGCATTGAGCGTGGCCACGGCAAAACGCTGGCCGCCGGCGGTCTTGATTTCGTTGAAGAGAACTACGTTGTCGGTCATTGTTTTCAGGTCCTGGATGCGGCGCGTTCAGCGGATATCGCTGTCGCCTTCCAGCAATTTTCGCGCAACGATGACGCGCATGATTTCGTTGGTGCCTTCGAGGATCTGGTGCACGCGCGTGTCGCGCACCAGGCGCTCGAGCGGGAACTCGCTCAGGTAGCCGTAGCCGCCGTGCAGCTGCAGCGCGTCGTTGCAGACGTTGAAGCCCGCATCGGTCGCGAAGCGCTTGGCCATCGCGCAATAGGTGCTCGCGTCCGCATGGCCCGCGTCGAGCTTGCTGGCGGCCAGCCGCACCATCTGCCGCGCGGCCACCAGCTCGGTCGCCATGTCGGCCAGCTTGAACTGCAGCGCCTGGAAGCTCGCGATCGGCTTGCCGAACTGCTGGCGCTCGTGCAGGTAGCGGCGCGCCGCGTCGAGCGCGCCCTGCGCCGCGCCCACCGAGCAGGTCGCGATGTTGATGCGCCCGCCATCGAGGCCCTTCATGGCGATGCGAAAGCCCTCGCCTTCCTTGCCCAGCAGGTTCTGCGCCGGCACGCGCACGTTGTCGAAGTTGATGGTGCGCGTGGGCTGGCTGTTCCAGCCCATCTTGTGCTCCTTTTTGCCGTAGCTCACGCCCGGCGCGTCGGCCGGCACCGCGAAGGCCGAGATGCCGCTGGCGCCCGCGCCGCCCGTGCGGGCCATGAGCACCAGCACGTCGGTCGAGCCGGCGCCGGAGATGAAGGCCTTGCCGCCATTGATGACGTACTCGGCGCCCTGCAGT
Organism: Variovorax boronicumulans NBRC 103145; assembly: GCF_001591345.1. Taxonomy (GTDB): domain Bacteria; phylum Pseudomonadota; class Gammaproteobacteria; order Burkholderiales; family Burkholderiaceae_C; genus Variovorax; species Variovorax boronicumulans. The sequence goes on along the minus strand of NZ_BCUS01000052.1, from coordinate 36,085 downwards.
TCGGCGCGCGTCTTCAGCGACCCCGCGTCGGAGCCCGCGCCCGGTTCGGTCAGGCAGTACGACGCCAGCTTGCGCCCGCTCGTGAGGTCTTCGCCCCACTGCTGCGCCACTGCGTCGGTCGCCCAGGTGCCGAGCATCCACGTCGCCATGTTGTGGATCGTGATGAAGGCCGTGGTCGACGGATCGACCGCGGCCATTTCCTCGAACACCAGCGCCGAGTCGAGCCGCGGCAGGCCCAGGCCGCCGATGCGCTCGGGCGCGTACAGGCCGCAAAAGCCCAGTTCGCCGGCCTTGGCGATGGCCTCGCGCGGAAAGACAGCCTCGGCGTCCCACTGCGCGGCGTGCGGTGCGAACTCGGCCTGCGCGAAATCGCGCGCGGTCTGCGCAAAGGCGTTCTGTTCTTCGGACAGTTCGAAATTCATGGTTGACGACCCTTCCAGAGGTCCAGTTCGGCGGTGCGTTTGCGGGTCGATTTTTCCAGGCACGCGTTGAACACCAGCGGCCAGATCGAGCCGCCTTCGTTCGCCTTCGCGGCCCGCTTGCACCCCGGGTCGCGGCCCTTGAGCCAGGCCCGCTGCTCGGTGCGCAGCGCGACGCGCATCTGCGGCGAGAGCGTCTTCATCACCTCGCCGTAGCGGATGTTGAGCTCGGCGTCGGCCGCGCGGAAATCGCGCAGCGCGCAGTCGTTCATCTGCTGCTGGTTGCCGTTGGGGTTGCAGTCGACCGGCTCGTCGGAGCCGGCCGCCTGCGCCCCGCCGGCCAGCAGGGCAAGCGCCGCCGTGGCGGCCCAGGCTGCGACGCGAAGCCCCTGCCTCACTTGAGGCTGATGGTGGTGTTGACGCCCTGGCTCACGGTGCTGTCGTCGAACCAGCGTGCCGTCACGGTCTTGGTCTGCGTGTAGAACATGATGACCTGCTTGCCGTACGGGCCCAGGTCGCCGAGCTTCGAAGCGCGCGAACCGGTGAACGAGAACATCGGGACCGGCACCGGGATCGGCACGTTGATGCCGACCTGGCCCACGTCGATGTCTTCCTGGAAGCGGCGCGCCGCGGCGCCCGACTGCGTGAAGATCGCCGTGCCGTTGCCGTTCGGGTTGCTGTTGATCAGCTCGATGGCTTCGTCGATGGTCTCGGCGTCGGCGATGCACAGCACGGGGCCGAACACTTCCTGTTCGTAGATCGTCATGCTGGGCTTCACGCCGGTGAAGATCGTCGGGCCGACGAAGTTGCCCTTCTCGTAGCCGGGCACAGTGGGCTTGCGGCCGTCGAGCACCAGCTTGGCGCCGTCGGCTTCGCCGCGTTCGATGAGGCTGTTCACGCGGTCGTACGCTGCGCACGACACCAGTGGGCCCACGTCCACGCCCTTTTCAGTGCCCGCGCCGATCTTCAGCGTCTTGGCCTTCTCGATGAGCTCGGGCACCCAGTTGCGCGCCTCGCCCACCAGCACCGCGACCGACACGGCCATGCAGCGCTGGCCCGCCGCGCCGAAGCTCGCGCCGGCCAGTGCGTTGAGCGTCTGCTCCTTGTTGGCGTCGGGCATCACGATGGCGTGGTTCTTCGCGCCCATCATGCATTGCGCGCGCTTGCCGGCCAGCGTGGCGCGGTTGTAGACGTGCGTGCCGACCTTGGTCGAGCCGACGAAGCTGATCGCCTTGATGTCCTTGTGGTCGCAGATGCCGTTGACGACGGCTTCGCCGCCGTGCACCACGTTCAGCACGCCGGGCGGCACGCCGGCTTCGAGCGCCAGTTCGCACAGGCGCATCGTGACCATCGGGTCCTGCTCGGAGGGCTTGAGCACGAAGGTGTTGCCGGTGACGATGGCCATCGGGAACATCCACAGCGGGATCATCGCGGGGAAGTTGAACGGCGTGATGCCGGCGCACACGCCCAGCGGCTGCAGCAGCGTGTAGGTGTCGACGCCGTTGGCCACGTTGTTGGCCAGCTCGCCCAGTTGCAGGTTGCCGATGTTCGAGGCGTGCTCGACCACTTCGAGGCCGCGGAACACGTCGCCTTCGGCGTCGGGCAGCGTCTTGCCCTGCTCGGCCGTGAGGATCGCGGCCAGCTCGCCCATGTTCTCGCGGATGAGCTGCTGCAGCTTCAGGAAGATGCGGGCGCGCGCGCCCAGGGGCGTCTTGCGCCAGGTCTTGAAGGCTTCCTTGGCGGAGGCCACGGCGGCGTCGAGTTCGGCTTGCGTGGCGAAGGGCACGCGGGCCAGCACCTGCTGCGTGGCCGGGTTGACGACGTCGCGCCATTCGGTGGTCTTCGATTCGACGAACTTGCCGCCGATGAGCAGCTTGACGGTGGCGACCTGGGTCGAGGGGGTGGTGGTGGCGTCCATGGGGGTTTGTCTCCTGTGAATACGGGACCGGTTCGAACCGGTGCAGCCTGCATCCTAGCTTTGCAGATTTGCCATGACAATAGACAAATATGCGTCATCGCTTTGCAAAAATGCAAAGCACCGCACGCCACCCCGCACGAGGCCGCACGCACATGGACTGGGACAACCTGCGCTACTTTCTCGAACTCGCCCGCTCGGGCACGCTGATGAGCGCGGCGCGCCGGCTGGAGGTCGACCACACCACCGTCGCGCGGCGCATCCAGGCGCTCGAAAAGGAGGTGGGCGCGCCCCTCTTTTCGCGCGAGGCCGGCGGCCATCGGCTCACCGAGGCGGGCCGCCGGTTGCAGCCGCAGGTCGAGGCGATGGAGAGCGCCTTCCAGGCCGTGGAAAGCACCGCGCCAGCCTCGCAGGAAGGCTTGTCGGGGCTGGTGCGCATCGGTGCCACCGAGGGCTTCGGCACCGTGGTGCTGGCGCCGCAGCTGGCGCTGTTCGCGGTGCAGCACCCGAAGCTCACCATCGACCTGCTCGCGATGCCGCGGCTGGTGCACCTGTCGCGGCGCGAGGCCGACATCGTGATCTCGCTCGAGCGGCCGGCACGCGGACCGGTGGTGGTGACCAAGCTCACCGACTACACGCTGCGGCTTTACGCATCCAAGCAGTACCTGGCCGCGCACAAGCCCATCAAGACACGCGAAGACCTGCGCGGCCACACCTTCATCAGCTACGTGGACGACCTGCTGTTCAGCAAGGAACTGCAGTACCTCGATGAACTGCACCGCCCCGACAGCTTCGCGCTGCGCAGCACCAGCGTGCTGGCGCAGCACCGGGCGGTGGCGGCGGGCGCGGGGATTGCGGTGCTGCCGGCGTTCATCGCGCAGGACGACCGTGCGCTCAAGCCGGTGCTGCCGGACGCGGCGAACTTCACGCGGACCTTCTGGATGTCGATGCCTGCGGAAACGAAGCACCTGGCGCGCATGCAGACGGTGTGGGAATTTCTGCGCGCGACGGCCACGGCGCAACAGCAGGTGCTGTTGCCTGACAGCGCGGCGAACGCCAGGTGACCGGCTCGCGCGCTCAGGAAAACAGGCGCTTCAGGAACCCAGGCTTGGCCGCTGGTGCAGCAGCCTTTTCCAGCAGTTCGATCAACCCTTCCACACGCGGCTTCTTGAGCCGGCGCGCGTAGTCGATGTAGCTCTCTTCCTCGTCCATGCGATAGAACTGGGGCGGCATCGGCAGTTGGCCCGGCAGCGCCGCCAGCAGCACGCGCAGCGCGTCCAGCTGGTTCATGCGGATGGCGCTCATGATCGCGGTCTCGCCGAGCGAGGGAATGATCTCGTTGGGCTGCGCGAGCCCGCCGTCGAGCAGCGGCTGGATCGCCACCGCATCACCCTGGACCGCCGCCGCACCCAACGCCTCCAGCGCCGCCAGTTTCTCGGGCGAAAGGCTGGCCACATAAGCGTCGCTGCGCTTGTCGTCCTCGTCGCGCGCGTCGCCGCCCTGCATGACCATGAAGTCGGTCACGAGCGCCACGGGCTCGCCTGCCGCATCGAGCGCCCAGAAGCTCGGGTAGCTGCCGTCGCCCCAGCCGGCGCTGAAGATCAGCACGTTGTTCGCGCTGCCAGCGCCCAGCGGGTAATGGTCGGCGATGTCGGCCGAAGCGAGGTCGGCGCCGAGCACATCGTCGTAGTAGCTGACGTACTCGGGATTGGTGGCGGACTCGCGCGCCTCGCGCTCCGCCATGGCCTTGGCGCCGTCGACGTCCATGAAGCAGCCGACGCCGGCATCGACCGGGTGGCCGTAGAACTCATCGCTGCCGAGTTCATCCTGCGACTGCCCTTCGAGCAGCGCCGCTTCCCATTGCAGATCGCTCGCCTGCAGGCCGCCGCGTTCACGCAGCCACAGCACGGCCAGCGCATGGCGGCCGCCGCCTTGCAGCACCTCGACGGGGAATGCGCCCCGCCCGCTCACGCTGCGAACGAAAGGCTCGCGCTCGGGTTGCACCAGGGGATCGCAGGCCACGATGCGGCCGCTCGTGATGTTCAGGGCCCCGCAAGGCTGGCGCTGCAGATGCCGTGCGCGCAGCGCCTCGTCGTCAAGAAAAATGCTCTGGAGGTTGTCGATGTCTAGGTAAGCCATGCGCCCAGTTTCTCATCCCCCGGCAGTGGCGGGCCACACCGGCGGATGGCTGGCCGGCGGCATCGACGGCTGCGGCCAGGCGGCCGGCGTGCGCGAGAGCTGCGCGCTGTGGCGCACCGCCGCCAGTTCGCCGAAGCCCGAGGCGGAGGTCTCGACGTACGGCGCGACATCGGCCCGCGCGATCGACAGCCCGCCGTCCACGCGGCCCAGCCCGCGCAGCCACTGGCCCGTCTGCGCCAGCGACACCTGCACATGCCAGCTGCCGCCCTCCTGCTGTTGGCGCCACAACGCGGCCGCGGCACCGAGGGCGATCAGGTAGCCGCTGGCTTCGTCGAGGATCTGCATCGGCATCGGGCGCGGCTTGCCGTCGCCCGCGGCCTCGCCCTCGGCATGGTTGAAGCCCATGGCGGTCTGCACCAGCGAATCGAAGCCGCGCCGATCGGCCCACGGCCCCTGCGTGCCATAGGCCGTGAGCGAGACGCAGACGATGCCCGGCCGCTCGCGCGCCAGCGCCTCGGGGCCAAAGCCCAGCGCCGCGATGCCGCCGGGGCGGTAGCCCTGCACGAAGACATGCGCGTCGGCGACGAGGCCGTGCAGCACAGCGCGGCCTTCATCAGTGCACAGGTCGACGTGGGCCGAGAGCTTGCCGCGGCTGGTGTCGGCGATGGATTCGATGTTCGGCAGGTTCGGCGAATTGACCAGCATCACGTCGGCGCCATAGGCCGCCAGCGCCCGGCCGCCGACCGGTCCCGCGAGGATGCGCGTGAGGTCGAGCACGCGCAGGCCTTCGAGCGGGCGCTGGTCGCCCTGCAGCGGCGGCAGCGCGCGCGGCGGTGCATCGCCGATGCGCTCGATGGTGAAGAGCGGCTGCGCCGCCACCGCCTGCCCGTGCGGCGAGGCGTCCCATTCGTCGAAGCGGCGCAGTGCGGTCGCCACCAGGCCTTGCGCGGCGGCGGCCGTTTCGAAATCGACCGCGCGCCAGCCGGCCATCGCGGCCTCGGCGTCGGCGCGCGTGGCGTTGGCCGGGTCCAGCTTCATGAGGCACAGCGCGCCTTCGCGGTGGTGCTTGAAGTTGGCGTGGATGCGCACCCAGCCGTCGGCACAGCGGTACACGCCCGAGAAGGTGTCCCACAAATCGGGCACGCGGCCGTCGAGGCTGAACCAGCCCGTGCAGTCGAGCGCGGCGTGCAGCGTGTCGACCGCCACCTCTTGCCGCGCCACGCCGCGCCGGTGTCCCAGCTCGCAGGCCGCGAGCGCTGCGGCGGCGATGCTGGCCTGCGCCGCGAGGCCGACCGCGAAGGACGACGGCAGCACCGGGTCGGCGCCCGTGAGCCGCGCGAAAGCCAGCGCCTCGGCGGGCAGCCCCGCCAGTTGCCAGAGACCGGCCAGGACTTCTTCACTCGTTGCCATGCGTCGCCCCTTCAGGGAAGGAAAAAAGAAATGAAAAAGGCAGGGTCCGCTTGCGCGGCCCTGCCCTTGTTGCTGTCGTTGCGTTCGCGACCTTGTGCGGGTTGCTTACTGGATCAGCTTCGCACCGGTCTTGGCCTGCAGCGCGTCGAAGCTCACGCCCGGCGCCAGCTCGATCACCTTGAGGCCTTCGGGCACGACGTCCATCACGGCCAGGTCGGTGATGATGCGGTCGACCACGCCCACGCCGGTCAGCGGCAGCGAGCATTGCTCGAGGATCTTCAGGTCTTCGGTGCCGTCCTTCTTCTTGGCCACGTGTTCCATCAGCACGATCACGCGCTTCACGCCGGCCACGAGGTCCATGGCGCCGCCCATGCCCTTGACCATCTTGCCGGGGATCATCCAGTTGGCGAGGTCGCCCTTGGCGCTGACCTGCATGGCGCCCAGGATCGACAGGTTGATCTTGCCGCCGCGGATCATCGCGAAGCTGTCATGGCTGCCGAAGATGGCCGAGCCGGGCAGCGTGGTGACGGTCTGCTTGCCGGCATTGATGAGGTCGGCGTCGACGTTGTCTTCGGTCGGGAACGGGCCGATGCCGAGCATGCCGTTTTCGCTTTGCAGCCAGACTTCCTTGGTGCCGGTGTGGTTGGCCACCAGGGTCGGAATGCCGATGCCGAGGTTGACGTAGAAGCCGTCTTCGAGTTCTTGAGCGGCACGGGCCGCCATCTGGTCTTGGGTCCAGGGCATCTCAGGCTCCTTCTTTCTTGTTGACGGCCTTCACGGCCGATTCGCTGCCGGCGGCGGCGGCCTGGGCGATGGCGGTCTGGGCCTCGACCTTGGCGGCGGCGGCATCGACCGAGGCGCTCACGGTGCGCTTCTCGATGCGCTTTTCGGGCGTGGCGTTGAGCACCAGGCGGTGCACGTAGATGCCCGGCAGGTGGATGTCGTCGGGGGCCAGTTCGCCCACTTCGACGATCTTCTCGACCTCGACGATGCAGACCTTGCCGGCCATGGCGGCGGCGGGGTTGAAATTGCGTGCCGTGAGGCGAAAGCGCAGGTTGCCGGCCTTGTCGGCCACGTCGGCCTTGACCAGTGCCACGTCGGGCACCAGCGAGTGCTCCATGACGTAGGTCTCGCCGCCGAACTCGCGCAGTTCCTTGCCTTCGGCCACTTGCGTGCCCACGCCGGTCTTCGTGAAGAAGGCCGGAATGCCGGCGCCGCCGGCGCGCAGCTTCTCGGCCAGCGTGCCCTGGGGCGTGAATTCGAGGGCCAGTTCACCGGCCAGGTACTGGCGCTCGAACTCCTTGTTCTCGCCCACGTACGACGCGATCATCTTCTTGATCTGGCGCGTCTCGAGCAGCTTGCCGAGGCCGAAACCGTCGACGCCCGCGTTGTTCGAGATGACGGTGAGGTTCTGCACGCCGGAATCCTTCAGCGCGTCGATCAGCGCTTCGGGAATGCCGCACAGGCCGAAGCCGCCGACCGCGAGCGTCTGCCCGTCGGCCACGACCCCCTTGAGTGCCGCGTCTGCGGAGGGATAAATCTTGTTCACTCGGGCTCCTTGATGGGTGGTGGAGAGTGGGTGGGAAAGGCTTCAACGATACTACCTACTCGTATACGTAGTATTTCGTAATGGTGACACCCGATGCCCGAGATCGATTACCGACTGGCTTTTGAACATGCACCCGTCGGCATGGTGGTCTCGAGCAACCGCACCATCGTCGCCTGCAACCAGCGTGTGTGCGAAATTTTCGGCGCGGAGCCCTCCGCGCTGGTCGGGCATTCGTTCAGCATCCTGTACCCGAGCGTGGCCGAGTTCGAGCGCATCGGCAAGCGCATGGAGCCCTTTCTGAACGCCAGCGGCCACTACGCCGACAACCGCATGATGAAGCGCCTGGGCGGGCTGCACGGCGCGCTGGCCGGCGAGACCTTCTGGTGCCACGTCACCGGCCACGCGATGAACCGCGCGGCGCCGCACGAGGCCGGCATCTGGACCTTCGAAGACCTGGGCTCGCGCCGCGCGGTGAAGGCCGAGCTCACGCCGCGCGAACGCGAGGTAGCGGCGCAGGTGATGCGCGGGCTGACTTCGAAGGAGATCGGGAAGGCGCTGGGCATCAGCCATCGCACCGTTGAATTGCATCGGGCGCGGTTGATGCGCAAGTACGCGGCGGCGACGACTGCGGAGCTGGTGCAGAAGTTGATCGCGGGGTGATTCTTTTCAGGGCGCGTGCACAGGCCACCGGGTACTTCCCTCCGCGAATGTCCCCCGGGCTTCGCCCTCCTCCTTGATTTCGCTGCGGGAAGCACCCAGTGTCCTGCGCACACTGAGCGCGGTCGTGGTGCGGGGCGATCAGCCTGCGTCGCGCGACAGCACCATCTCCATGCGGACCAGGTCCCGCAGCGGGATGCCGTTCTGCTTCGTCGCCTTGCCCCAGCGGCGCACGAAGTAGTCGACGTCGACGCCGACGATCCGAAAGCCGAAGCGCTGGTAGAAGGCCAGCTCGCGCAGACTGCTGTTGCCCGTGCCGACTTCGAGCCGGTGCGCGCCGCGCTGCCTGGCAAGCGCTTTCGCCTTCTTCAGCATCGCGGTGCCGATGCCCTGGCCCTTGTGGGCGTCGGCCACGGCGATGTTCATGATCTCCCAGGTGTCGACGCGCGTGGCCATGAGCACCATCTGGCCGACGACTTCGCTGGCCTGTTCGGCCAGCCATTGCTCGCCGCGCAGCAGGTACTTTTCGATCTCGGGGCGCGGGCCGTCCGCGTCGAACAGGAGCGGCCAGGGCACCGCATCCGCCGGGGCGGCCCTGCGCATCGTCAAGCCCTTCATGTGTGTGTTTCGTGCGTTCCGTTGCATGACCCTATTCTGAGTTCTGAGCAGAAGTTCCCTGCCAGAACCCCCGGATCGTTGCGAAAACGGAAACGCCGTGTCGACAAAACCCATGCGCCATCGCCGGTTGAGAGGCCTATCGTGGAACCCACGCGAACACACCGTTCGCCCCACACAGGAGCAGACACCATGTCCACACCCCTTCATTCGGAAAAGAACCTCCTTCAGCAATCCAGGCTGTCCGTCGCCCAGGCCCGCGCGCTGGCCGGGCACCAGGTGCCCGTGGCGCTCGGCCTCGCGGCGGTGATCCTGTCGGTGCTGGGCGTCAAGCCCTGAGCCTCGCCGGGGGCGTTCACTCCGGCTTGATGTCGGCGCCCTTGATCACCTTCGACCAGGCCGCGAGTTCCTGGTCGACGAACCGGCCCAGCGTGGCCGGGTCCATGTAGGTCGCGAAGGCGCCCTGCTCGTCCACCTTCTTGCGGAAGGCCTCGCTCTCGACGATCTTCTTGATCTCGGCGCTGAGCTTGTTCACCACCTCGGGCGGCGTCTTCGCCGGCGCGAACACCGCGAACCACGACTCGACCTCGTAGCCCGGCAACCCGGCCTCGGCCGAGGTCGGCACGTTCGGCATCGACGCGTGCCGCTTGCTGCCCGTGTACGCCAGCGCCTTGATGCGCCCGCCCGCGAAGTGGCCGATGACCGAGGGCGGCGTGGTGATGAAGATGTCGACATTGCCCGCCACCAGGTCGTTGATGGCCGGCCCCGAGCCCTTGTACGGCACGTGCGTGGCCGGTTGCTTGGTCTGGCGCGACAGCAGCTCGCCGGCGATGTGCTGGATCGAGCCGTTGCCCGACGAGGCGTAGAACAAACCGCCCTCCTTCTTCCTGCCGTACTCGATGAGCTCCTTCATCGAGCTCACCGGCAGCTTGCCGCTCACCGCGACCACGTGCGGCGCGCGCATCACCATCGCCACCGGCACGAAGTCTTTGGTCGGGCTCCAGCGCAGGTTCGGGTACAGCGACGGGTTGCCGACGTGGTAGCCCGAGTACTGCAGCAGCAGCGTGTAGCCGTCGGGCGCGGCGCGGGCCACGAACTCGGTGCCGATGTTGCCGCTGGCGCCGGGCTTGTTGTCGACCACCACCGGCTGGCCTAACGCGCGCTGCAGCGGGTCGGCGACCAGCCGCGCCATGATGTCGGTGGAGCCCGCGGGCGCCGTCGGCACCACGAAGGTCAGGGGTTTCGAAGGCCAGGTGTCGGCCTGCGAGGCGGCGGCGGCCAGCGCGAGGCCGACCGCGAGCAGGCGTTGAGCGGGTTTCATGGGTTTGTCTCCGGTGGTTTTTTGTGGATGTCTTCAGGCTGCGCGCGTCAGGGCGCCAGCTCCGAAATCTCGATGAGATTCAGGTCAGGGTCGCGCACGTAGACCGAGCGGATGCGCGACGTGGCGCCCGTGCGCATCACCGGGCCCTCGAGGATCGGTACGCCCTGCGCTTGCAACCGCACTATGACTTCTTCGAGCGGCACGCTGGCGATGAAGCACAGGTCGAGCGAACCAGGCGTGGGCAGCTCGGCCTTCGGCTCGAACTCGTGGCCCTTCACGTGCAGGTTGATCTTCTGGTGGCCGAAGCGAAAGGCCTTGCGGCCAGCGCCGAAGGTTTCCAGCGTCATGCCCAGCGCCTCGATGTAGAAGCGCACACAGGCTTCTTCGTTGGCGGTCGTGAGCACCAGGTGATCCAGGTGATCGATCATGCGTTCTCCTTCTTGATGGGGCGCGCCTTTGCGCGCTCGACGATGGCGTTGAAATCGGCCGGCGGCGCATGGCGCGTCAGCCGGTGGCCGGCGCGCGAGACCAGGCCGGGCAGCGCGTGCTGCACGAGCGATTCGAGTTCAGCCGCAGCGCCGATCAGGCCATCGAGGTCCATGCCGGTGTCGTAGCCCATGCACTGCAGCATGTGGACCACGTCCTCGGTCGCGACGTTGCCCGTCGCGCCCGGCGCATAGGGGCAGCCGCCGATGCCGCCGAGCGACATGTCGAGCCGGCGGATGCCCTCCTCGACCGCCGCGATGGTGTTCGCCAGCCCCATGCCGCGCGTGTTGTGGAAATGCGCCGTCCATTCCAATGCCGGATGCCGTGCGCGCACGGCCTCACACACGGCCTGCACCTGCGTGGGATAGGCCATGCCGGTGGTGTCGCACAGCGTGAGACCCTGCACGCCCAGCGCCGCGAAGCGGTCGGTCCAGCCCAGCACCGTTGCCAACAGCACCTCGCCCTCCATCGGGCAGCCGAACACGCACGAGAGCGACACGTTCACCGGCACCTTCGCCTGCTTCGCCAGCGCGATCACCTCGGCCAGTTGGGCGAACGACTGCTCGCGCATCATCCGCAGGTTGCTGAGGTTGTGCGTCTCGCTGACGGACATGACGATGTTGAACTCGTCGATGCGGCTTTCGAGCGCGCGCTCGGCGCCGCGCACATTCGGCACGAGCGCGGTGTAGACCACGCCGGGCCGGCGGGCGATGCGCTGCATCACTTCTTCGCCGTCGCGCAGCGCGGGAATGGCCTGGGCCGAAGTGAACGAGGTGACCTCGATCTTGGCGTAGCCGAGCGTGCTCAGCCGGTCGATCAGCGCGACCTTGTCGTCGGTGGGAATGAAGCGGCTTTCCATCTGGAAGCCGTCGCGCGTGGCGACCTCGTTGATGAACAGCCGCGTGCCGTTGCCGGTTTTCATACGGCCTCGCTTTCCACGCCACGCACTGGCCAGCCCGCACCCCGCAGGTCCGCCGTGTGTTCACCCAGGCGCGGCGCCGCGTGCGCGATGCGCCCCGGCGTGGCGCTGAGCTTGGGCACCACGCCCGGCACCTTGAGCAGCGCGCCGTCGGAGCCGCGCGCTTGCACGATCATCTCGCGCGCCAGGTACTGCGGATCGGTCGCGATGTCGGCCACCGTGTAGATGCGCCCCACCGGCACGCCCGCCGCGTCGAGCACGGCCAGCACCTCGTCGCGGCTGCGCTGCAGGGTCCACGCTTCGATGGCGGCGTCGATCTCTTCCACGCGCAGCACGCGGCCGTCGTTGTGCACGAGCCCTGCGTCATTCTCCAGGTCCGCGCGGTCGATGGCGCGCATCAGCCGGCGGAAGATGCTGTCGCCGTTGCCCGCCACCAGCACGTAGTGGCCGTCGTTGCAGCGGTAGGCGTTGGTCGGTGCGATGCCCGGCAAGGCGCTGCCGGCCCGCTCGCGCACGGCACCGAAGGCGTCGTACTCGGGCAGCAGGCTTTCCATCACGTTGAAGACCGACTCGTAGAGCGCCACGTCGATGAACTGGCCCTCGCCGCCGTGCGCCGTGCGGTGGTGCAGCGCCGTGAGCACGCCGATCACGCCATGCAGCGCGGCCAGCGTGTCGCCCAGCGAAACGCCCACGCGCACCGGCACCCGGCCCGGCTCACCGCTGAGGTAGCGCAGCCCGCCCATCGATTCGCCGAGCACGCCGAAGCCCGGCTTGTCGCGGTAGGGGCCGGTCTGCCCGTAGCCCGAGATGCGCAGCATGATGAGCCGCGGGTTCAGCGCATGCAGCTGCTCCCAGCCCAGGCCCCAGCCTTCGAGCGTGCCGGGCTTGAAGTTCTCGATCAGCACGTCCGCTTCGCGCGCCAGGGCGCGCACGGCCTCCTGCCCTTCGGCGCTGCGCAGATCGAGGCACACCGAGCGCTTGTTGCGCGACTGCACCTCCCACCACACCGAGGTGCCATCGCGCAGCAGCCGCCACTTGCGCAGCGGATCGCCGACGCCGGCGGGCTCGACCTTGATCACGTCGGCGCCGAACTCGGCGAGCGTCTTGCCGGCGAACGGGCCGGCGATGAGCTGGCCGAGCTCCAGCACCTTCAGGCCTTCGAGTGCGTTCATCTTTCTCTGTCTCCAGGTGGGTTGCCCCGACTCTAGGAACAGATGGCGATGAACGGAATTGCTCGGATGGCAGCAGGCCTTCGCGAAACGCGAAGACCCGGCGGTGCGCCCTACTTTTTCTTCAGCGTGGACGCTGGCCTGGCAACCACAGGCGGCTCGGCCGGCGTCTTCACCCAGCCGCGCAGCATCACGCCCAGGCAGATGCCGGCCGCGAAGATGAGCCAGTACACCCACGACGGCAGGTTCTCCACGCCGCTGTGCAGGTTCATGCCGAAGGCCGCGCCGATGGCCATGAGCGGAAAGGTCAGTGCAGCGATGGTGTTGAGCTTGTGCTGCGCACGGCTCATCTCGAGGGCCGAGTGCGCCTGCGCCTCGGCCGCTCGTGCAAGCCGGTAGTCGAGCGACATGCGCGTGTCGGCCAGCAGCAGCTCGAAGCCGCGTGCGATCTCCACTGCGAGGTCGCGCTGGTCGATGAGCATCAGGTCGCCCTTGACCGCATCGCGCGCGGCCTGCAGGGTGTCCTGCATGTTCCGCGCGGCGCGGGTGAGCGGGATCAGCGGGCCGAGGATCTGGAACAGGTCTTCCGAGGTCTCCGCGGCCTGGTGGCGGATCTCGAAGGTGCTGAACGCCGCGCGGTAGCTTTCGAGCAGCTTGGCCAGCGCGCGCTCGCCGGGGTTGTTGCCCTTATGCAGCCATGCGCCGTCGGGCTTGCGCAGGAACACGATGGGCTTGCGCTCGGCGCCGGTGCCCGAGGGCGGCTCGTGCAGGATCACCATCAGGTGCTCCTGCTCGTGGATGATGCGCTGCGCGCCGTAGGTGCTGCCGCCCAACCGCTGCTGCATGGCGGCGGGCAGTTCCCAGTCGTAGTCGATTCGTCTTGGCATCAGGGGGCCTGCAGTTCTTTCCACAAGGTGTCGAATTCGTCCGCGAAGCGGCGCACCAGCGGCGGGTCGTTGCTCAGCACCAGGTTCTCCTCGTTGTACTCGCAGGCGCTGCGGGTCCAGTTGTAGCTGCCGTTGAGCAGCCGCGCGCCGTCGAAGATCGCGAACTTGTGGTGCATGTGGGCCTCGGTGCGGTCCACCGCCACCGGAATGCCGGCCGCGCGCAGCTGGCCGACGTCGCTGCCGCGGTCGTATTCCTTGTCGTTGTCGGTGATGCAACGCACCGTCACGCCGCGCCGGTGCGCCGCCAGCACCTCGGCGGTGATGCGGTCGTCCGACAGCGTGAACACGCACAGGTCGACCGCGCGCTTCGCCGTTCGCAGTTGCTGGTTGATCGCCTGCAGGCAGGCCGTGCCGGGGCTGAAGTAGGCCTGCGATCGCACCGTGACGCTGTCGGGCGAACGGCCCGTGTCGATCGCGCGCACCACGCCTTCGAGCCACTTGAGCAGCGACAGCTGCTCGGGGTCGGCGGTGCGCGAGCGCACGAGATCGAAGGCGCGGTTGCGCAGCTGGCGCAGGCCGTCTTCAGGGGGCGAGGCCTCGCGCAGGGTGTGGACCAGCACGCGGCGCTCGTCGTCGCTCAGGCGCGTGTCGGCCAGGGTGGCGTCGAGCTGGGCCAGCAGTTCGGGCAATGCGGACATCAGTGATCCTTGTCGGCTTTGGGCGGAGATGGTGGCGGTGGCACGCGCTTGGGCGCGGCCCGCGTGGCCTGCACCTCGGCGGCGAGGCGCTCCATGTCCTGCTTGATCGAGCGGTCGAGCTCGAGCCGGCGCTCGGTGGCGGTCACCAGCGGCAGGATCAGCTCGCGGTAGGTCACGGCGATCTGCAGCATGGCATCGGCCAGGCGCTGGCTCTCGTTCGGTCCCTCGGCAGCAGGCTTGGGCTCGGGCTTGAGTGCATCGACCGCGCGCGCCACGTCGAGCATGCTGCTCGCGATGCGCTGGCTGCCGTCCACGTCCGCGCCGCCGAGCTTGCGCTGGCGCACGAACTCGTCGCAGATGGCGGTCCAGCGGGCGCTCTCCTCCGGCGTCGGGCTGCCGAGCAACTGGGCCAGGCGCAGCAGGTTTTCTTCCGCGCCGGTGGTCAGCGTCTGTGCTTCGCCGCGGTAGTGGTCGCGCAGCAGTGCGTCGAGCTCGTCGTTGCGCATCAGCGGCGTGATCTTGCCGGCGAGCTTGGTCATGTTGCGGTAGCTGCCCTGCAGCTTGAACGGCGGCGCGACACGGTAGGTCTCCTGCTGCGCGGCCGATTCGATGTATGCGAGGTTCACCTTCAGCAGCAGGTCGCGTGCACGGAACAGCCGCTGCAGCAGCGCCTTGATCTCTTCCAGCTCCACCGAGCTGTAGGCGTGCGAGAGCGCGCTGCTCGGCACGTCGTGGCCCTGCGCCATCTTCACCAGCAGCTGCACGTCCTTCGGGTCGCGCGAGGCCAACGGCATCAGCGTGGGGTTGGAGGTCAGACTGTTCTCGATGTACGAGAGCGCGAACGCCGCCTCGCGGCCCGAGAGCACGTCGCCCAGGTTGTAGATGTCGGCGCGGTTGGCCAGCATGTCCGGGATCTTGAACACGTCGCCCGACTCGGTGTACGGGTTGCCCGCCATCACGATCGCGAAGCGCTTGCCACGCATGTCGTAGCTGCGCGGCTCGCCGTTCCACACGCCCTCGATGCGGCGCGTGCCGTCGGCCAGCGCGATGAACTTCTGCAGAAACTCGGGACTGGTGTGCTGGATGTCGTCCAGGTACAGCATCACGTTGCTGCCCATGGCCAGGCCCAGGTTGAGCTTTTCCAGCTCCTGCCGCGCGGCGCTGTTGGGCGCGTTCACCGGGTCGATGGCCGTGACGCCATGGCCCAGCGCCGGGCAGTTGATGCGCACGAAGATCAGGCCGAGGCGGTCGGCCACGTACTCCATGAGCGTCGTCTTGCCGTAGCCGGGCGGCGAGATCAGCAGCAGCAAACCCATGCGGTCGGTGCGGCTGCCCTCGCCCGCCGAGCCGATCTGCTTGGCGAGGTTGTCGCCGATGATGGGCAGGTACAGCTCGTCGATCAGCTGGTTGCGCACGAAGGTCGAGAGCGGCTTGGCCTGGAACTGGCTGAGCTTGAGCCGCGCCTTCTCGCGTTCGAGCAGCTCGTGGCGCAGGCTGTGCAGCGCCTCGTAGCCCGGCACGGCGTGCATCGTGTGGAACAGGAAGCGGCGCCAGAAGTCGTTGAGGTTCAGCGTCAGGCGCCCTTCGGCGACGCGCGGGTGCTCGCCGCGCAGGCCCTCGACGGTGCGGTCGAGCGCCGCGTTGACGCGGGTGCGCTGCAACGGCATGGCCAGCACGCTGGCCGCGTCGTCGGTCCAGTCGGCCGATTGCGGCGCCTGGTGCGTCGCGTAGGCGCGCACCCAGTCGCGCGCCAGGCGCCAGCGCTCGGCGGGCGGTGCGGCGTCGAGGTCGTGCTGCCACGCATCGCGCCGGCCGCCACGCTCCAGCTCGCGCAGCAACGCCGCCGCGAGGTCCTCGCCCGCGCCCGACACCGCCCAGGTCTCGCCGCCATGCGGACCGGCGAGTTCGCGCACGAGGTACGCGGCGGCCTGGTCGCACAAGGTGGTCACGCGGCCGTCGTGCGCGTCGCGTGTTTCGTCGTTTGCGGTGTCGGCCTGCGGCAGCAGGTCGGGCACCACGTCGCGGGCGAAGTGGTTCAGCGCGCGCGCGATATCGGCTTCGAGCTGCTCCAGCGCATCGCGCCGGCCGAACAGCGCCAGCATCTGCATCGCGGCACGCGCGCGGCGCAGCATCGATTCGCGGTGCGCGATCAGGTGGCCGTGCTGCCAGTAGAGCAAGGCCAGCGCGCGTTCGGTCGGGCCCCAGGCGAGCAGGCCCGCCTGGTCCTGCATGCCGACGAGCGCGCCCAGCAGGCGCATCGCGTCGTCGTCATGGATGCCCTTCTGGTAGCCCTCCTGGTAGCGCGCCGCAGCGAAGCGGCGAACCATGTCGAGCAGCTGCGAATGCAGCGGGTCTTCGGCCAGCAGCGTGAGCACCTCGGCCCACGTGCGCTCGGCCTTGCCGTCGAGCAGCGCCTCCAGCAGCCGGCCCGCGAGGTATTCGGCGCGCGACAGCTCGGGCGTCTCGGACACCAGCGACTGGTCCCAGTAGCGCTGCAGCGGCAGCAGCCGGGGTTCGTCGACCGGGCTCTGGTAGTCGGTGCCCGTCACCTGATAGGCCATGCCCTCGTCGCGGGCCACCAGCGTCAGGTCGACCGGCTGGCGGTGCACGGTGAAGGCGTGGCGGCCCAGGCGCAGCGTGTCGCCGCCCTCGCTCACCAGCTCGCGCTTGTCGCGGATGGAACGCAGCGCCTGGTCGCGCGCGGTCTTCAGGCGCGTGTCGAGTTCGTCGGCCGGCACCGCGGCGCCCAGCGTGCGCAGGTCGGCGATCAGCGTGTGCAGCTTGCCGATCATCGGGTCGGCCGCGAAGTAGCTGTGGACCTGCGTCAGGTCGCCGAACTGCGCGATGCGGCGCGGAATGCCGTCGAGGATGCGCCCTGCCGCGTCGACCACGCCCTGCGCACGGCGCTGGCGGGCGTCGACCAGGCTCTGGCGGCGCGCGGACAGCGCCTCGTACACGGTCTCGCGCTTCTCGGCGATGTCGGCCAGGAAGTCTTCCTGCTCGGCGAAGCGGCCTTCGATTTCCTCGAGTTGGGCCAGCAGGCGCGTGAGCGCGTCGTCGCACTTCTCGGGCGTGTCGGCGAATTCCAGCGCGTTCTCGACCGCCTGGCTGAAGAGCTTGAACTGCGCGCCGAACTCGGCACGCGCCTCGGTCGCGCCCAGCGACTTGCGCCGCGCGCGCGCATCGGCGCGCATGCGGTTGATGTCGGCGTAGATCAGCGAGATGCGGTCGAGGATCGACGTGCGGATCACCGCATCGCCGCCCGGCAGGCTGCCCAGCTGCTCGGTCAGCAGGTCGAGGCCGGCCGCCTGCTCGTCGAGCGTGACCAGCATCTGGCCGAGCGCGGGCGACATGGCCAGGTTGGGCAGTTCGAGCGCGAGCTTGTCCAGCGCCTGGCGCTGGCCGTGGAAGGCCGTGTCGGCCGCCAGGAACTGCATCGCGCGTTCGCCGATGCGCTGCTGCTCGACCTCGAGCGCGGCGTCCATCGCGGCAATACGCGGCAGGTCGGCATAGCGCAGCTCCTTGAGCATCTGCAGCGCGCCGCGCCGCTCGCGCAGCCGGCCCAGCGCCTTCACGAAATCGTCGGGGGCGCGCCAGAGGGTGCTGGCAATGTCGACCAGCAGCGCGTGCTGCTCGTCTTCCGCGCGGGCCAGCGCGCGCGCGGTTTCGCGGCGGATGGTGTCGACCTTTTCGAACTCGGCCAGCGTGCTGCGCGCCACCTCGGCAATGCTGCGCAACTCACCCATGAGGCCGGTGGCCTCGGGCGCGTCGAGCCAGAAGTAGGCGTCGCTCACGCGGGTGCATTGGCGGATCAGGTCTTCGTAGGCGGCGCGCGTGGGCGCCTGCTCGCGCACCGCGCGGGCGATGCCCATGAGGTCGCTCACGCCGCGCACCAGTTCGGCGTTGCCGATCTTGCCGAAGAAGCCGGTGGCGGGCGGCTGCGCGCTCACGTGCTCTTCGCTGGCGAAGGGCGTCTGCCACAGCTGCATCGGGTGCACGCGCGTGGGCTCGACGTCGTCGCCGTTGAACACCAGCATGCGGCCATCGGCAAAGCGCGCGTAGCCGTTGGCGATGATCGGCGTGGCGAGCTTCTTGTCGATCAGGTTGTAGTTGAACAGCGCATAGCGCCCGGGCTTCGGGTCGTAGAACACATAGGCCACGTCCTCGCCGTTGGGCGAGCGCAGCATGCGCTTGAAGCGCAGGTTTTCCACCACCTCGGCCGGCAGGTCGAAGCGCTTGTACTCGCCCGACTGCAGGTAGTAGCCACCCGGAAAGATGATGCCGTGGTCTTCGGGCAGCTGCACGCAGGAACCGCCGATGGCGTCAATGCGCTCGACCTGCTGCGTGCGGATGTTGAACACCAGGTAGCGCGTGACCTGCTCGCGGTAGGGCTTCACGCGCAGCAGGATCAGCATGCCCAGCTTGGCCCAGGCGATCTCGGCGTCGGTGAGCGACTGGCTCTTGTCTTCCACCGGCTCGCTGTAGATGCCCAGGCCGGTCTCGGTGTTGTTCTCGATCTTGACCGTGAGGTCGCCGCCCAGCGTCTCGACGAACACCGTATCGAGCACGTTCACGTGCGGGTGCTTGCCGCCCACGTGGTCTTCGCGCGTGGCGACGGTCCACTCGAAATCGTGGCTCGCGGGCAAGGCGATGTCGCGCTCGCCGCGGTTGTCGATGTAGTGAATGCCGCCGTTGCGCTCGATGGCCCAGCGGAACACGCGCACGTCGTGCAGCTGCTGGCCGATCTGGAACGAGGCGAGCAGCTTGTCCTGCGTCACACGCAGCTGCAGCAGCGTGGCCTGCTTGTAGTAGGCGTAGAGCTCGCGGAAGTCGGAGGTGAAGCGCGCGTCTTCGAGGAAGCTGCCCGCCAGCGGCACGGGCTGCAGCTCGTCGTTCTCGGTGGCGGCTTCGCCCGCCGTCGCGAGCCGGTAGAGGCCGAACACATCGCCCACGGCCGTCTCCTTGCGCAGGCCGATGAAGACGTTGTAGCCGAACAGCAGCAGGTCGCCGATGCGCACGATGTCGCGCGCCACGGCGTTGTTCTCGGTGCGTGCGCGGGTGCGCAAAATCAGCGCCTGGTCGGAGCGGCCGAACTCGGCCAGCCGCTGCTCGTTGAGCGCCTGCGTCTTCTTGAGCAGGCCCTCGCCCTGGGTTTCGAGCCGCTTCTTCAGCAGGTCGTAGCTGCCGCTGCCGGAGACCAGCGCTTCGGTGGGGTCGATGGGGGCCTGGGCGCCGGGCGGCGCTGCGGTGTCGTCGGTGGGTTGCATGGATCGGCGCGGTCAGTCCGCGCGCAGCAGTGCGAGCAATTCGTCGCGGTGAGGCTGGGTGTCGAGCCAGGCGCGGATGCGGTCCAGCTCGTCGATGCAGTCGTCGCCGTAGCGGCGGCGCAGCGCGGCCAGGCGCGCCTCGCGCACCTCCTCGGTCTGCAGCCGGCGCTGCCAGCCGTCGGACAGCAGCTCGTCGAGCCGGCCGGCCAGGCCGCGGCTCACGAGGGCGCGCCATTCGCCCTGGTCGAACCAGAGGTTCTGGCAGGCCACGCAGCGGTCGATGCGGAAGTCGGGCCCCGCGCTCACGCGCAGGCGCTGCATCAGGCGCTCGCACTCGGGGCAGTGGCGCACGGCGGCGACGTCGAACACTTCGATCACCTCGTCGTCGACCTCATGCGGCACGCGCTTCGGGTCGGCGGCCTTCCAGCTGCGCCAGTCGTCCATGTCCATCACCATGCCGTGGCAGTCGCCGCACTGCACGCCGAGCAAGGCTTCGGCGAGCGCGACGGGCTGCATCGCGGCATGGGCGGCGCAACTGCACTTCAGGTTCGGGTTCATCGCGCGCCCCCGGCTCAGTTGCGGAAGGAGGAGATCAGGTTCTGCAGCGCCGACTTCTGGCTTTCGGTGCCGTCGTTGGCGATCTTGCTCATCAGCGAGGCGACGCTGAGGTTCTGGATTTCGCCCGACGAATTGCCCAGCGCGCCGACGATGTCGCGCAGGTCCTTCACCACGTCGCGCTCGCCCGAGAGCTGCTCCTTGAAGGCGACCTGCACCGCCTGGCTCTTGGAGATGACACCGTCGATGCCCTTGCCCACGGAGAGCGAGCGCACGAAGCTGTCGAAGTAGTCGCCCGAGCCGCCCACGATGTCGATCTTGGCGTTGGCGAGCGCGGTGCCCAGCACGTCGGCCTGTTCCTTGGCGATGGACGTCTGCGCATCGATGCCCTTCATGGTTTCGATGTGCGACTTTTCCAGGCGCATGCGGAATTCTTCGTGGTCGCGGGTTTCGGGGCTCATGGACTTCATGGCCTCGAACTTCTCGTGCAGGCCCTTGGCCTCGGCGTTGAAGCGCGCTTCGATCACCTGCGCATCGGCCTGGCCCGACTTGAGCGTGGCCTCGGCGTCGGCCGTGCGCACGTTGACTTCGGCGAGGCCGAGCTTTTCCTTGCCCGAGGCTTCGGCCTCGAACTTGGCCCGCATTCCGGCGGCTTCGGCCTGCGAACGGGCTTCGATGACCTGCGCGTCGGCCTGGCCGGCCTTGAGGATCGCGTCGGCATCGGCCTGGCGCACATGCACGTCGGCCAGACCCAGCTTTTCCTTGCCCGAAGCCTCGGCTTCGAAGCTTGCGAGCTTGGCCTGGGCCGTGGCAATTTCGACCTTGGCGGCGGCCAGGCCCGGTGCGGCGGAAATGGCTTCCACGCCTTCGGCTTCGCGCTTCTTCGATTCGGCGTCGCGTTCGGCCACCTTGAGCTTGGCGTCGGCCAGCGTGAGTTCTTCGGCGGCCTTGTGGCGGGCGCGCTTCTCTTGCGTTTCGGCGGCCTTCACGTCGAGCACCATCTTCTCTTCGGCCTGGCCCTCGGCCATGATCACGACCGACTTCTTGGTGCGCTCGGCCTCGGCGACCACGCGCAGCTCCTTGATGGCTTCTTCCTGTTCGGCCACGGTGCGCTCGACCACGATGCGCTCGCGGATCACGTCGGCAATCGCCTTCTTCTGCACTTCGACGGCCTTGTCCTTCTCGATGCGCTGCAGGGTCACTTCCTTCTCGCGATCGACAATTTCGAGGTCGCGGGCGCGCGTGACCTTTTCTTCCTCGATGGCCACCGCGCGCTTGCGGTTGTTTTCGGCCACTTCCTTTTCGCGCTGCACGTTCTCCTGCTGCACCGAGACGGATTGCTCGGCCATCAGGCGCGCGGTTTCGGACTTGGTGCGCTCTTCGGACTGGATCTTGGAGGTCTCGGCTTCTTCGCGGGCACGCACGCTGGCAATTTCGCGCTGCTGGCGCGCGGTGGCGTCGGCCTGCTGGCGCTCGAGCTCGAGCAACGCTTCTTGCGTCTCGACGTTCTTCTTCTTGATCTGCATTTCCTCGTTGCGGCGCAGCTCGTTGGTGCGCACGTGCTCGACCGCCGTCAGCTCGGTGATCTTCTTGATGCCCTGCGCATCGAGGATGTTGTTGGCGTCCAGCTCCGACAGCGGGGTCTGCTCGAGGTAGTCGATGGCGGCGTCTTCGAGCACGTAGCCCGAGAGGTCGTTGCCGATCTGGCTGATGATCTCGTCGCGGAAGCCGTCGCGCGCCTGGTACAGGTCGACGAAGTCCATCGACTTGCCCACGGTCTTGAGCGCTTCGGAGAACTTGGCCGAGAACAGCTCTTCGAGCGTCTCGTGGTTGGAGGCCCGCGCGCAGCCGATGCCTTGCGCCACCTTCAGCACGTCGTCGGCGGTCTTGTTGACGCGCACGAAGAACTTCACCTTGATGTCCGCGCGGATGTTGTCGCGGCAGATGAGGCCCTCATTGCCCGAGCGGTCGATCTCGATGGTCTTGACCGAGATGTCCATCAGCTCGGCCTTGTGGATGATCGGGTAGACCATGCGGCCGGTGAAGGTCACCTCGGGCTCGGCGCGCAGCGTGTTCACGATGAGGGCGTGGCCCTGTTCGATCTTGCGATAGAACTTGGCGAACATCGCGAACAGGCCGAGGATGACGACGGCCAGTATGACCACGGCGAAGATGATGGGCTCCATTTTTTCTCCAGATGCTTTAAGAGCGAGCGAACGAACTTGGGTGAGGGATGCGCGCGGGCAGAAGGTGTGAGTGAATCCGGCGTGGCCGATGAACGGACATGGCGGGTTCGTTCACGCCTTCTCAGACGATGTCTTCGTGCGCCGCGATGAGGTAGCGCGCGGCCACCTCGTCGTATTCGAGGATGAGCGCGTGCGAGCCGCGCTTGAGGGCGTTGGGCGTGGGCGCCCAGACGCGGATGTTGAGGCTGGCGCCGCGGCGCGCCACTTCGGCGCGGCCGTCTTTCTCGTTCACCACGCCGGTGACGACGCGGCAGACCTGGCCCACCAGCGCCGCATTGCTCACGGCCGTGTGGCTCACGAAGAGACCCTTGAGCGGTCGGATGGCCACCGCCGTCACCGGGATGGCGAGGGCCGCGCTGGCCACCAGCAGCACCGTGCCAGCCACCAGCTTGAGCACGATCGTCGGCACCAGCGGCAGCAGCCACTCGCCGCCCAGGCACGAGAGCGTCCAGGCCACCAGCACCAGCAGGCTCACGGCCACCGAGAACGGCACGCCGTTCAGGCCGAAGGCGACCACGTAGCTCGCGATCTGGCCCATGTCGCTGGTGTCGCCGTCGGCATGCGTCTGCAGGTCGACGTCGATCCCGCTGCTCTCGAAGTCGACCATGCCGACCACCGCGAGCACCCAATAGATCACCACGACGCCGAGCAGCACCGTGTAGATCGCGGTGGGGTACCCCGTCACCGCTCCCATGAAATCGCCCATTGATCCTCCCGCGTGCGGGTTGGTTGTTGTTCTCTTTTCTTCTTACCTGCCGCCCGGCTTCTTCGTGCCGGTGTTCTTCTTGTTCGCCTTGCCTGCAAAGGCAATCAGTTCGCGCGTGGCCCTCTCCTTGATGGCCAGGCGGTCGTCAGGTGACAGACCATACCGCGCCGCCAGAAATTCGTAGTCGGCCGTGTTCAACGACACCGTGAGACGCGGCCGCTTCGGCTTCGAGGTGGTCGCCAGGCCCAGCACCTGCCGGATCTGGTCGGGCGTGGACACATGCTGCTCGAAGGCCGCGGTGCGCACGGCCTCGAGCACGGCCTCCTCCACGTCGAAGGCCACCTGGACCGCGCGGATCGCCTCGTCCGAGCCCTGCCAGCGTACCGGCTTGACCCGCACCATCGTCACTCCGACGCCGGTTCGGACGGCTTGGGCGGTTCGGCCGGCTTGGCCTGCCGGGCGCGGATGCGCTCCATCACCTTGCCGGTGCGGTCGGCATCATTGCCGATGCCTGCCGCGGCCAGCTTCCTCTCGAGCGCGCTGTGACCAAACTCGTCCTCGAGCTGCTGGCCCGCCGCCATGCGGTCGGACAGGTCTTCGTGACGCGAGCGGATGCGCTCCAGCGATTCGCGTGCGCTGGCCAGGCGCGAGCCGCCACTGCCGATGTTCTCGGAGATCGACTGCGTGGCGCGGTAGACGCTCTCGGTGGTCTTGGCGATGCCGATCTCGCGCTCGTGCTCGCGGATGCGCGCCTCGGCCGACTTGATCAGGTCCTTGAGCCGGGACACCTGCAGCGCGTAGGAAGCATGGGCCTTGGCCTGCTCCTCGAGCTCCTGCTCGAGCGTGCCGACCTTGGCCGCCACGTCGAGCGCCAGGCCTTCCTGGGTCTTGTTGAGCGCTTCGAGCGCCAGGCCTTCGTAGCGCGCGACCTCGCCCTTCAGGCGTTCGATTTCGCGGGCCGACTGCATCTCCTTGGCCATCACGCCCGTGAGGTCGCCCTTGGCCTTCTCGATGCTGTGCTTGGCGTCGATGATTTCCTGCTCGTAGATGCGCGTGGCGTTGCTGTCGATCACGCTCTCGCCGATTTCGCGGGCGCTGCCGCGCAGCAAGGTGACCAGCTTCTTGATGACTGTCATGTGATCTCCGCTTAGTTCAGGAATTCGGACAAGGCGTCGAGGGCATCGAGCGCGTTGTCGCTGAGCACGGCCACTTCGCGTGCGATGTCTTCCACGCTCGCGTTGCGCCCCAGCGCTCCCGTGAGCACGTAGCGCCCGCCGACGCGCCCGAAGGACGACAGCGGGACCGAGGGATTGAGGTCGAGCAGCGATTCGAGCAGTTCGGTGCGCCGCGCAGGCTTCACGTCTTCCTCGGTCCAGAGGTAGCAGATGCAGATGATCTGCATGTCGGAACTGGTGACGAAGATCGGCAGCTCATCGCGCCCTTCGATGCTCACCTGCACCACCGGCGTACTGCCCGGAATCGGCTGCAGCTGAACAGACAGCCCGCCCATCGCGGCACCGGCCAGCACGTCGAGGCCTTCGAGTTGATCCAGCAGTGATTGCATACCTCTCCTTTGGGTTGTCTACCGTGGGAAGCGCGCGATGCTTCGATGGATTCACTATAGGTGCAGCGACATAACATGTCAAAAATTCTTTTAACCCGTGCGCATGACTTTCGGCACTGGCGCGCTCTCTAGAATCCGCCGATGGCCAGCACCATCAACCCCGCGCGTGTCGATTTCGTGACGCTGCGCCTGTTCTGCGCCGTGGCGCAGTCGGGCAGCATCACCAAGGGCGCGGAAGCGTGTCACCTCGCGCTCTCGGCGGCGAGCCGGCGCCTGTCCGACTTCGAAGCCGCCACGGGCTCCAAGCTGCTCGAACGCAGCGCCCAGGGCATCGCGCTCACACCGGCCGGGCATGTGGCGATGCAGCATGCGATGCGCCTGTTCCAGGGCTTCGAGCAGTTCAGCAACGAGCTGGGCGACTACGCCAGCGGCGTGCGCGGCCATGTGCGGCTGTGGGCCAACATGTCGGCGCTGACGGAGTTCCTTCCGACCACGCTGGCGGCTTTCCTGGGACAGCATCCCGATATCCGCGTCGAGGTCGAGGAACAACTGAGCGGCGACATCGTGCGCGCGCTGGTCGACGGCCTCGCCGACGTCGGCGTGTTCGCCGAGAACACACCCGCCTACGGCCTCGACGTCGCGCCCTTCCAGACCGACGAGCTCGTGGTGCTGTGCGCCAGGCCGCATCCGCTGGCGCGCCTGCGTGCGAAGCAGGTCGACTTCAAGACCTGCCTGGCACACGAATTCGTGGGGCTGAACCGCAGCAGCTCGCTGCTCGAGCTGACCTCGCGCGCGGCCGAACAGGCCGGCATTCCGATGCGCCTGCGCGTGCAGGTGCGCAGCTTCGATGCGATGTGCCACATGATCGCGGCCAACCTCGGCATCGGCGTGGTGCCGCTGGCCGCCTGCAAGGCGCAGGTGGCGGCGCTCGACCTGAAGGTGGTGCACCTGAAGGACACGTGGGCCACGCGGCGCCTGCTGATGGCGACGAAGACGGGCGCGGCGCTGACGCCGGCGACGCAGCTGCTGGTGCGGCAGCTGCTCGCCTCGTCGAACTGACGACCGGCCGGGGCCCTACCCCGCCGCCTCCGCCTCGAGCACCGCCCATTCCGCCTCCGTGAACAGCCGCGAGCGCGTCAAAAAGCGCACGCCCAGCGGCCCTTCCAGCGAGAACATCCCGCCGCGCCCCGGCACCACGTCGATGATCAGCTGGGTGTGCTGCCAGTACTCGAACTGCGGCCCGCTGATGTAGAACGGCATGCCGCCGATGCGGCCCAGCAGCCGGTCGTAGTCGCCCACGATGAACTCGCCCTGCGCGTAGCACATGGGCGCGCTGCCGTCGCAGCAGCCGCCCGACTGATGGAACATCAGCGGGCCGTGCCTGGCGGCGAGGTCGTCGATGAGCGCGAGCGCCGCATCGGTCGCGGTGACGCGCAGGACCTCGCCGGTCATCAGAAGAAGCCCAGCTTGTTCTCGCTGTAGCTCACGAGCAGGTTCTTGGTCTGCTGGTAGTGGTCGAGCATCATCTTGTGGTTCTCGCGTCCGATGCCCGACTGCTTGTAGCCGCCGAAGGCCGCATGCGCCGGGTACTGGTGATAGCAGTTGGTCCACACGCGGCCGGCCTGGATGCCGCGGCCCATGCGGAAGGCGCGATTCATGTCGCGGCTCCACACGCCGGCGCCCAGACCGTAGAGCGTGTCGTTGGCAATCGCCAGCGCCTCTTCCTCGTCCTTGAAGGTGGTGACCGACACGACCGGGCCGAAGATTTCCTCCTGGAAGATGCGCATCTTGTTGTGGCCGCGGAACACGGTCGGCTTGACGTAGTAGCCGTCGGCCAGGTCGCCGTCGAGTTGCTGGCGCTCGCCGCCGATGAGCACCTGCGCGCCCTCCTGCCGGCCGATGTCCAGGTACGACAGGATCTTTTCCAGCTGCTCGCTCGAGGCCTGCGCGCCGATCATGGTGGCCGCGTCGAGCGGGCTGCCCTGCTTGATCGCGGCCACGCGCTTCAATGCACGCTCCATGAAGCGGTCGTAGATCGATTCCTGGATCAGCGCGCGGCTCGGACAGGTGCAGACCTCGCCCTGGTTCAGCGCGAACATCGTGAAGCCTTCGAGCGCCTTGTCGAAGAAAGCGTCGTCGCGCTCCATCACGTCGGCAAAGAAGATGTTGGGCGACTTGCCGCCCAGCTCCAGCGTCACCGGAATGAGGTTCTGGCTCGCGTACTGCGAGATCAGCCGGCCCGTGGTGGTCTCGCCGGTGAAAGCGATCTTGCCGATGCGGTTGCTCGACGCCAGCGGCTTGCCCGCCTCCACGCCGAAGCCGTTGACCACGTTGAGCACGCCCGGCGGCAGCAGGTCGCCGATGACCTCCATCAGCACCAGGATCGACACCGGCGTCTGCTCGGCGGGCTTGAGCACCACGCAGTTGCCGGCCGCCAGCGCGGGCGCGAGCTTCCACACGGCCATGAGGATCGGGAAGTTCCACGGAATGATCTGGCCGACCACGCCGATGGGCTCATGAAAGTGGTACGCGAAGGTCTCGTGGTCGATTTCGCTGATGCCGCCTTCCTGCGAGCGGATGCACGAGGCGAAGTAGCGGAAGTGGTCGATGGCCAGCGGCAGGTCGGCGGCCATGGTCTCGCGGATCGGCTTGCCGTTGTCCCAGGTCTCGGCGGCGGCCAGCATGGCCAGGTTTTCCTGCATGCGGTCGGCGATGCGGTTCAGGATGTTGGCGCGCTCGGTGGTCGAGGTGCGGCCCCAGGCGCCCTTGGCCTTGTGCGCGGCGTCGAGTGCGCGCTCGATGTCGGTGGCGCTGGAGCGCGGCACTTCGCAGAAGACCTTGCCGGTGACGGGCGTGATGTTGCCGAAATACTGGTTCTCCACCGGCGCGACCCATTCGCCGCCGATGTAGTTGCCGTAGCGCTTCTTGAAAGGCACTGCGGTACCGAATTTGCCCGGTTCGAGCATGTCCATGGGTTGTCTCCGTTGGGTAAGGTATGAACGGGCACCGCGACATGCGGCGGCCCGCACAGGCACCGCAAGCGGCATACCCGCGCGGATCGGGACAATCCCCAAGCCTCGCGCCACAGGGGCGCGGCCCGCGCAGAGGGTTTCCATTCGCAATCTGCGACAGATGGGCGCGACGGCGGCGACTACGATGTCGCACAAGGCGAATCGCCGGCAATCCCCGTCCACGGAGTCACGCATGACGAGTGAAGCTTCCGCGCCATCGGTCAGCGTCGCGCAGGCGCGCGAGCTGTTCTTCGCGCAGG
The DNA here is from genome assembly GCF_001591345.1 of Variovorax boronicumulans NBRC 103145. Lineage (GTDB taxonomy): Bacteria > Pseudomonadota > Gammaproteobacteria > Burkholderiales > Burkholderiaceae_C > Variovorax > Variovorax boronicumulans. The sequence goes on along the minus strand of NZ_BCUS01000052.1, from coordinate 8,292 downwards.
GCCGCGACCCGGCGCCGTGGATCGCGCCGCACATCTCGCGCTCGTGGCAGCGCAGCCGGCCGGTCGATCCGCATTGCATCGACCCCACGCCCATGGCACCTTCGCTGCTCAACGAGCGGCGCGAGCAGGCGATGCGCCTGCTCAGCTGCGCGCAGCCCGAGCTCGACGGGCTCGCCGAGCACGCGGTGGGCAACGGCTGCATCGTCGCGCTGTCGGACGCCAGCGGCCTGATCCTCGAGGAGATCGGCAGCCCCGACTTCCTGCCCAAGGCCCAGCGCGTGGCGCTGCAGCCCGGCGTGGAGTGGTCGGAGAGCCACCGCGGCACCAACGCCATCGGCACCGCGCTGGCCGAGCGCGAGGCACTGATGGTGCTGGGCGGCGAGCATTACCTGGCACAGAACGGCCGGCTGGGCTGCGCGGCGGCGCCCATCTTCAGCGGACGCGGCGAGCTGGCCGGCGCGCTCGACATCTCGGGCGAGACCGCGCGCGTGAACCACCACGCCCTGGGCCTGGTGCGCATGGCGGCGCAGCAGGTCGAGCACCGCATGCTGCTGGCCGAGGCCTCGGGCCATGTGTTGCGCTTCCATGCGCGGCCCGCGCTGATCGGCACCGCGCGCGAAGGGCTGATGGTGATCGAGGGCGGGCGCATCGTGGCGGCCAACCGCGTGGCGCTCGACCTCTTCGGGCGCACGTGGGAGGGCCTGCTCGACCTCGATGCCGAAGAATTCCTGGGCGCGCAGTGGCCACGCATGGAGCACCGGCGCAGCCTGCTCACGCTGCCGGGCGGACGGCAGATCGCGACCGTCATGGAGCGCACGGGCACGGCGAACAGCGGCACGGGCCGCTCCGGCGCGCGGCAGGTGATGACCGCGAACGCCGCCCCCGTCGACAACGACGACGTGGTGCGCCCATTGCTGGCGCGCGCCGTGCGCGTGCTCAACGAAGGCGTGCCGGTGCTGGTGAACGGCGAAACCGGCAGCGGCAAGGAGGTGTTCTCGCGCCGCCTGCACGCCGCCAGCCGCCGCAGCGCGGGCCCGTTCGTGGCGGTCGACTGCGCCTCGCTGCCCGAGACGCTGATCGAGGCCGAGTTGTTCGGCTACGAAGAAGGCGCCTTCACCGGCGCGCGCCGCAAGGGCATGCCGGGGCGCATCCGCGAAGCGCACGGCGGCGTGCTCTTTCTCGACGAGATCGCCGAGATCCCGCTCGCGCTGCAGACGCGCCTGCTGCGCGTGCTCGAAGGCCGCGTGGTCACGCCGCTGGGCGGTGGCCAGGGCGTGGCGGTCGATTTCGACCTGGTCTGCGCCACGCACGCCGGCCTGCCCGCGCTGGTCGAGGCCGGGCGCTTTCGCGCCGACCTGATGTACCGCGTGGCCGGCTTCACCGTCGCCCTGCCCGCGCTGCACGAGCGTGCCGACCGGCGCGCGCTGATCGCGCGGCTGTTCCTCGAATCGGGCGGCGCCGCCAAGCACCTGTGCCTGGAGAACGATGCGCTCGAACGCCTGGCCGCCTACCGCTGGCCCGGCAACGTGCGCGAACTGCGCAGCGTGCTGCGTGCGCTCGTGGCGCTGGCCGACCCAGGCGATGCGGTGACGGCCGATGCGCTGCCCGCGCACCTGCAAGACGCCGCTCCCCTCGCTGACTTCAACGAAGCCACACTGTCGCAACCCAACGCGCCCCTGCAGACCATCACGCGCCACGCCATCGACGAAGCCCTGCGCGCCTGCGACCACGACGTGGCGCGCGCGGCCCGCCGGCTCGGCGTTCACCGCAGCACCGTGTACCGCCATCTCGCGCGCCAGCGCCCGCCCGCGGGCAACACCAAAGACTGACTTGCCCGCATGCGCGGGACCGGCCAGACTTTGCGCATGGCCCTGCCCCCGCATTCATGACCACCGGCAAATCCGCGCGCAAGCTCTCGGCCGTGCCGTCCACCTTGCGGATTCCGCTGGCCGCGCGGGCCTCCGGCGATGCGCTCTTTCCGCAGATGGCCGTGCGCGACGCCTACGCCGCCGGCATCCTCGAGCAGATCCGCGACGACGACCATGCCCTGCCCGACGACCGCACGACCATCTACGGCATCCTGGCGCGCACGCGGCGCTTTCGCAGCCTGGCGCAGGACTTCCTCAAGCTGCACCCGGGCGCGCGTGTCGTGAACATGGGCTGCGGCCTGAGCCACTACTTCCAATGGCTGGACGACGGCAAGTCGCGCATGACCGATGCCGACCTGCCCGAGGTGCTGGCCCTGCGCCGCGAGCTGCTGCCCGACACGCATCCGCGCCACGACCTGCGCGAACTCGATCTCACGGCGCCCGGCTGGTGGGAGCAGCTCGGCCTGCCGCGCAAGCGCCAGGCGCAGCCGGTCTTCCTGTTCACCGAGGGCGTGCTGATGTACCTCACGCCCGAACAGGTGAACGCGGTGTTCACCACCTTCGGCGAACGCGCGCCTGCGGGCTCGGTGCTGGCCTTCGACGCGATGTGCTGGCTGGCCGTGGGCCGCGCGCGCCAACATCCGTCCGTGCGCGCGACGGGTGCGGAGTTCCAGTGGGGCCTGCGCCGGTACGAAGACCTCACGCAGCCCCATCCGCGCCTGCACCTGGACGGCACCTACCGCGTGATGGAAGGCATCGGCTGGCCCTACACGCTGTTCGCGCCGATGGTGCTGTTCTTTCTCGGCGTGCCGATCTATGCGGTGTACGCGCTGAGGGCGAAGGACTAGGACCTCTTCAGGCGAAGGGCACGCTGCGCCACGGGCTGCGCGTGTCACTCAACAGCAGGCGGTTGGTGCGCAGCAGATGCTCTTCGCGCGCGTCGGAGTACTGCCAGATCAGGCCCGCCGCGATGTACGCGGCGCTCACCTGCGACCAGCTGGCATGGGCCGCGCGCACCTGCGATGCCAGGCCGCCCGCAAAGTCGGCGAACTCCGCGCGTTCGATGAAGCCCAGCTGCACGGCCCAGCGCGACAGGCTGGCCAGGCGCACCGCGTCCCAGGCCACCAGGCTCGTCAGCTGATCCGGCGCCACACCGAAGTGCTTGCGCAGGGCGCTGACCCAGCTCTGGCTGCCGGTCATCAGCTGGCTCAGCTCGGCACTCGAGTGCCCGGTCTGCGCGGACAGCGCCCGCATGTCCAGGTGCTCGCGCGCCTTGATCTGGAAGAACGCGGGAAACCACGCGTCCATGACCAGGCGCAGCACGCCGGGCGTGGACTGCACCGCCGCATCGATCGCGCCGATGGCCTTCCAGGCCGGCAGGTACTTCGCGCGCTGCCCTTCCTCGGTCAGCCAGCGCGCGGTCTGCTCGAAGCTCGCGCGGTCGCTCACGTTCCACACCTGCGCGATGCCTTCGCGCAGGGTGTCGTTGTCCTTGCCGGTGAGCACCGCGTTCACGCAGTCGCCGTTGAAGGCCGACAGCGGCGTGCTCAGCGTGACCAGCCATTGCTCCTGCGCGGAAAGCGCGGGCGCGGCGGCGTCGAACTTGAGCTTGTCGTTGTCGAGCATCGCGTGCGCGAGCGTGTCCTTGAACCCCATGAAAACTCCCCCGAAATTTGTTGAATGCCGCGTGGGCGAATCGATCAGGCCTTCGATTGCAGGCGCGCGATCTCCTGCTGCAGGAACGCGAGGAAGGGTGCGCGCAGCGATTCCTTCATGTGCGCCGGCAGCGCCATCGGCGGGGTCGAGCCCGTCAGCAGCTGGTCGCCCTTCTCTCCGATCTGCAGCGCACGCACCTCCACCCGCTCCAGCGCGATGCGCAGCGGCGACTCCATCAGGTCCTTGCCGTACAGCGCCTGCGCGGTGAGCGCCACGCCGTAGGGGCCGCCGAACAGCGGAAAGTCGGCCAGCGCGAACTGCAGCGTCTCGCCCGCGGGAATCTGGAACTTGTCCGTCACCTTGCCCAGCTTCTTGGCGAGCTTCGGGTTGGCGGGGTCGAGCAAGGTGTCGACTGCACCGTAGTCGGCCACCAGCTCGGCCAGCGTCCAGACGCGCTGCTGCGCCTGCCGCTGGCTGCCGTTTTCGGCGTGGTACGCGACCACCGCCGCGACCGTCGGCGCCAGCAACTCGCCGCAGCGTTTGAGCAGCACCGGCTCGGGCGCGTCGGCCACGCCGGACCAGTCTTTCCACGCCTTGAAGCGCGCGAGCAGCGTCGAGACGAACGAAGGCGCATCGTCGGCGCGCGCAGGCAAGGCATGGCCCTGCGCCGGTGGCGGTGCGGCCGACAGCACGGTGAAGTCGTCCTGCACGTACACGGCCTGGTCGGTCAGCAGCAGCCCTTGCGAGGTGCGCTTGCCGCTGAGCCGGTTCATGGCGTGGTAGCCGAGGAAGAAGAGCGGAATCTCGTCGCCCAGCCACGGCCTGGGCAGGTACATCTGCTCGACCGCCTGCGCGAACACCTGCGGCGCATCTTCGTGGTCGGGGTGGTCTGCCTGGTCGGGCAGGAAGGCAAAGGCCGACAGGTCGGCATGCAACGGTGCCTGCACCTGTTGCTGCACGCGTGCGCGCAAGGCATCGCCGTGGCGCGCGCGTTCGGGCGGCAGCGCGCCCAGGTGATCGGTGAACGACGAAAAAACGAATGACATGCTGAATCTCTCCCTGAAACCGTGGTTGTGAATGGGTAAGCGGCCCGGCATCTGCTTCCGTGGGCCATGCACGGCAGATCGGCCGTGACCGCGGCGTGTCCTGGAAGGACACCGCCGCAACGCCGGCCCAAGGGAAGCGTTCCCCGGCGGCTCACGGACTGGATGATCACGCGCCCCCATGTCAGGAGCGCGGCCATGCTACTGGGAAGCGTCGCCTGGCATTCTGACGAATTCTGCGAGGCCGCGCGATCACGAGATTCGCGCCGCTAGCATCACCGCATCTTCAAACCGTGGCCGCACCGCGACACGCCACACACGGGAGTCAAACGAATGGGTACATGGTCGACAGCAGGCTTCGGCAACGACGAGGCACTCGATTGGCTGGCTGAATTGCAGGAAGCCGATGACGCGCTCGCCTTCATCCGCGAGACGCTGGATTCAGGTTCGACCGAAGGCACCGTCGCCGCGGCCGAAGTGCTGGCACTGCTCGCCGGACACGGCAGCGCCGACGTGCACCCGGATGCCGTCGACTGGTGCGCCGGCAAGGCCGCGCCGCCCACCGACCTGCGCCATGCCGCCGCCGACGCGCTGCAGGCCATCCTCGACGACCCCGATGCGGACGGGCACGACACCTGGGCCGAGCTGGGCGAGGACGACGAGGACTACCTTGCGTGGCTGGCCAACCTGAAGAGCCTGCAGGTCCGGCTGCGCGGCTGAACCGCGCTGAACGCGCCCGGCGTTCCGGCCAAAGCGTGCGCCGTGTTACGTAACGAGTGGCGACAGCTGCCCGTTTTGCACCATTGGCCTGACAGGGCCATTCGCACAAAAATCATTTCGAATCAACGAGATACGGCGTTTCCGGTCCGTCGTTGACGGCTGAAGTCGAAGGCGGCACGCATGTTGCCCTCTGTAGTCATTTATTTGACGAGGAGGCCGCATGACCACCACCGTATCGCCGATCGCTTCGATCCCCGCCGCCGCCGAAAGCGGCGCTCCCGTGGTGCTTGCTCAGGCCAGCGTCACCCCCCTGGGCCCTGTCGCCTCGAGCGCCCCCATGGCCGCGCCCGCCGGGCCGACCAGCCTGGGCACCCTGTCCAACGCCACGCCCGGCACGGTCGTCATGCGCGACGGATTTCGCATGCCGGTGGACGGCAACCAGACCCTCATCGCCGGCGATCGCGTGATCGTGCCCGACGGCGGGCAGGCCAACGTGCTCTTCCCCGGCTCGGCCACCAACAAGGCGCCGCTGGCCGGTGTGTTCGCGGGCGGCACCGACGCCACCATCACCTCGACCAAGCTGTCCAGCGGCCTCGAACAGGTGAACGTCGACGTGGCCGCCGGCAACCTCGATGTCACCTCGCCCGACAGCGACGCGGAAGCCGCGGCGCTCGCCGTGAGCAAGAAGACCGCGGCCGGCAGCGGCATCGGCCTGGGCGAATTCGCACTCGGCGCGCTGGGCGCCATCGGCCTGGGCGCCGCGCTGAGCGGCGGTGGCGGCGGCGACGGCGGCGGGTTTCCGCTGTTCGTCTCGGGCATCGGCGACAGCGACGCGGATGCCGATTCGGATGCCGATGCAGACGCCGACGCCGACTCGGATGCAGACGCCGATGCCGATGCCGATTCGGACGCCGACGCGGATTCGGATGCAGACGCCGACGCTGATGCGGACGCCGATTCGGACGCGGATGCCGACGCAGACCACCTGCTCGATCCGGGCGACGGCCTCGCCGGGCACCTGCTGGGCGCCCTCGACAACGCGCTCGGCCTGGGCGGCGGTGCGACCAACGTGCGCAGCGCCTCCGGCTCGTCGGGCACGCTGGCCTCGCTGATGCCGGTGGCCGACGGCCTCACCGACCTCGTCGACGACCTGCTCTCGCCGGTCACCGGCGAGGAGTTCAAGCCCAACGATCCCAATGAGTTCGAACCGGTGGACAACGCGGTCGAAAACATTGCCGTTCACGTGGGCGGCGTGCTGACCCCGGTGGTCGACGGCCTGCTCGGCGATGGCCTGACCGACGCCCTCGTCGGCTCGCTGATCGGCCAGGTCGACTACCTGACCGACGCGCTGGGCAATGCGCTGGAGAACGTGCTGGGCAGCGAAGGCCTGCTCGGCGGCATCACCACCCCGCTGGGCCTGGACGGCCTCGTGGACGACCTGCTCGGCACCGATGGTGTCGTCGGCCAGGTGCTCGAGGGGCTGCTGGGTGACGGCAGCCTGCTGGGCAGCGTGCTCGGCGAAGACGGGTTGATCGGGCAGTTGCTGGGCGATGACGGGCTGCTCGGTGGTGTGCTGGGCGATGGCGGTTTGCTGGGCGGCGTGCTCGGCGGCGATGGCGGCCTGCTGGGCGGTGTGCTGGGTGACGATGGCCTGCTGGGCGGTCTGCTCGGTGGCGACGGGGGCCTGCTCGGCGGTGTGCTGGGCGATGACGGCCTGCTGGGTGGTGTCCTCGGCGGTGAAGGCGGCTTGCTCGGTGGTGTGCTGGGTGACAACGGCCTGCTGGGCGGCTTGCTCGGTGGCGATGGAGGTCTGCTCGGCGGCGTGCTGGGCGACGACGGCTTGCTGGGCGGCGTCCTCGGTGGCGAAGGCGGCTTGCTCGGCGGCGTGCTGGGCGACGATGGCCTGCTGGGCGGCCTCCTCGGCGGCGAGGGCGGCCTGCTTGGCGGCGTGCTGGGCGACGACGGCCTGGTCAGCGGCCTCCTCGGTGACGAAGGCATCCTGGGCGGCGTGCTCGGCGGCGACGGCGCCCTGTCCGGCCTGCTCGGCAGCGAAGGCCTCACCGGCGGACTGCTCGGTGGCGACGGGCTCGTGGACAGCCTGCTCGGCCCCGACGGCGCGGTCGGCTCCCTGCTGAACGCGACCCCGCTGGCCGGCCTGCTCGGCGGCGAAGACGGCTTGCTCAGCGGCCTGGTGGGCGATGACGGGCTCCTGGGTGGCGTCCTCGGTGACGACGGCCTGCTGGGCGGCGTGCTGGGCGACGACGGCATCCTCGGTGCCGAAGGCCCGGTCGGCGGCCTGTTGAATGGCGTCCTTGGTGGCGACGGCGGTGGCCTGCTCGGCGGTGTGCTGGGTGACGATGGTTTGTTGGGCGGACTGCTCGGCGGTGACGGCGGCCTGCTGGGTGGCTTGCTCGGCGACGACGGCATCTTGGGCGGCGTCCTCGGTGGCGACGGTGGCCTGCTCGGCGGTGTGCTCGGTGACGACGGCCTGCTGGGTGGCGTCCTCGGCGGTGACGGCGGTCTGCTCGGCGGCGTGCTCGGTGACGACGGCCTGCTGGGCGGCGTCCTCGGCGGTGACGGCGGTCTGCTCGGCGGCGTCCTCGGTGACGACGGTCTCCTGGGCGGCGTCCTCGGCGGTGACGGCGGTCTGCTCGGCGGCGTGCTCGGTGACGACGGCCTCCTGGGTGGTGTCCTCGGTGGTGACGGTGGTCTGCTCGGCGGCGTGCTCGGTGACGACGGCCTCCTGGGCGGTGTCCTCGGCGGCGACGGTGGTCTGCTTGGCGGCGTGCTCGGTGACGACGGCCTTCTGGGCGGCGTCCTCGGTGGCGGCGAAGGCGGCTTGCTCGGCGGCATCGTCGGCGAAGACGGCCTCGTGGGCAGCCTGCTCGGCGGCCTGCTCGGAGGCAAGGGCCCCGTCGCAGACATCCTCGAGCCGGTGTCGTCGGTGCTCTGCCATGCAAGCGATGCCGTGGCACCGGTCGTGGCCGAGGCCACGCAAGCCGCAT
>NZ_BCUS01000051.1 GCF_001591345.1 Variovorax boronicumulans NBRC 103145 | reverse complement strand
CGCCTTCGCGCGGCGCGGGGCCTTGGCGGGCACGGCCTCGGCTGGCAGCTCTTTCGCGACTACCGGCTTGGCCGCGCTCTCGACGCTGGGCAGCCGCTCGATCTGCCGCAGCGCCGCGCGCAGGTGGCCGATCAGCTCGTACGACTCTTCCTGCGACAGGATGCGGCGGCAGGCCGTGAGGCCGAAGTCGAGCGAGCCCGCGTAGCTCTGCACCGTGATGTTCAGCGCGCTGCCGTGGTACGGGATCGACACCGGATAGAAGTGCATCATCCGCGCGCCCGCCACGTAGAGCGTGGCGCCCGGCCCCGGCACGTTCGAGATCAGCACGTTGGCTGCGGGCGGCACGCGGCGTGCCAGGTTGGAGCGGCCGTACAGCGACGCCAGGCTGGTCATGAGCCAGGGCGAGCCGGTGATCGGCATGTCCACGCCGAGCACGGGCTTGAGCTCGCGCACCACGGCCTTGGCCGCCTCCGACGAGGCATGGATCGCCTTGAAGCGCTCGGCCGCGTCGCCGATGTCGGTCGCCAGGTCGACGCGCACCATCGACACCTGGTTGTTCATCGAGTCGTCGCCCTCCGCGCGCAGGCTCACGGGCACGCCGGCGATCAGCGCTTCTTTCGGCAGCAGGTTGCGCTCTTTCAGGAAGCGCGCCAGCGCCTCGCTGCACATCGCCATCACGATGGTGTTGACGGTGCCGCCCACGCGCTTGCCCAGCGCCTTCAGTTCATCGAAGGGCAGCGACATCGTGCTGTACGAGCGCTGGTTGGTGATGGCGTCGTTGAACATGCTCTTGGGCGCCATGCCCAGGCTCAGGCGGCGCTCGCCCTTGCCGGTCTGCTGGCTCGCGAGCACGCTGCCGGCCGCCGTGAGCGCGCGCGCGGCCGCCGGCAGCAGCTCGGCGAGCTTGCGGTACTGGCGCGCCGAGTTGGACACCGCCGCCTGCAGCAGCTCGGCCACGCCGAGCTGGTAGTGGCTGCCGCTGCCGCGCTTGCGGCGCGCGGGCGGCACCTCGCGCATCTGCGCCGTGGTGTCGTAGAGCACCTTGGCCAGCTCGGTGCCGGCCTTGCCATCGACGCCGCTGTGGTGGGCCTTGGTGTAGAAGGCCACCTGGCCGTTCTCCAGGCCCTCGATGACGTACATCTCCCACAGCGGGCGGCTGCGGTCGAGCAGGCTCGAATGCAGGCGCGCCACGAGGTGGTGCAGCTGCTCCATGGTGCCGGGGCGGCGCAGCGTGAGGCTGCGCACGTGGTAGTCCAGGTCGATGTCGTCGTCGTCGATCCACACCGGCTCGGCCAGCTCGAAGGGCATCTGCGCGAGCTTGCGCGTGAGCACCGACGCCAGGTGCAGCCGCTTGCCCAGCATGCCCTTCACGTCTTCGTAGTAGTCGCCCCGGTAGCCCTCGGGCAGGTCCAGGAGCATGAGGCTGCCGACGTGCATCGGCGTCTCGGGGGTTTCAAGGTGCAGGAACGACGCGTCCATGCTGCTCAGGTGGTCCATGGCGTGGCCTCTTTCGTCGGTGGGATCGGTGGGAATTGGGGAATGCGCGCGCTCAGGCGGTGGCCGCGGCGACGGCCTGCTTGCGCAGCTCTTCGTCCACGAGGTCTTTCTTGGAGAGCTTGCCCACCGCCGTCTTGGGCAGCGCGGCGCGGATCTCCAGGGCCTGCACCATCTCGTGCTTGCCCACGCGCTCCTTGAGAAAGCTTTGCAGGGCCTTGATGTCGAAGGCCTCGGCGCCGGGCTTGAGCGTGACGAAGGCCTTGGGCGACTGGCCGCGGTATTCGTCGGGCACGCCGATCACCGCCACCTCATGCACGGCCGGGTGCTGGTAGATGGCCTCTTCGAGCACGCGCGGATAGACGTTGTAGCCGCTGCACAGCAGCATGTCCTTGCAGCGGTCGACGATGAAGACGAAGCCGTCCTCGTCCATGTAGCCCACGTCGCCGGTGCGAAAGAAGCCGTCGAAGGTGGTGCTGTCGGCCGTGGCCTCGGGCTTGTTCCAGTAGCCCTTCATCACGTTGGGGCCCTGGATGCACATCTCGCCCTTCTCGCCCAGCGGCACGTAGCGCGTGGGGTCTTCGAGGTCGAGCATCTTGATGACCACGCCCGGGTGCGGAATGCCGCACGAGCCCGCCTTGCGCTGGCCGTGCGCGGGCGAGAAGGTGCCGGTGGGCGAGGTTTCGGTCATGCCCCAGCCTTCGGCCAGCCAGGTGCCGGTGATGGCGCGGAAGCGCTCGCCGACCTCCATCGGCAGCGGCGCACCGCCCGAGTTGCACAGCTTGAGCGAGTGCAGGTCGTACTGCGGCGTGTCGGGGTCGCCGATCACCGCGGTGAACATGGTGGGCACGCCGCAGAAGGTGGTGAGCTTCTTCTCGGCGATGTCGCGCAGCGCGGCCTTGGGGTCGAAGCGCAGGTGCTGCACGATCTCGGCCGCCAGGCGCACGCCCAGCAGCAGGTTGACCGTGAGCGCGTAGATGTGAAACGGCGGCAGCACCGCGAGCAGCCGCTCGGTGCCCATCTGCAGCACGGGCGGCGTGCCCGACTGCGTGATCACCACCTGCTCGCAGGCCGACGACAGGTTGGCGTGCGTGAGCATCGCGCCCTTGGGCAGGCCAGTGGTGCCGCCCGTGTACTGCAGGATGGCCAGCGCCTCGCGCGGATCGCCGATGGGGTGCGGCGTGTAGCGGCCGTCGTTGTCGAGAAGTTCGGAAAAACGCAGGTGGTGCTCGTCGCCCGAGATCTCGACCGTTTCGTTCTTCGCCTTCATCTGCGCGGCCACCTGCTCGGGCGCGCCGGTCATCTCGGCGAGGTTGCCGACGATGAGCTTCTTGAGACGCGTCTTGCCGAGCATGGCGGCCATCTGCGGGTACAGCGCGGCCAGGTCGAGCGTGATGAGGAAGTCGGTCTGGCTGTCCTCGATCTTGTGCTCGAGCACCTTCGCGGCATCGAGCGGCGAGTAGTTGACCACCGTGCCGCCCGCCTGCAGCACGCCGAACAGCGCGACCAGGTAGTGCGGCGTGTTGGGCAGGAACAGGCCCACGTGCACGCCGGGGCGCACGCCCAGGGCCTGCAAGCCCTTGGCGGCGCGATCGACCAGCGCGCCAAGCTCGCGATAGTTCAGCCGCTTGCCCATGAAGTCGATGGCCGGCCGGTCGGGAAAACCGGCCACGGCGTCGGCCAGGATCTGCTGGACCGAGGTGGGCGTGATCGCGTGGTCCCACGCCACGCCTTCGGGGTAGGAAGCCAGCCAGGGCTTGCTGTTCATGTGCGTCTCCAGGAAGTGAATGAGTGGGTTGGTGATGCGGCGCGTCAGGCGGCCTTGCGCACGTCGCGGTGCGGGTCGAGGTACAGCAGGCGGCGCAGGCCTTCGCGGCGGAACGGCTTCCACTGGCCCTCGGGCTGCGCGAGCCGGTCGGCAATGGCGTAGAGCACCACGGGGTTGTGGCCGAGGCCGCAGTGGCTGCCCTCGACCTCGATGTTTTCCGAGGTCGCGGTCTCGCGTTCGCGGCAGCCCTGCCAGGCCACGATGCCGTCGCTGCGGCTGTAGATGGCGCTGGCCGGCACGGGCGGCGGCGTGCGCATGCGTTCGCGCTCGGGCCAGTCCTCGACCTTGCGCTCGCTCACCATCTCGTACAGCCGCCACGCGTTGCTCGCGCGCGGCTCGCCGGCGAACGGGCTGCCCAGCGTGATGACGCTGCGCACCTGCGAAGGCGCGCGGCGCGCCAGCTCGCGTGCGAACACGCCGCCCAGGCTCCAGCCGACGATGCTCACCTTGCGCTGGTAGCGCTCGTGCAGTTCGGCCAGGCGCTCCTGCATCTGGTCTTCCACGCCGGGGCGCGGGCCGAAGTTGGGGCCGAGCTTCCATCCGTGCGCGCGGTAGCCGCGGTCGCGCAGGAAGGCGCGCAGCGGTTGCGTCGAGGCATCGCTCGCCGAGAGGCCGGGCAGCACGAGCACGGGATGCCCGTCGCCCGCGGGCGCCATGCGCAGCATCGGGGCCATGGTGAAGAACGCGGACAGCTCCGCCACGGCGCGCCACTCGAGCATCAGCAGGCGGCGGGACGGCGGGGCCATCGAAGAAGATTCGGTCATGGTCATCTCGGGAGTGGAGGGAAAGGGAAAGAGAAAAAAGAGAGGCGAAGAAAAAGCCCGACGTGCAGACGCGATGCACACGGCTACCCGGTCGGGCGGTCGTTCGAGAGAGGATCGAGGTCGGGGAAAAGGGGTGAAGGCGCCGCGCAACGGCGACGCCCGGCCTGTGCGGCGGCACGCATGCATGGTGTGAACCCGCCGCGTACGTCCAGTCCGTGCCGGGCATGCCGGCACGCGCGAGGTGCATCCATGTTGTTGTCTCCTGTCGGCCTCGTCCGGGCCTTCAGCGAGGCTCGGATCGGGCACTTTGTTGTCGTTGCTCTGGGCGCCATCTTTTCGCGGCGACGTCGACAAGGAAAGGTGCGATGCGACCACTTCGCGGTGATTTCGGGACGCGTGTTCGAACGCCGCGCAGGCGCGACGCACAACTGCGAACAGATGTGTGGATCGACGGCCACGCGAACGCCGCACGAAGGCGCGCGCGTGCGAATCAGCGGTGGTTCACGATGCCCGATGCGGCATCGCGCAGGCGAGGCTCAGGCCTTCGCCGCGCGGTAGTCCTGCGGGCTGCGGCCGGTCCAGCGCACGAAGGCGTGGCGGAAGTTCGAGGCGTCGCTGTAGCCCAGCCGCTCGGCGATTTCCTCGGTGGTCATGCGCGTGGTGCGCAGGTACTCGATGGCCAGCACGCGACGCACGTCGGCCAGGATGCCGCGGTAGGTCGTTCCTTCGGTCTCGAGGCGTCGGCGCAAGGTGCGCGGATGGATCGACAGCTCCGAAGCCATCGGCTCGATGGTCGGAAAGCGCCACGGCATGTGGTCGATCAGCGTGCGCCGCACCACCGACGAGACACCGCCCGAGCGCGGCAGGTCGGCCAGCACCTGCTGGCACATCTCGCTCACCATCGCATGCGTGACCGAGTCGGGCAGCCGCGAGGGATGGCCCACCCACGGCGAGCCCACATGCAGTTCGTCGCGCGGCTGGCCGAACGCCACGGGGCAGCCGAACAGCGTGCGGTAGGCGCTCAAATCTTCGGGCTCGGCAAAGCGCACATGCAATGCGGAAAGACCGAACGACGGCCCGAAGAGATCGCGCCCCAGCCGCAGGTGCACCGCAAAGGCGAACTCGAGCGCGAAGCGGTACAGCGGGTCTTGCGGATCGGACGACAGCAGCACCTCGTAGGGCAGCACGGCCGTGCCGCCGCTGCAGGTGTACGACACCGGCCCGGCCACGGGGCCCATGACGCGGTTGTACTTGATGGTGAAGTCCATCAGGTCGGCGTGCGTGGGACTGCTCAGCAACCCGTAGCCGTACATGCCGTAGGCCGTGAGGTGCATGCGGATGCCCGCGCGAAAGGCGATGCTGGGGCCGGGCGCGAGGCGCACCGCGTTGCGGAAGACCACGGCTGCCTGCTCGTAGGAAATCCGCGTCGCCGGTGCGCGCAGCTGGTCTTCCGTCAGGCCACTTCCACTCAGGGTTTGTTCCGGTGCGATGCCTTCTTCGACCAGGGTGGCGACGATGGCTGCGACGCGCTGGGGTCCGTAGACGCGTGACGCGAAGTCGGGTGGCGAACGATGCACGACGATTCAATCCCTTCAGAACACATGCCTTCGATGGCGAGGCCGCCACTGGCCTCGCACTCCAAGGTCGTCGCAGGATATCGAAGCGTTCTGCACGCGCAGACTCGGAGTTTCCCGATAGCGCCAAATTGTCCCGAAGTCACTCCCGGTTGGTCTGAACGAACCTTTCTCACGCTGGTGCCCCACGGAAAGATCGTCCACGAAACACCGTCCCGGCCGCAGGGCGCAAAGCGCAACGCGCGACGGTTGCCTTTCGCTTCTCTTGCTTTCTCTCCCCTTCCTTTTCACCGCCACGCCCCATGCAACGCGACCCCTCTTCCCCTTCGTTCGCTTCGTCCAACGGCATCGAGCTGGCCTACGACTGCTTCGGCGATCCGGCGGCGCTACCGCTGCTGCTCATCATGGGCCTGGGCACGCAGATGATTGCGTGGGACGAAGCCTTCTGCGAGCGCCTGGCCGGTCGCGGCTACCGCGTCATCCGCTTCGACAACCGCGACATCGGACAGTCCACGCGCCTGAGCGCCGCGGGTATTCCCGACGTGGCCAAGCTGCTCGGGCAGGCGCTGGCCGGCGTGCCGGTGAGCGCGAGCCAGGTGCCGTACACGCTGGCCCACATGGCCGACGATGCGGTCGGCCTGCTCGATGCGCTGGGCATCGATCGCGCCCACATCGTCGGCGCCTCGATGGGCGGCGCCATCGGCCAGGAGATCGCGCTGCGCCATCCGGCGCGCGTGCGCACGCTGGTGTCGATCATGGCCACCAGCGGCGCCCCCGACCTGCCACCGCCCCAGCCCCAGGCGCTGCAGGTGCTGCTCACGCCCACGCCGCTGGACCGCGACGGCTACATCGCGCGCCAGCAGCAGGTGATGAAGGTGCTGCGCGCCGGTTCGCATCCGGACGAAGAGGCGCTCGATGCCACGCGCGCGGAACGCAGTTTCGAACGCGGCCTGCACCCGGCCGGCTACGCACGCCAGCTCGCGGCCATCATCGCGTCAGGCAGCCGCAGGGAGCGGCTGGCGTCGCTGAAGGCGCCGACGCTGGTGATCCATGGCGATGTCGATCCGCTGGTGCCGATCGAATGCGGGAAGGACGTGGCGCGCCACGTGCCCGGCGCAAAGATGGTGACCATCGAGGGCATGGGCCACGCGCTGCCGAAGCTGACGTGGGCGCCGGTGATCGATGCGATTGCGGGGCACGCGGTGGAGGGCCGCTGATCCATCGTTCAGTCGGGCGCGCGCTCTCGCCGCCAGGCCTGCGCATGGCCCAGGAAGGCGCGAAGCTGCGAGGGCCGCACCGGCTTGACGAGCACCGGCAGGCCGGCCTCGCGTGCCGCCGCCAGCGAATCGCCGCCGACGTCGCCGGTCACGATCAACGCGGGCAGGTCGGATTCGTTCAACGCAAGGCGCAGGTCCGCGATGGCCTGCAGGCCGCTCGCCTGCAGGCCCAGCCGCAGGTCCACCACCAGCGCATCGGGCTGGAAGCCCGCCTGCAGACAGGCCACCGCGCCCGCCATGTCGCTCGCGGCGCGGACCTCCGCGCCCCAGGAGGCCAGCAGCCCCTGAAGCGCCTGCAACGAACTCTGGTCGTCGTCGAGCACGAGCACGCGCGCGGCCAACGCGGCAGTCGATGACGCGGCGAGCCGTTCGGCATCCTCCGCCCGGCCGCTCTCGGCCGCATCGGCCAACGGCACCTGCACGTCGAACACGCTGCCCTGCCCCGGCTGCGAGCGCACGGTCACGCGCAGGTCGAGCAGCTCGCTCAGGCGCTTCACGGTCGCGAGGCCCAGGCCGTAGCCCAGGCGCCGGTCGCGCGCGGGGTTGTCGACTTGATAGAACTCGTCGAAAACGTGCGACAGGTGCTCGGGCGCGATGCCGATGCCCGTGTCTTCGATGGCCAGCCGCAGCCGGCCGTTGTCGACCCGGCCACCGATCCGCACCGTGCCCTGGTGCGTGTAGCGGATGGCGTTCGCCAGCAGGTTGGTGACGACACGCGTGAGCAAGGCGCGGTCGCTGCGGACGGTGGCGGGGTCGATGGCCAGTTCGAACGTCAGCCCCTTGGCCGCGGCCACAGCCTGGTGCGGCCGGCAGCAGTCGCGCAGCAGCGCGTCGATGGCGAAGAGCGACCACTGCGGGCTGATCGATCCGGCATCGGCGCGCGTGATGTCGAGCAGGTCGTCCACCACGTCGGTCATGCCGTCGGCGCAGGCCACCAGCTGCTCGGAGAGCGCCTGCACCTGCGGCTGCGTGCTGACCGTGTGCAGCGTCTGCGCCAGCAGCGCCATCGCGTTGAGCGGCTGGCGCAGGTCGTGGTTGGCCGAGGCGAAGAAGCGCATGCGCGCGGCCACGGCTTCTTCGGCGATCTGTCGGGCCGAGCGGCTGCGCTCGTTTTCGGCGCTCAGCGCGGTCACCAGTTCGGCATTGCGCCGGCGCTGCGCCTGGATCTCGTGCAGCGCACGAGAGAGCTCGCGGGAACTCAGCAGCGTGTAGACGCCGATGAGCGTCACGATCAGCGCCATGGCCAGGTGGTAGCTGCCGCCGAACCAGATGTCGCGCAGCACCAGCGGGCCGAGGATGAGCACCACATAGGCCATGGCCGCCCGCCCGATCGTCGAGAGGCGGATCGCGCCACCCAGCGACACCGTCACCATCGCGATGTGAAGAATGGCCTCGGCCTGCGCCGGCCCTTCGTGCCACAGCAGCGCACTGAGCACGCCCCAGAGCAAGGCCAGCAGCTGGTTGCTGGCCATGACGGGCCACACCATCGCCGCCAGGTTCGCGCGCAGCCCGGGGCGCACTGCCCAGGTCAGCCAGAGGCCCATCCGCGCGGCGATGACCAGGCCGTAGACGACGACCCACGCCCCCACCCGCGGGCCATCGGGCCCCGCTGCGTATTCGAGGTAGCAGAGCAAGCCGCCGACCGCGGCCAGCATCCACGACCACGGCGTGGAGCGGATCATCTGCGTCAGCTGCTCGAGTTGCAGGTCCGACAGGGCCGACCACGCGCGGATGCGTGCGTGCGGGGCAGGCGCCGCGACCTCCTCCGCCACCACGTCGGCGTTGGAAGGGGCCTGCACCGGGGACGACGCGCTCATCTCATTCCTGCGCCAGCCACAGCCCCGCGCGCCGCGCCTGGACCAGCAGGTGGGTGCGGTTGCGCGCGTCCATCGTGTCGAGCAGCGCCGTGATGTGGAGCTTGACCGTGCGCTCCGCGATCTCCAGCTCGGCGGCGATCTGCTTGTTCTGGCGGCCTTGCGCCACCAGCAGCAGCACTTCGAGCTGGCGCGGCGTGAGGCTCGCGACCTGCGGACCGGTGCGCGAGGCCAGCATATCGAAAGCCTCGCCACCGGCGGCCACCTCGTCCAGCGCCGCCGCGATGTGCGCCACCGAGCGCGACTTGCCGATGAAGCCGGCCGCCCCCGCGGCGCGTGCGCGCGCGGCGAGTGCGGATTCTTCGTCTCCCGAGATCATCAGGCGCGACACGAGGGGATGCCGGGCGCCGAAGAGGCGCAGGCCTTCGAGGCCGTCTTCACCGCCCAGGCGGTAGTCGATCAGCACGATGTCGGGCGCGCATTGCGACGCGCGTGCCACGCCCTCGGCCAGCGAGAGCGCGGTCTGCACTTCGAAGTCGGGACGGGCGTGCGTCAGCGCATGCGCAAAGCCGACACCGAACAGCGGGTGATCGTCGACAAGCAGGAGTTTCATGGTGCCGTGATCCTCGGGTGCGGGCCCGGCCCGCGCCCTCTCCTCGTAGGGCGCCATTGTTGTCTACGCCGGCGCATCGGTGCAGCGTCGGCTTTCGCGAAGCCTCAGCTGCAACGACCGGCGGCGCGCAGCAGCGCATTGCAGGCCGGTGCGGGGGCGGTCGCCGGCCGCGTGGCGGAGCGGCGCGCGGACGCGGGGGCATCGCTCTGGCGCATCTCCTGGCAGATGGCATCGCTGACCACCCGGCCCACCACCGACACCGAACCCTCCACGTAGCAGCTGTAGACCCGTCCACCGTCGGTGCGGGCCTGGAAGGTCGTCTGCACACCGCTGTCGGCCCGGTTCGAGATCGTGAACGCCTGCGGCGGGAGGCCCAGCGCGCGCGAGGTGTTCGTGACGATGGCGTCGTCGGTCACGGCATGCGAAGCGCATCCACCCGTCAGAACAGCAGCCACGAGAAGCCAGGGCAGGCAGAAGAGCGTTCGTGAAGAGGTCATGCAGGGAGCCTATCGGGACACCTTGCAACGGCCCATAGCACCTTCGGGCAGGTGCCCGAAGGTGCTATGGGCCGCACGCGCAGCCGTCCCTACGATCCGCCCCTCTTGAACGAACAAGCAAGCACAGAAGGCGCCGGGCCCCGGCGCCAGCGGATGAGGAGGAACACGGACATGACGAAGACGAGCAGCTACGGACGGTGGATGGTCTGGACGGGCGCGCTGGCCCTGCTGGCGGCCTGTGGCGGCGGTGGTGGCGGATCAGGCGGCGGTGCGTTGCCGCCCCTCGGCCTCTTTCCGCCCGCGCCCCCGCCGGCGGCAGTGACGCATCGCCTGGAGGTCGGCATCACCGGCAACGGCCGCGTCGGGTCGCAGCCCGCGGGCATCGACTGCACCGACCGCTGCAGTGCCGATTTCAGCGCGGGCACCGAGGTCGTCCTCGCAGCCACACCGGCCGCGGGACAGGTGCTCGGCAACTGGGGCGGTGCATGCAGCGGCAACGCCAGCACCTGCACCGTGGGGATGGACGCCGCGCTCGACGTGACGGCCACCTTCGTGGCCGCACCGCCGGTGATCGGCTGGGGCGATGCGTCGGCGCTGTCGGCCGGCGGCGCCAGCCTGCCGAAGACCGCGATCGATGCGCAAGGGCGCGCACTGGTCGTGTGGCGCCAGATCGAAGGCAACCCTCAGGTGGATCGGTTGTGGGGCAGCCGCTACCTGCCCGGCAGCGGCTGGACCGCGCCGCAGCGCCTCGAGGCCAACGCCGGCGGCGTGCGCGACATCCGCATCGCCATCGACAAGCCCAGCGGCCGCGCCGTCGTGCTGTGGACCCAGCTGAGCTCCGTGACCGGCTACGACCTGTGGGCGCTGCCCGTCGACCCCACGGGCGGCTGGGGCAGCCCCGCGCTGCTGGAGACCGGCACCGGCATCGTCGGCAACGCCAGCGTGGGCATCGACGCCAACGGCAACGCCGTCGCCGTGTGGTCGCAGATCGGCCCGGCCACACGCTTCAGCATCTACGCCAACCGCTACACCCCCGGCAGCGGATGGGGCACGGCTGCGCTCATCGAGACCAACGAAGTCGTGGGCAGCGTGGACGGCGACCCGGCCATCGTGGTCGCGGGGTCGGGCGAATCGGTCGCCGTATGGAAGCGCTCCGATGGCAGCAGCGCCTCGCTCTGGACCAACCGCGCCAACGCAAGCGGCACCTGGACCACGGCCACCGAACTCGTGCCCGACACCGGCACCGGCCACTCCATCGGCGCCCACGACCTGGCGATCGACGCCGCAGGCAACGCACTGCTGGCGTGGGGCCAGGCCGACCTGCCCGGCGGCAGCAACCAGTGGGAAAGCGCCGTGTGGTTCACGCGCTTCTCGGCGGGCGCGTGGCAGAGCACCACCGCGCGGGTGGGCGCTCCGTTCGTCGCCACGCAGGCGTTGCTGAGCACACCTGTGCTGCGCATGAACGCGGCGGGTGCGGCGGTCGTGAGCTGGGGGCGGCTGGACAACGCGCTCATGGCGGCGACGGCGGCACCGGGGGCGGCGTTCAGCGCGGACCGTGTGGTGCGGGCAGCGGCTTCGCAGGCGCTGGCGAGCTTGCCTGCGTTGGGTGTGGACGATGCGACCAATGCGCTGGTGGCGTGGGCGCAGGGGAATGGGGTGGGGACGAGCGATCTTTTTGCGGCTCGGCACACGCTGGCGGATGGGTGGGGGACGCCGGTGGCTCAGGAGGGCACGGACGAAATTGCGGTTTCGCCGGATCTGGCGATGAATGAAATGGGGAATGCGGTGCTGGCTTGGCAGCAGTTTGAGACTGCGGCAGGAACGCGCATTTTGGTGCGGCGGTACGGGTCGGGGAGGTAGGTTGCGTGAAGGGGCAAATGGCTTGCCCCCGATCGCGGGCCTGCGTGAGCAGCAGGCTGATGGCGGAGAGTGTGAGATTCGAACTCACGGACGCTTTCACGTCGGCAGTTTTCAAGACTGCTGGTTTAAACCACTCACCCAACTCTCCGGAACCGTCGATTTTAAGCTGACGGCGCAGCCTTACTCGTCATCGGGCAGGAACAGCGTCTGCAGATCGCTCAGGAAGTCGAGTCCGCGCTCGGTGGGCCACACGCGGAACAGGTCGCGCGCGACGAGCCCCTTGCGCTCGGCCTCTTCCAGGCCGCGCTGGATCGACGTCATCGCCAGGCCCGTGCGCTCGCTGAACTGGGGCAGCGTGAAGCCCTGCTTCAGCCGCAGCGCATTGAGCATGAACTCGAACGGCAGGTCGGCCAGCGCCACTTCGTCGCTCTGCGACACGGCCATGCCAGCGCGCGCGTTCTCCATGTACAGGCGCGGTTCGCGATAACGCACCTGCCGCACGATACGGTGCGCAAAGCTCAGCTTGCTGTGCGCGCCGGCGCCGATGCCGAGGTAGTCGCCGAACTGCCAGTAGTTGAGGTTGTGCGCGCATTGATGCCCGTCGCGCGCATAGGCCGAGACCTCGTAGCGCGACATGCCGCTCGCGCCCGTGCGCTCGGTGATGCGGTCGAGCATGGCGTAGGCGATGTCGTCCTCGGGCAGCGTGGGCGGGAACTTGGCGAACCAGGTGTTGGGCTCGATGGTGAGGTGGTAGATCGAGATGTGCGGCGGCGCCAGCGCCAGGGCCTGGGTCAGGTCGGCGTCGAGGCCTTCCATGGTCTGGCCCGGCAGGGCGTACATCAAATCGAGGTTGAAGGTGTCGAAGGCGCTCGCGGCCTCCTCCACCGCGGCGATGGCCTGGGCACGGTCGTGCACGCGGCCCAGCGCCGTCAGGTGCTCGTCGTTGAAGCTCTGCACGCCCACCGACAGGCGCGTGACGCCGGCCGCGCGGTAGGCGCGGAAGCGGTTGCGCTCGAAGGTGCCGGGGTTGGCCTCGAGCGTGATCTCGCACTCGGGCGCGAGCTTCAGGCGCGCGCGCACGTCGCCCAGCAACCGGTCGATGGCTTGCGGCGAGAACAGGCTGGGCGTGCCGCCGCCGATGAAGATGGTGTGGACGGTGCGGCCCCAGATCAGCGGCAACGCGGCGTCGAGGTCGGCGATCAGCGCGTCGATGTAGGCGGCTTCGGGAAGGCCATCGATGTCGGCTTCGCTCGTGGCACGCCACTCGTGCGAGTTGAAGTCGCAGTAGGGGCACTTGCGCAGGCACCACGGCAGGTGGATGTACAGCGACAGCGGCGGCAGCGCGGCGAGTTGCAGCGGGCCGGGGCGCATCCAGTGCAGCACGTCATTGGCCTGGGGGGCGCCGCCGGCTTGGGCGGGCTGGATCGGGAAGACGGTGGCCATGGGTCAGAACCAGCGCTCGCGCATCAGGGCGAGCATGGCCTGCGCGGCGCGGCCGCGGTGGCTGTTGGCGTTCTTCACATCGGGCGGCAGCTGGGCGAAGGTCTTGCCGAAGGTCGGCAGGTACATGACGGGGTCGAAGCCGAAGCCGTTGTCGCCGATGGGCGCGGGCGCGATCTCGCCGACCACGCGGCCGACGGCAATGAGCGGCTCGGGGTCGTCGTGGCTACGCAGCGCGACCAGCGTGCTGACGAGCGCGGCGCGGCGGTTGACCACGCCATCGAGCTGTTCGAGCAGCGCCTTCACGTTGTTCGCGTCGCCCTTGGCGTAGCCGAACTGCGTGGCGTAATAGGCGGTGTCGACGCCCGGCAGGCCGCCGAAGGCATCGACGCACAGGCCCGCGTCGTCGGCAATGGCCGGCAGGCCGGTGGCGGCGCTGGCGTGGCGCGCCTTGGTGAGCGCGTTCTCGACGAAGGTGCGGAAGGGTTCTTCAGCCTCGCCCACGCCCAGTGCCGACTGCGGCACCAGGGTGACGGACAGCTCGGCAAACAGCTGCTGGAGTTCGGCGAGCTTGCCCGCGTTGTTGGAAGCCAGAACCAGTTTCATGGAAAGTCAAAGATGGCTGTGATGCCCAGCGAATGGGCGCCAGTGGCTGTGGGTTGGGGTCGTCGTTCGTTCAGTTCGAAAGCAGGGCCTGCTGCTGCAGGCTCACGAGTTCGCCGATGCCCTTCTCGGCCAGGCCGAGCAGGAGGTTCATTTCTTCGCGCGTGAAGGCCACGCCTTCGGCCGTGCCCTGCACTTCGACGAAGTGGCCGGCGCCGGTCATGACGACGTTCATGTCGGTGTCGCAGGCCGAGTCTTCGGTGTACTCGAGGTCGAGCAGCGGCGTGCCGTCGACGATGCCCACCGAAATGGCGGCCACGTGGCCCTTGATGGGCGAAGTCTTGAGCGCGCCGGAGGCCAGCAGCTTGTCGACGGCATCCTGTGCGGCCACGAAGGCGCCGGTGATGGCCGCGGTGCGCGTGCCGCCGTCGGCCTGCAGCACGTCGCAATCGAGGTGGATGGTGCGTTCGCCCAAGGCGGCGAGGTCGAACACGGCGCGCATCGAGCGGCCGATGAGGCGCTGGATTTCCTGCGTGCGGCCGGTCTGCTTGCCCTTGGCGGCTTCACGGCTGCTGCGGGTGTGGGTGGCGCGCGGCAGCATGCCGTATTCGGCCGTCACCCAGCCTTCGCCGCTGCCCTTCTTGTGCGGCGGCACTTTTTCTTCGACCGAGGCGGTGCACAGCACGCGGGTCTGGCCGAACTCGATGAGCACGGAGCCTTCGGCGTGGATGGTGAAGCCGCGGGTGATGCGCACGGGGCGCAACTGGTCGGCGGCGCGGCCGCCGCTTCGTGTGAAAGCAGTCATGTGTCTGGAGGAAACCGAAAAAGAAAAAGAAAAACCGCGAGACCCGATCAGGAGATCAGGTCTTGCGGGCGGCAGAGCGGCGAATGGCTTCGTTGATCTCGGCGATGGAGCGCTCGATGGCGTCTTCGTCGAGGTCGTCGATCTCGCTGTCGGACGGCATGCCGGCCTGGATGGTCGAGGCAAACACGCCGTCGTCGATGGTTTCGGTGGACACGCCCCGGTCGTCGCCGGGCGTCTCGGGCATTTCCCACTCGAGCGCGATCAGCGTCACGTTGTCGCTGTGGGCGCCGCCCTTGCGCAGCGCCATCTCGGCGAGGTCGGGCGCGGCATCGGACACGGGCTTGCCGGACGACAGGGTGTGCACGATGACGGCGTCGTCGAGCACGCCCCAGACGCCGTCGGAGCACAGCATGAGGCGGTCGCCGCGCTGCAGCGGCAGCGGCGCCGACACGTCGAACAGCGGCGTGGTGGGCGAGCCCAGGCAGGTCAGCAGCAGGTTGCGGTTGACCGGCGCGTCGGTGGCGCCGTGGGGCTTGGGGCGCTCGGCGTGCGAGTGGTCGCGCGTGCGGGTCAGCAGGCGGCCATCGCGCACGACGTACAGACGCGAGTCGCCGCAATGCAGCCAGGTGGCCGTGGCGTTCTGCAGCACGGCCGCGACGACGGTGGTGCGGGGCGTGTCGAGCATCGCCTTGTGGCTCGCGTACCGCATGATCTGCTGGTGCGCCGACATGGCCGATTCGGCCAGGAAGGCCTTCACGTCCTTCACGGTGGGGCGGGCCTCGCGCTGGTACAGCGCGGCGATGGTCTGCAGCGCCAGCTGGGCCGCCACTTCGCCTTCAGGATGACCGCCCATGCCGTCGGCGAGCACGAACAGACCCGACTCCCGCGTGTAGCAGTAGCCCATGCGGTCTTCGTTCTTGAGACGGCCGCCCTTGCGGCTGACCTGGAACACGGAGAACTTCATGTCGATCAGGCCGGACGGGTGGTGGGCGCGGCGGCGCGCGGCAGGCTCTTCTTGTCGAAGGAGCGGATGTTGTCGATCGACAGGCGCACCTTTTCGCCGACCGTGAGCTTGGTGTAGCGGCGCTCGCCTTCGCGGCTGAGTTCCTTTTGCAACGCGAACACCGACTGCGGACGCGAGAGCGGGTCGAGCGACATGCACCACTCGACCACCTCGATGAGGTTGTCGGAGTACACGCCGCGCAGGCGCGAGAGCGACAGGCTCAGGCGGTCTTTCTCGATGCGCCGGGGCGCGTCGTTGGGCGGATAGCCCTGCATGCAGGCGTAGATGCAGGCGCCGATGGCGTAGATGTCGGTCCAGGGGCCCATCGACGAATCGCGCCGGTACATCTCGGGGGCGGCGAAGCCGGGTGTGTACATGGGGCGGATGAAGATGCCCTCCTTGCTGAGCACTTCGCGGGCGGCGCCGAAGTCGATCAGCACGGCGCGGTCGTCGTCGGTGACGAAGATGTTGGCGGGCTTGATGTCCAGGTGCAGCATCTTGTACTGGTGGACGATGCGCAGGCCGCGCAGGATTTCGTCGAACAGCGAACGGATGGTCGATTCGCGGAACACCTTCTGCCGCTTCAGGTCGCGTGCCGTGACCACGAAATCCTGCAGGGTCGCGCCCTCCAGGTAGTTCATGACCATGTAGACGGTCTCGTTTTCGCGGAAGAAATTGAGCACGCTGACCACCGACGCATGCGAAATTTGCGCGAGCGAGCGGCCTTCTTCGAAGAAGCTCTTGAGCCCCAGGCGGTACAGCGACAGCTTCTCGGGCGGCACCTGCGGCGCCAGTTCGCCGGGGCCCCGCGTGGCGAGCGACGAAGGCAGGTATTCCTTGACGGCGACCTGCTGGCCGTTCGGGTCGATCGCGAGGTAGACCACGCCGAAACCGCCCGCGGAAAGCCGGCGAACAACGCGATATCCGCCAATGACCGTATCGGGCAACAGGGGCGTAGGCTTGACCTTTGACATAATCCGGGAGTTTCGCCCGAAGGCGATGGTGCGGCAAGCGAACGCTGTACCGACGCCTCGGTGCTTGCAAGCAAAACCACAGTGAGGCGCAATGCCAGTTTACAGCATGACCGGCTACGCCAGCGGCCAGAACGGCCCCGCAGGCAGCCACTCCGAAGCCGATGCACGGCCCTCCGCCGCGGGCCGGCTCGGGGTCGAAATCCGCTCGGTCAACAGCCGCTTTCTCGACCTCACCTTCAAGCTCCCCGAGGAGTTGCGCCAGCATGAGACCGCGCTGCGCGAGCTGCTCACGGGCAAGCTCAAGCGCGGCAAGGTCGAGGTGCGCGCGGCCATCGAGAACACGTCCCAGGCGGGCGTGGTCGAGCCCTCCGTCAAGCTGCTTCAGCGGCTGAACGGCGTGCAGGACGGCATCCGTGCCTGGCTGCCCGGCGCCCGCGAGCTCAGCGTGGCCGACGTGCTGCGCCTGGCCGGCAGCGACGGCGCCACGCGCGGCGACTGGGGCCCCGACCTGCTCGACGTGGCAGGCAAGGCCCTGGAGGCCCTGATCTCCGCCCGCCAGCGCGAAGGCGCCCGGCTGGCCAAGATGCTCGAGGCGCACCTGGCGCAGCTGCGCACCCTGGTGCAGCAGGCCGGTCCGCTGGTGCCGCAGCTGGTCGAACAGCAGCGCACCCGCTTCCTGGAGCGCTGGCAGGAGGCCATGGGCCTGACCGCCGGCACGGGCGGCACGCTGCCCGAAGCCGCCCAGGACCGCGCCCTGACCGAGGCCACCGCCTTCGCGATCCGCATCGACGTGGCGGAAGAGCTCACCCGGCTGAACTCGCACCTCGACGAGATCGAGCGGCTGCTCAAGAAGGGCGGCGAGATCGGCAAGCGGCTGGATTTCCTGATCCAGGAACTGCACCGCGAAGCCAACACCCTGGGCTCCAAGTCGGCGGCCCTGGAACTCACGCGCATCGGCGTGGACATGAAGGTCCTCATCGAGCAGATGCGCGAGCAGGTGCAGAACATCGAATGACGACGAGCCTTCCCATGGACTACCCCGGCAATATCTTCGTGGTCGCCGCGCCCAGCGGCGCTGGCAAATCGAGCCTGGTCAAGGCGCTCATGGAGCTCGACTCGGCCGTTCAGCCCTCGGTCTCCCACACCACGCGCCCCCCGCGCGGACAGGAAAAGCACGGTCGGGAGTACTTTTTCGCCTCGCCGAGCGAGTTCGACGCCCTCATCGCGGCCGACGGCTTCGTCGAATGGGCCCATGTGCACGGCCATCGCTACGGTACGTCAAAGAAGGCGGTCGAGGAGCGGGTGGCCCTGGGCACCGACGTGATCCTCGAAATCGACTTCCAGGGCGCGCTGCAGATCCGCAAGACCTTTGCCAACGCGGTCATGATCTTCATCCTCCCGCCCAGCTGGGAAGAGCTGCGCTCCCGCCTGGAACGGCGCGGCGAAGACAGCGCGGCGGTGATCGAACTGCGCCTGAAAAACGCGGCCGAAGAGATGGCCCAGGCCGGAAAATTCGATTTCGTTATAATCAACGAGTTATTTGAGCGCGCACTCTTCGATCTCAAGGCGATCGTCCACGCGCAGAGGCTCCGGTATTCCGCACAGCGCAGAGCACGTGCCGATACGTTCGCCGCACTGAACATCCCTTGAAATCCCCGCTCACCGACCGAAAGAATTCATCATGGCCCGCATCACCGTCGAAGATTGTCTCGTTCAGATCCCGAACCGTTTCCAGCTCGTTCTCGCCGCCACGTACCGTGCGCGCATGCTGAGCCAAGGCCACGCACCCAAGATCGAGAGCAAGAACAAGCCCGCCGTCACGGCCCTGCGCGAAATCGCCGAAGGCAAGATCGGCATCGAGATGCTCAAGAAAGTGCCGGGCTGATCTTCTGACGCAGCCCTGCAACGAAAAGGCACCGCATTGCGGTGCTTTTTTTACGTCTGGACGCGTCCACAGAGCGGTCACGCTAAAGTGGTAGCCATGAGCGCGGTCGCCAAACCTCCGTCCCCCACGCCGAAACCGAGTCCGGCGGCGCTGAACGCGGCCGCCGCGAGTTTTGCCGCGCTGACGGCCCGCCTCGACTACCTCAGCCCCGAAGACACCGAGCTGGTTCGCCGGGCCTACCGCTTCGCCGACGAGGCCCACCTCGGGCAGTTGCGCAACAGCGGCGAGCCGTACATCACCCACCCCATCGCCGTGGCGGCGCAGTGCGCCGAATGGAAGCTCGACGCCCAGGCGCTCATGGCCGCGCTGCTGCACGATGCCATCGAAGACTGCGGGGTCACCAAGCCGGAACTCATCGAGCGCTTCGGCGCCCCGGTTGCCGAGCTGGTCGACGGGCTCACCAAGCTCGACAAGCTGCAGTTCAACACGCGCGAAGAAAACCAGGCCGAGTCCTTCCGCAAGATGCTGCTGGCCATGGCGCGCGATGTGCGCGTCATCCTGGTCAAGCTGGCCGACCGCACGCACAACATGCGCACGCTGGCCGATGCGCCGCGCGAAAAGTGGGCCCGCATCTCGCGTGAAACGCTCGAGATCTACGCGCCCATCGCGCACCGGCTGGGCCTGAACCAGACCTACCGCGAGCTGCAGGACCTGTCGTTCCGGCACCTCAAGCCCTGGCGCTACGCCACGCTGGCCAAGGCCGTCGCCAAGGCCCGCGGACGACGACGCGACCTGATCCAGAAGGTGCAGAAAGAGGTCGAGACGGCCTTCTCCGCCGCCAGCATGACGCTGCGCATCGCGGGCCGCGAGAAAACGCTCTATTCCATCTACCGCAAGATGGAAGAAAAGCACCTGAGCTTCGCGCAGGTCACCGACATCTACGGCTTCCGGCTCATCGTGCCGAACGTGATCGCCTGCTACACCGGCCTGGGCATCCTGCACCAGATGTACAAGCCGCTGCCGGGCAAGTTCAAGGACCACATCGCGATCGCCAAGCTCAACGGCTACCAGTCGCTGCACACCACGCTGGTGGGCCCTGCCGGCGTGAGCGTGGAGTTCCAGCTGCGCACCGAGGCCATGCACGTCGTGGCCGAATCGGGCGTCGCCGCGCACTGGCTCTACAAGGCTGCCGAGCCCAATGCCGCAAGCAACGACCGGCTGGGCACCAAGTGGCTGCAGTCGCTGCTCGACATCCAGGACGAGACACGCGACGCCGCCGAGTTCTGGGACCACGTCAAGGTCGACCTGTTCCCCGACGCCGTCTACGTCTTCACGCCCAAGAGCCAGATCATGGCGCTGCCGCGCGGCGCCACGGTGGTCGACTTCGCGTATGCCATCCACAGCAACATCGGCGACCACACCTCGGCCGCGCGCATCAACGGCGACCAGGTGCCGCTGCGCACCGAGCTGAAGAACGGTGATGTGGTCGAAGTGATCACCGCGCCCGTGTCCACACCCAACCCCGCGTGGCTGGGCTTCGTGCGCACCGGCCGGGCACGCTCCAAGATCCGTCACTACCTGAAGACGCTGGCGCATGCCGAGTCCGAAGGCCTGGGCGAGAAACTGCTGGCGCAGGCGCTGCGCGCCGAAGGCCTGGGCAAGCTGCCCGAGGAAGACGACGAACACCAGGCGCTGTGGGAGAAGCTGCTGCGCTTCACCGGCAACCGCACCCGCGCCGAGCTGCTGACCGACATCGGCCTGGGCAAGCGCATCGCGAGCATCGTCGCCAAGCGGCTCATGGCGCTGCTGGCCGAGATCGGCGAGCGCCCCGACGCCCTGCTCCTGAGCCGCGAGCGCTTCACGTCGCACGAGGCCGTGTCGCAAGGCGCGGTGACGCTCGACGGCAGCGAGAACTCTTCCGTGCGCTTTGCGCAGTGCTGCCGGCCCATTCCCGGTGACCAGATCGTCGGCTATCTCGGGCACGGCGAAGGGCTGGTGGTGCACACCGACGATTGCGGCGTGGGCCAGCGCCTGCGCAACAAGGACAGCGAGCGCTTCTTCGCCGTCGAATGGGCCGACGAGCCCACGCGTGCTTTCGAGACCGGCGTGGTCATCACCGTGCGCAACGACAAGGGTGTGCTGGCCCGCGTGGCGGCCACCCTGGCCGATGCCGAGGCCGACATCACGCACGTGGAAATGGCCGACGAGACCCCGCAGGACTCGACCGACCTGCGCTTCGTGATCGCGGTGCGAGACCGCACGCACCTCGATGCCGTGCTGCGCGCCGCGCGCCGGACCGCGTCGGTGCTGACCGCGGCACGGACGATTCCGGCGCCCTGACCTTCTTCGTCAGTTCGCCGGCGTGCGCGGCGCCGGATAGCTCACCGACAGGATCTCCACCTCGTGCGCCCCGCCAGGCGTCACGAGCTTCACCACGTCGCCTTCGCGCGCCTTGAGCAGCGCACGCGCGATCGGCGAGATCCAGCTGACCTCCGACTTGGCGCTCTCGGCCTCGTCGATGCCGAGGATCGTGACGCTGCGCTCCTCGCCGGTTTCGTCGGCGTAGCGGACTGTGGCGCCGAAGAAGACCTGGTCGCGGCCATGGTGCACCGACGGATCGGTGATCTCCGCGATCTCGAGCCGCTTGCCGAGGAAGCGGATGCGCCGGTCGATCTCGCGCAGGCGCTTCTTGCCGTAGAGGTAGTCGCCGTTCTCGGAGCGGTCGCCGTTCTTCGCGGCCCAGTGCACGGCCTCGACGACCTTGGGGCGCTCCTCGTCCATCAGCTGCAGCAGCTCGTCGCGCAGGCGCGCGTAGCCCTCGGGCGTGATGTAGTTCTTGCTGCCCGCCGGCAGCGCGGGTGCGGCGCCGCCTGCGCCGTCATCGTCGTCGTCCGCATCGGCGTCCGACTCCTTGGTGAATGCCTTGTTCAATGCAGAGCCCTTCAAATCGGAAATACTGGGCGCCCTTGCCGCGCCCTACAAGCCGGTGAGTTTGCCGCAACCGCCATGCCCAGGAGACAGGAGCCCCCCGTGATCGCCACCGGACATTTCCCCTGCCGTCGCCATGCCTCGGCGGGGCTTCATTTGTACGCTCTCGCGGTCCTTGCTGCCGCACTGGGCTTTCTTCCCGTGGACACCCACGCCAGGACGCAGACCTGCTTCGTCGTGAGCATCCACAGCGGCGACACCCTCACCGCCCGCTGCGGCGACGCGGCCAGCGCCAGTGCATGGCGCCGCGTGCGCCTGCAGGGCATCGAGGCGCCGAAGCCGGGGCAGCCCTTCGCCGAGCAGGCCCGGCAGAAGATGCACGACATGGTTCGCCTGAAGCCGGCGGACGTCGACTGCGACGCGTCCACATCCCATGCCCGCGAGCGCATCTGCCGCGTGATGGTGACGCCGGATTCGGCACCCCATGGCCCACGAACGCTCGACGCAGGCCTGGCACTGCTGACCGTCGGATTGGCACACTGGCAGCCCGCGCAGGCGCAACGCCTGTCACCCCAGGAGCGCGGGCAGTACGAATTCGCAGAGGAGGAAGCCAGGGCCAGGCGGGCCGGCCTCTGGAAGGACGCGCGACCGACGCGCCGTTGATGCGGGCACGGTGCAATGACCGGCCAAAGAAAAAGGGTTAGCTCGAAAAACGAGCTAACCCTTGAAGAGTGGTGCGGCTGGCAGGAATTGAACCCACGACCCCTTGGTTCGTAGCCAAGTACTCTATCCAACTGAGCTACAGCCGCACAGCTTTCGATTATAGCGTGTTTTTTCGCCCGTCCCAACCTTTGTGATCGAAAGCTGAAAATACGGACGACGGCAGCCTGCAATGGGGCTTGTTGCAACGCATCCGGCCCGTGCCGTTCCAAAGAGGCCCTTCCGACCCGGTACACTCCGCCCCGCCCGGAATAAGCCTGGGCCGCCGTAGGCAACACGGCGCCATACCATCCAAGGAATACTGAATGAACCGCATCGAACTGGTCGAGAAGATCGCCACCACCCACAACCTGAGCAAGGCCGAGGCCGCACGCGTCCTCGAAACGATCACCAGCAGCGTCGTCGCTGCCGTGAAGAAGGGCGATTCGGTCCAGCTGGTCGGCTTCGGTACTTTCAAGCAAGTCGCACGCGCTGCACGCTCGGGCTTCAACCCCCAGGCCGGCACCAAGATCAAGATCGCCGCCACCAAGGTGCCGAAGTTCGTCGCCGGCGCTGCCTTCAAGGCCGCCATCGACCCCAAGGCCGCCAAGCGCAAGGCTGAAAAGGCCGCTGCTGCTCCCGCTGCCAAGAAAGCCGCCGCTCCGAAGAAGGCCGCTGTCACCAAGGCTGCTGTCACGAAGGCAGTCGTCGCCAAGGCTCCCGCCAAGAAGGCCGTCGCCAAGAAGAAGTAAGACGCATGGTGCGACGCTGCACGGGCCCGGCCTGGCAGTTGTTCGTATCGACGTCAAAAAGCCGCCCTCGGGCGGCTTTTTTTGTGGGCGCCTGCCGCGCAGCGAATGCGGGCAGCGAAACCCTCTGTGAGGGCCCCAAACGAAAATAGCCTGGAAGAGAAACTCTTCCAGGCTATTCGAGAGATGGTGCGGCTGGCAGGAATTGAACCCACGACCCCTTGGTTCGTAGCCAAGTACTCTATCCAACTGAGCTACAGCCGCGCAGCCTTGAATTCTACCCCGCCGAAAGCGCTGTTCCGGCGAGGCCTTCAAAAAAGCTTCACGGCCTTGTGATGCGACGGCCTCAGGCCACCTGTTCACCGCCCACCTTGCGCCCCATCAGCCGTGCGGCCACGCGCTTCACCAGCAGGTAGAACAGCGGCACGAAGAAGATGCCCAGCGCCGTCGCCGCGAGCACGCCGCCGAACACGCCGGTGCCGATCGCGACCTGGCTGCCCGAGCCCGCACCGGTGGCCACCGCCAGCGGGATCACGCCTGCCAGGAAGGCCAGCGAAGTCATCAGGATTGGCCGCAACCGCAGGCGTGCGCCTTCAGCCACCGCCTCAAGCAGCGGCACGCCACGGCGCAGCGCGGCTTCCGCAAACTCGATGATCAGGATCGCGTTCTTGGCCGACAGGCCGATGGTCGCGAGCAGGCCGACCTGGAAGTATATGTCGTTCGACAACCCGCGCAGCGCCGCCGCGATCACCGCGCCGAGCACGCCCAGCGGAATCACCAGCATCACCGACACCGGCACCGACCAGCTCTCGTACAGCGCCGCCAGGCACAGGAACACCACGAGGATCGACAGCGCGAACAGCAGCGGCGCCTGCCCGCCCGACAGCCGCTCCTGGTACGACAGGCCGCTCCAGGCCTGGCCCGTGCCGCTCTGCTTCTTCGCGAGGGTCTCGATGGCCGCCATGGCCGTGCCCGAGCTGGTGCCCTGCGCGGCCGCGCCCTGGATCTGCACCGCGGGCAGGCCGTTGTAGCGCTCCAGCTGCGACGCGCCCTGCGACCAGCGCGTGGTGGCAAAGGCCGAGAACGGCGTCATCGCGCCCGTGCTGCCGCGCACGAACCACTGGCCGATGTCGTCCGGCGCGGAGCGGTACGGCGCATCGGCCTGCACGTACACGCGCTTCACACGGCCGCGGTCGATGAAGTCGTTGACGTAGCTGCCACCCCAGGCAATGCCCAGCGTGGTGTTCACGTCGTCCAGCGACAGCCGCAGCGCCGAGGCCTTCAGCTGGTCGATGTCGACCTGCAACTGCGGCGTGCCGGCCACGCTGTTGGCACGCACCGACTGCAGGCGCGGGTCCTTGTTGGCCTCGCGCACCAGCTTCTCGCGCGCCTGCAACAGCCGCTCGGCGCCCATGCCCGAGGTGTCCTGCAGCCAGAACTCGAAGCCGTTCGATTCGCCCAGCCCTTCGATGGGCGGCGGCACCATGCCGAAGACCTCGGCGTCGCGCTGCTGCTTGGCCAGCGCCTTGCCGGCACGCTCGACGATGGCGTGCGCACGCTTGTCCGCACTGGCGCGTTCGGACCAATCCTTCAGCGAGACAAACGCCATGCCCATGTTCTGCCCGGAGCCGCTGTAGCTCCAGCCGGTGAGCGTGAAGATGGTGTCGGTCGTGTCCTTCTCGGTCTCGAGAAAGTGCTTTTCGATGGCGCGGTTCACTTCGTCGGTGCGGCCCGAGGTGGCGCCGGCCGGCAGCGTCGCGATCACCATCACGCTGCCCTGGTCCTCTTCCGGCAGGAAGCCGCCGGGCAGGCTCAGGTACAGCAGGCCCATGCCGGCCACGATGGCGACATACACCGCCGTGAAGCGCAGCGGCTTGCGCAGGATGCGGCCCAGCACGCCCACGTAGCGACCCTGCGCGGCGTCGAAGCGGCGGTTGAAGGCGCCCAGGAAGCCGCGCGTGCGCGGCGGCACGCCGGCCTTCAGGAAGCGCGCGCACAGCGCCGGGATGAGCACGATGGCCACCACCACCGACAGCACCATCGACGCGATGATGGTCACCGAGAACTGCCGGTAGATCACACCCACCGAGCCGCCGAAGAAGGCCATGGGCAGGAACACCGCCGACACCACCACCGCGATGCCGACCAGCGCGCCGGTGATCTCCTTCATCGATTTGATCGTGGCGGCCTTCGCATCGAGCCCCTCTTCGTGCATGACGCGCTCGACGTTCTCCACCACCACGATCGCGTCGTCCACCAGCAGGCCGATGGCCAGCACCATGCCGAACAGCGTGAGCACGTTGATCGAATAGCCGAAGGCCGCCAGCACGCCGAAGGTGCCCAGCAGCACCACCGGCACGGTGATCGCGGGGATCACCGTGGCGCGCCAGTTCTGCAGGAAGAGGAACATCACGACCACCACCAGCGCGATGGCCTCCAGCAGCGTGCGGATGACCGACTGGATCGAGATCTTGACGAAGCGCGTGGTGTCTTCCGCATAGGCCACGCGCAGGCCCGCGGGCAGCGAGCGTTCGAGCTCGGCGATGCGCTCCTTCACCGCGCGGGCCGTGGTCAGCGCGTTGGCGCCGGGCGCCAGCATCACGGCCGAGCCCGCGGCCGGGTGGCCGTTCAGGCGCGTGGTCTCGGCATACGACTCGCTGCCGATCTCCACGCGCGCCACGTCGCCCAGCCGCACCACGGCGCCGTCGGCCTGCGTCTTGAGCACGATGGCCTTGAACTGGTCAGGCGTCTGCAGCCGCGACATCGCGGTGACGGTGGCGTTCAGGTGCTGCGTGGGCGCCGACGGCCGCGCGCCGATCTCGCCCACCGACACCTGCGTGTTCTGCGCGGTGATGGCGGCCGTGACGTCGGACGGCATCAGCTGGTAGCTGGCCAGCCGGTGCGGGTCGAGCCAGATGCGCATGGCGTACGCCGCGCCGAAGGCCTGCACCGAGCCCACGCCGTCGACGCGGCTGATCGGGTCGCGCAGGTTGCTGGCCATCCAGTCGGCGATGTCGGTGTCGGTGCGCTGGCCGGTCTCGTCGTAGAGCGCCACGATCAACAGGAAGTTGTTCTGCGACTTGGCGACCGTCACGCCCTGCTGCTGCACCGCCTGCGGCAGCCGGCTGGTGGCCTGGCTGACCTTGTTCTGCACCTGCACCTGCGCGGTGTCGGGGTCGATGCCCTGGCGGAAGGTGACGTTGATCTCGGCCCAACCGGCGGCGCTGCTGGTCGACTTGAAGTACATGAGGCCGTCGATGCCCTTGAGCTGCTGCTCGAGCACCTGCGTGACGCTGTTCTCCACCGCCTGCGCCGAGGCGCCGGGGTAGTTGGCCGACACGACCACGGTCGGCGGCGCGATGTCCGGGTACTGCGACACCGGCAACGTGCGAATGGCCACGCCGCCAGCCAGCATGATGAGGATGGCAATGACCCAGGCGAAGACGGGCCGCTGGATGAAGAAATGAGCGATCACGGGAGGTTGCGGTTTCTCGTCAATCGGCCGGAGAAGGCGCGGCGGCGGACGATGCGCCCGCCGTGGACACCGGCACCGGCTTCACTTTTTCGCCCGGGCGCGCGCGCTGCAGGCCGTCGACCACCAGGCGGTCGCCCTCGCGCAGGCCCCGGGTCACGACCCAGTGCTCGCCCTCGGTGCTGCGCACTTCGAGCGCGCGCAGCTCGACCTTGTTGTCGGCCGCCACCACCAGCGCGGTCGGCTCACCCTTCTCGTTGCGGGCCACGCCGCGCTGCGGCGCCAGGATGGCCTGCCGCTCCACGCCGGATTCAACCTGCGCGCGCACGTACATGCCGGGCAGCAGCAGCCCTTGCGGGTTCGGGAATTCCGCGCGCAGCGTGACCGAGCCGGTGGCCTCGTCGACGGCCACTTCGGAGAACTTCAGCGTGCCGGCATGCGAGTAAGGCAAGCCGTCTTCCATGCGCAGGCGAACCTGGGTACTGGCCGGCGCCATGTCGCCCGAGATGAAGCGGCGCTTGAGCTTCGTCAACGCCAGGCTCGATTGCACGACGTCGACGTAGATCGGGTCGAACCGCTGGATCGTGGCCAGCGCCATCGCCTGGCCCGGCGCCACGAGCGCGCCTTCGGTCACGGCGGAGCGGCCGATGCGTCCCGCGATGGGCGCGGTGATGCGGGTGAAGTCGAGGTTGATGCGCGCCGCCTTCACGGCCGCCTGCGCGGCCTTCACGCCGGCTTGCGCCTGCACCAGCGCGGCCTGCGCCTCTTCGTGCTCCTGCCTGCTCACGGCATTGGCCTTGACCAGTTCGCCGAAGCGATCGGCCTTGCCGCGCAGGCTGGCGATGGTGGCCTGCGACGTGGCCAGCGCGGCCTGCGCCTGCTCGTGCGCGGCCTCGAACGGGCCGGGCTCGATCTCGTACAGCACCTGGCCTGCGCGGACCATGCCGCCCTCTTCAAACAGCCGCTTGCGCACGATGCCGTTGACCTGCGGCCGCACCTCGGAGACGCGGTAGGCGGCCGTGCGGCCCGCGAGCTCGGTGTGCACAGCCACGTCGCTGGCGTGCAGCGCCACCACGCCGACTTCGGGCGGCGCGTCATCGGTGGTGGAAGCCTGCTTGGCGCCGCATGCAGCGAGCGCGAGCAGGGACATCGGAAGCAGGAGCTTGAAAAGCGGGGTCATGGCCATCGGGAATCGCAGTGCGGCGTGCGCAGGGATCACCCGGCTCGTTACATTTGCACTCAAATGGTGCATTCTGCCTTCGATGTTGCATTGCAACCTGAAGGAATCCTGTGTTTGCCGTAGGTGAAATCGGCGGCAGCCGCAGGCCTCGCTCGCGCCCTCGCAACCGCAAGGAAAAAGGCCGCGCAATGCGGCCTTCGTCTGAGTGTCTACAGAGGGGGAATGTGTGGTGGTAGGCCGTGAGTGGCTTGAACACTCGACCAACGGATTATGAGTCCGCTGCTCTAACCAACTGAGCTAACGGCCCACGCGGGCCCGATTCTATGCGCCGCGCGCGGCCGCTTACTTGCGGTGGCTCAGCGCGTTGCTCACCAGCCGCGACGTGATGTCGACGATCTGGATCATGCGGTCGTACGGCATGCGGGTCGGGCCGATCACGCCCAGCGTGCCGACCACCTGGCCGTCCACCTCGTAATTGGCGCTGACGATGGACAACTCCTCGAAGGGCACGACCTGGCTTTCGCCGCCGATGAAGATGCGCACGCCTTCGGCCTTGCTCGATACGTCGAGCAGCCGCATCAGCTGCGCCTTCTCTTCAAAAAGATCGAAGGCGCGCCGCAGCTGCCCCATGTCGCTGGAAAAATCGGTCACCGACAGCAAGTTGCGCTCGCCGGAGATCACGACGTCGTCGGCCTGGGCGTCGGTGAGCACTTCGGAGCTGACCTGCACCGCGGCCTGCATCAGCGCGGCGATTTCGCCCCGCAGCTTTTCGACCTCGGACTGCAGGCGATCACGCACCTGCTCGATCGTCAGGCCCGCGAAGTGCGCGTTGATGTAGTTCGAGGCCTCGACCAGCTGCGACTGCGAGTAGTCGGATTCCGGGAAGATCACGCGGTTCTGCACGTCGCCGTCGGGCGAGACGATGATCACCAGCAGCCGCCGCTCCGACAACCGCAAGAACTCGATCTGCTTGAACACCGAGACGCGCCGCGGCGCCATCACGACGCCCACGAACTGCGACAGGTTCGACAGCAGGTGCGCGGCGTTGGCGATCACCTTCTGCGGCTGGTCGGCCGCCAGGCTCGGCGTGCTCATCTGCTCGCGCTGCGCGGTCAGCATGGTGTCGACGAAGAGCCGGTAGCCGCGCGTGGTCGGCACGCGTCCGGCCGAGGTGTGGGGGCTGGCGATGAGCCCCAGCGCCTCGAGGTCGGACATGACGTTGCGGATGGTCGCAGGCGAGAGATCGAGCCCCGCCGAACGCGAGAGCGTGCGCGATCCGACGGGTTGCCCATCGGCGATGTAACGCTCGACCAGCGTCTTCAACAGCAACTTGGCACGGTCGTCCAGCATTGCAAGATTTTAGTGTTGTAATTTGTGAGCTATGACCTCACGCTTTCGTCACGTCGCCCTGATCGGCAAATACCAGGCTTCCGGCGCCCGGGCGCAAGCCGATGCGCGCGACGGCGTGATGGAGGGCATCGGCGCCTTCCTCGAATCGCAGGGTTGCACGGTGTTCGTGGAACGTTCGTCCTGCGAGGACACCGACGCGCCGCCGCACCCGCGCTACCAGGCGCTGTCGGTCGAGGAAATCGGCCAGCGCTGCGACCTCGGCCTCGTGGTCGGCGGTGACGGCACCATGCTCGGCATCGGCCGGCAGCTCGCGTGCTACGGCATCCCGCTCATCGGCATCAACCGCGGCCGGCTCGGCTTCATCACCGACATCCCGCTGGACAACTACCAGGCCACGCTGATCCCCATGCTGGCCGGCGAATACGAAGAAGACCACCGCAGCCTGATGCACGCGCAGGTGCTTCGCGACGAGGCCGTCGTGTTCGATGCACTCGCGATGAACGACGTGGTGGTCAACCGCGGCGCCACATCGGGCATGGTCGAGATGCGCGTGTCGGTGGGCCGCCATTTCGTGGCCAACCAGCGCGCCGACGGGCTGATCATCGCGTCGCCCACAGGCTCGACGGCCTATGCGCTGTCGGCCGGAGGGCCGCTGCTGCATCCGGCGGTGCCGGGCTGGGTGATGGTTCCGATCGCGCCGCACACGCTGTCGAACCGCCCCGTGCTGCTGCCCGACGCCGACGAGATCGTGATCGAGCTGGTGAGCGGTCGCGACGCCAGCGCCAATTTCGACATGCAGTCGCTTGCCTCGCTCGCCATCGGCGACCGCGTGGTGGTGCGTCGCTCCGACTTCCGGGTGCGCTTCCTGCACCCGCGCGGCTGGAGCTACTTCGACACGCTGCGGAAAAAACTCCATTGGAACGAAGGGGGCTCCTGAATGAAGGACCACGCCCCCAGCTTGAGGACGAACTGAGATGGCTTTGCGACGCATCGCACTGCGCGACTTCGTGATCGTGCGGTCCCTTGAACTCGACCTGTCCGCCGGCTTCACGGTGCTGACCGGGGAAACCGGCGCCGGCAAGTCCATCCTGATCGACGCGCTGCAGCTGGCGCTGGGCAACCGCGCCGACGCCGGTGCCGTGCGCGAAGGCGCCGAGCGGCTCGACGTGAGCGCCGAGTTCGACGCCGACCCGGCCCTGGCCGGCTGGCTCGACGAAGGCGGCTTCGAGGCGGGCGATGGCCTGCTGCTGCGCCGCACGGTCGACCTGCAGGGACGCAGCCGCGGCTGGATCAACGGCAGCCCCGCCACCGCCACGCAGCTGCGCGAACTCGGCGATCGCCTGCTCGACATCCACGGCCAGCACGCTTGGCAGAGCCTGACCCGCCCCGAGGCCGTGCGCGGCCTGCTCGACGCCTACGCGGGCGCGCGCACCGACGCGCTCGACGCCGCCTGGCAGAGCTGGCGCCAGGCGCTCTCGGCGCTCGAGCACGCACGCTCGGCGCAAGACTCGCTGCAACGCGAGCGCGAGCGGCTGCAGTGGCAGATTTCCGAAGTCGCCAAGCTGGCGCCGGGCGCCGACGAATGGGACGAGCTCTCGGCCCACCATTCACGCATCTCGAACGCGCAGGCGCTCATCGACGCCGCACAGGGCGCGAGCCAGGCGCTCGAAGACGACGACAACGGCGCCCTCGCCGCCCTCTCGCGTGCCGCGACGCTGCTGCAGAACTGCGAGCACATCGAGCCCGAGTTCCGCACGCTGGGCGAGGTGCTGGCCTCCTGCGTGGCGCAGGCCTCGGACGCGGCCCACTCGCTGCACGGCTACCTGCGCGACACCGACACCGATCCCAAGACCCTCGCCGAACTCGACGAGCGCATGGGCCTGTGGATGTCGCTCGCGCGCCGCTACAAGCGCACGCCGGCCGAGCTGCCCGCGCTGCTGGCCGGCTGGCAGGCCGAGCTGCAGGCGCTCGACGCGCAAAGCGACCTCGAAGGTCTGGAGCGCGCCGAGCAGAACACCCAGCAGGCCTACATGAAGGAAGCCAAGGCGCTCGGCAAGATCCGCAAGCAGGCGGCACCGCGCCTGGCCCAGGCCGTCACGCAGGCGATGCAGGGCCTGGGCATGCAAGGCGGGCGTTTCGACGTCGAACTGCAGCCGCTGGCACAGCCCGGCCGCGCCGGCCTCGAAGAAATCTCGTTCCTGGTGGCCGGCCACGCCGGCAGCACGCCGCGCGCCATCGGCAAGGTGGCCTCGGGCGGCGAACTCTCGCGCATCGCACTGGCCATCGCCGTGACGACCAGCGAACTGGGCGCCGCGCAGACGCTGATCTTCGACGAGGTCGATGCAGGCGTCGGCGGCGCCGTCGCCGAGACCGTGGGCCGCCTCATGAAGCAGCTCGGCCGCGACCGTCAGGTGCTCGCCGTGACCCATCTTCCCCAAGTGGCGGCCTGCGCCGACCACCACCTCGTGGTCGCCAAGCGCCAGACGACAGCGGCCGGCACGGACGGCCCGCGCACCGAAAGCGGCGTGTCGCGCCTCGCCGCCGACGACCGCGCGCGCGAAATCGCCCGCATGCTGGGCGGTGAAAAGGTGTCGGCCACCTCGCTGGCCCACGCGCGCGAAATGCTGGGCCACAAGACGCCGGCGACCGCCCCATGAACATGAATCTCGACCTCGTCCTCATCACCGGCATGTCGGGCTCCGGCAAGTCGGTGGCGCTGCACGCGCTGGAAGACGCCGGCTACTACTGCGTCGACAACCTGCCGCCCGAACTGCTCACGGCCTTCATCGCCCTGCAGCACGAGCAGCAGGCCACGCGCGTGGCGATCGCGATGGACGTGCGCAGCGGCGTATCGCTGCCGATCGTGCCGCAACAGCTCGAGGCACTGCGCGCCGACGGCGTCTCGCTGCGCTCGCTGTTCCTCGACGCGACCACCGATGCGCTCCTGCGCCGCTATTCGGAAACGCGCCGACGCCACCCGCTCTCGCGCCAGGAAAGCCGCACCGACGTGCCCGAGCAGCACCGCGTGCTGGTGCAGGCCATCGAACTCGAACGCGAGCTGCTGGCCGACCTGCGCGACGGTGCCGACGTGATCGACACCAGCCTCATCCGCCCCGCGCAGCTCCAGAGCTACATCAAGGGGCTGATCTCGGCGCCGCAGAACGCGCTGACGCTGGTGTTCGAATCGTTCGCCTTCAAGCGCGGCGTGCCGCTCGATGCCGACTATGTGTTCGACGTGCGCATGCTGCCCAACCCGCACTACGTGCCGGCGCTGCGCGCACTCACGGGGCGCGACGAGCCGGTGATCGAATGGCTGCGCGAGCACGACGACGTGGCGCGCATGTTCGACGACATCGAGCAGTTCCTGACGCACTGGCTCGACGCGCTGGCGCGTGACCACCGCAGCTACGTGACGGTGGCCATCGGCTGCACGGGCGGGCAGCACCGGTCGGTGTTCCTGGTCGAGCAACTGGCACGCGCCTTCGGTGCCCGCTGGGGGGCGCTCAAGCGCCACCGCGAACTCGACGCCTGAGGGCGGAGGCCGTTCAGGCCTCGGCGGTTTCCAGCAGCTTGCGCATCGGGGCGGGAAGCCCCAGCCGGCTCCACTCCTGCGCCTCGACCCAGCGCGCGCCCTCGCCTTGCGGCTGGACGCCCTGGAGCAGCACGGGGTGCAGGTGCAGGTCCTTGTGGGTCAGCACGTGCACGAAGGGTGGCAGTTCCTGCGTGTCGTGCGCCGCGCCCGACGGCAGGGCCGCGAGCAGGTCGTCGTGGCTGTCGAACACCGGCAGGCAATGCAGCCCCGCCCAGATGCCCTTGGCGGGCCGCTTCTCCAGCCACACGCGCCCTTGGGCATCGCGCGCCAGCAGCACCCACAGCGACTGGGCGCTGCGCTTGAGCTTGCGCGTCTTCACCGGGTAGCGCTCGGGCGCGCCCTGGCGCAGGGCCACGCAGCTGGCGTTCACCGGGCAGATCATGCAGCTGGGCTTGCGCGGCAGGCAGACCGTGGCGCCCAGGTCCATCAGGCCCTGTGTGTAGTGCGCCACCGCCTCGCGCTGGCCGTCCGGCGGCAGCAGCTGCGTGGCGAGGTCCCACAGCGCGCGCTCCTGCGCTGCCGACGACATGTCGCCGTCGAAGCCGAGCACGCGCGTCAGCACGCGCTTCACGTTGCCGTCGAGGATGGCCACGCGCTCGCCGAAACAGAAGGCCGCAATCGCGGCCGCCGTGGAGCGCCCGATGCCGGGCAGGGTCACGAGTTCGGCGGCGGTGTGCGGAAAGGCGCCGCCGAAGCGCGCGACCACCTCCTGCGCGCAGCGGTGCATGTTGCGCGCGCGGCTGTAGTAGCCCAGGCCGCTCCACAGGCCGAACACCTCGTCCTCGGTGCCGGCGGCCAGCGCCGCCACGTCGGGGAAGCGCTCGAGAAAGCGCGCGAAGTAGCCCAGCACGGTCGTGACCTGGGTCTGCTGGAGCATCACCTCCGAGAGCCAGACGCGGTACGGATCGCGCGTGTTCTGCCACGGCAGTTCGCTGCGACCGTGGCTGCGCTGCCAGCGCACGATCTGTGCGGCGAAATCGGGGGGCAGCGACACGGAAGTGGAAACAGCCGCCCGCGCGGCGTTGCGCTCAGGCCGCACGCAGTTGCTCGCCCGCGATGGCGGCAGCCGCGACAGGCGGCTGGCTGCCGTGCTGCACGATCAGCGAG
The DNA here is from genome assembly GCF_001591345.1 of Variovorax boronicumulans NBRC 103145. Taxonomy (GTDB): domain Bacteria; phylum Pseudomonadota; class Gammaproteobacteria; order Burkholderiales; family Burkholderiaceae_C; genus Variovorax; species Variovorax boronicumulans. The sequence continues at coordinate 9,419 of NZ_BCUS01000051.1, read as the reverse complement.
GTGAACTCGTGCAGCCGCTCCTGCAGCGCGGCCAGGTGGCTTTCTTGCGCGGCGATCTCGGCCAGCCGGTCGTCGAGGCTGCCCGCGGCGTTCTGGATGCGCTCGATCGCCTCGATGCGCTTGCTGAAGTTGCGGCGGCGCTCCTTGAGCTGCGCATCGATCTGCGCGCTCGCGCCCTTGCTCCAGCGCTCGACCTCGGTCATGGCGGCTTCGTTGACGAGCCGCAGCCGGCTGGCCAGCGCGCGCACCAGCTTGTCGCAGAAGTCGGCCTGCGCGAGCTTGATCAGGTTGCCCACGCCCAGGTAGTGGATGTGGCTGCGCTCGATCTGGCCCAGCTCCTGCTCGAAGCCGCTGAGGTCGGGCTCGGCCGGCGCCTGCAGCGTGAAGCCCTGCTCGGCGTTGAGCTGGCGGAAGGTGGCGTGCAGCATCGACTGGATCTCGGCCGTCGTCGCCTGCACTTCGCGCAGGTTGTTGCGCAGCGCATCGAAGGTCTCGCCGTACACCTTGCGCACGTTGAACTTGACGCCGGGGCGCTTGAGCGCCGCGGCCAGCTTGACCATGTCGGCCTTGAGCGCCGTGCGCCCGAGCACAGCGTAGACCTCGCGCAGCAGCTTGCCCTGCACCGAGCGCAGCGCCAGGATGCGGGTGTTGCTGCCCTCGAATTCAGCATGTTCCTGGTCGATGCGCGCACGCATATGGCGGATCACCGACACGTTCTTGCCGCGCAGGCCCTGCAGCTCCAGCGCCTGTTCCGACAGGTCGCGCTGGCGCACCTTCAGCAGGCGCTCGGCCTCGGTGCGCAGCGCGGTCATGCCGGCATCGACCGCCAGTCGCAGCATGGTCTCGCGCTTGCCGAGCACGCCTTCGCCGAGCAGCGCCTCGAGGGCCGGCAGCCGGCTGGCGTCGAGCAGGGCCGCGTCGTGGCCGATCTTGGCCTGCAGGCCCTTCTGCGCGGACACCGGCAGCACCTGCGCCAGCGGCACTTCGAGCAGCCGGGCCGCGCCTTCGCGCTGGCGTTCGATCTGTTGCGCGATCTGCGCCGGGGTGCTCAGCGTGTCCCACAGCGTGTCGATCTTGTTGAGCACCACGAAGCGCGTGTCGTGGCTGTCGTCGCCGGTGATCAGGTGCTCGCGCCAGATCGACAGGTCGGAGCGGGTCACGCCGGTTTCAGCGCCCAGGATGAAGACCACGGCATGCGCCTGCGGGATCAGGCTCACGGTGAGTTCGGGCTCGGCGCCGATCGCGTTCAGGCCGGGCGTGTCGAGAATCACGAGGCCCTGCTCGAGCAGCGGGTGCGGCATGTTGAGCACCGCATGGCGCCAGCGCGGAATCTCGACGCGGCCTTCGGCGTCCTGCACCGGGTTGTCGTCGGGCGTCTCAGGGTTCCAGAAGCCGAGCGCGCGGGCTTCGTCCTTGCTCACCCATCGGACTTCGGCCACCTTGCCCATGGCCCGGGCCAATTGCTCGGCGTCACCCACCTCGATGGGCAGCTCGGTCCAACGCGTGGGCCGCTCGCGCCAGTGGGCGAGCGAATGCGGTTCCAGGCGGGTTTCGATGGGCAGCAGGCGCAGCTTGGGCGCCAGGGCGGCGTCGTAACCCAGCTCGGTCGGGCACATCGTGGTGCGCCCGGCGCTGGCCGGCATGATCCGTCGACCGTAGCCGGCGAAGAAAATCGCGTTGATCAGTTCCGACTTGCCGCGCGAGAACTCGGCCACGAAGGCCACCATGACCTTGCTGGTGCGGATCTGGTCTTCGAGTGCGCGCAGCCGTTCGGCCACGGCCTGGTCGAGCAGCTCGTTGTCGGTCAGCCAACGGGACAGCCACTGAAGGCGGCGTGCGAAGTTGCTCCGCCAGGCGCCGTGCTGATCGAGCTGTTGGTTGAAAGAGCGGCTCAAGGGGAAGATGTAAGTAAGAATTTACAAATATAACATCGCCACATGGCGAACGGGGTACCAACAGGAGTTTGCCCCGAAGCAGCCGCCACGGGGCCCACCGTCCCTAGGATTTCTGGCAATGGGGGCAGTAATAAGTAGAGCGCTGCCCCTGTTTCAGCTGCCGGATCGGCGTGCCGCACACACGGCACGGCTCGCCCGTGCGCCCGTAGACGGTCGCTTCGAGCTGGAAGTAGCCGCTTTGCCCATCCACGTTCGAGAAGTCGCGCAAGGTGCTGCCGCCCTTCTCCACCGCCCGCGCCAGGATGTCGCGCACCGCCGCATGCAGCTTCGCGGCGCGCGGCCGGCTGATGCGCGCCGCCGACAGGGTCGGGCGGATACCGGCGATGAACAGCGCCTCCGACGCGTAGATGTTGCCCACGCCCACCACCACGTCGCCCGCGAGCAGCACCTGCTTGATGGCCGTGCGGCGTTTCTTCAGTCCAGCATGGAAGGCGTCGAGGTCGAAGGCATCGCCCAGCGGCTCCATGCCCAGCCCGCCGAGCAGCTTCAGCGCCCAGGGCGCCTCTTCGTCGTCCACGTAGACCACCGCGCCGAAGCGGCGCGGGTCGTTCAGCCGCAGGGTCCCGAGTTCGGTGACCAGATCGAAGTGGTCGTGCACGCCGGGCTCCGGCAGGTGGATGTCGAAGCGCAGGCTGCCCGACATGCCCAGGTGCAGCAGCAGCAGCCCGCGGTCCAGGTCGATGAGCAGGTACTTGCCGCGGCGGCGCACCTCGCGCACGCGGCGTCCGACCAGCGCCTGCGGCACCACCATCAGCGCCCAGCGCAGCGGCTTGCCGATGCGCACGGACTCGATGCGCGCGCCGGCGATGCGATCGGCAAAGCCGCGCCGGGTGACTTCGACTTCGGGTAGTTCAGGCATGAAAAGTAAAACTCCGGCAGCGACGAAGCCCCATGCGGCGCTCGTTCAAATGGCTGGATTATTATGGTCAGATGAACCCATCGCCCCGCCGTCACCGCCTTGCGGCGGCCGCGTCTCTCGTGCTGCTTGCCTACACAACGCACGCACAGTCTCTCGAACCCACCGCCGCCGGCAACCCGCCTCCCGTCATCGAGCGCACGGCGCCGCCGAAGCCACCGGTGCGCCCCCGGACGACCCCTGCGGCCACCAAGCCGGCCGCCGAAGCCGCGCAGCCGTCGGCGCTGACGGCCGACCTGTTCTATGAAATTCTCATGGGCGAGATCACCGCCCGCTCCGGCGACCCCGGCTCCGGCTATTCGCTCGTGCTCGACGCGGCCCGACGCCTGCGCGACGGCAAGCTGTTCCAGCGCGCGGTCGAAATCGCGCTGCAGTCGCGCTCCGGCGACGCCGCGATCTCCGCGGCGCGCGCCTGGCAGGAAGCCTTGCCCAATTCGCGCGATGCCCGGCGCATCGAGCTGCAGATCCTGATCGCGCTGAACCGCATCAGCGAAACCGTCGAACCGCTGCGCGCCGAAGTGGCCGCCACCTCGCAGATCGAACGGCCCCTGCTGATGGCGGTGATCGCGCGCACCTACGGCCGCGCCGCCGACAAGAAGCTGGCCGCCTCGGTGGTCGAGCAGGCACTGGTCGACGAACTCAAGAGCCCCACGACCGGCGGACTGGCCTGGGCCACCGTGGGCCGGCTGCGCCTGAACGCTGGCGACCCCTCGGGGGCGCTGGACGCCGCGCGCAAGGGGCAGGCCATCGACCCGTCGTCCGAGGCACCCTCGGCGCTGGCACTCGAGCTCATCGACCCGGGCCAGCCGCTGGCCGAGCCGATCGTCACGCGCTACCTCGCCAACAACCCCAAGGCCTCGCCCGACCTGCGCATCGCGTACGCACGCACGCTGGTCGAGAACCGCCGCTTCGGCGACGCCAGCACGCAGCTGCAGACCCTGACCGCCGCGCGCCCCGAGCTGGCGGAGCCCTGGCTGCTGCTCGGCAGCCTGCAGATGCAGGCCCGACAGGAAGCGGCGGCCGAAACCTCGCTCAAGCGCTACGTCGACCTGATGACGGCACCAGGCCAGAGCCAGGACGCCGGCGACGTCGCCGACCGCAAGCGCGGGCTGACGCAGGCGTATCTCGTGCTCTCGCAGCTGGCCGAGCGGCGCAAGGATTTCCAGGCGGCCGACCGCTGGATCACGCGCATCGACAGCTCTGACAACCAAAGCGCCATCCAGGGCCGCCGCGCCAGCCTGCTCGCGAAGCAGGGCAAGCTGCCCCAGGCCCGCGAGCTGCTGCGCGCGCTGCCCGAGCGCACGGCGGAGGAACGCAAGCAGAAACTGCTGGCCGAAACCCAGCTGCTGCGCGAAGCCAAGCAATACCAGGCCGCCTACGACCTGCTGGCCCAGGCCTCGGCCGCCGCGCCGGACGACGGCGACCTCGTCTACGACCAGGCCATGATGGCCGAGAAGCTCAACCGCCTGGACGACATGGAGCGGCTGCTGCGCCGCCTGATGACGCTCAAGCCCGAGAGCCAGAACGCGTACAACGCGCTGGGCTACTCCTTTGCCGATCGCAAGATCCGGCTCGACGAGGCCCGCACGCTCATCCAGAAGGCAGTGCAGCTCGCGCCCGAAGACCCGTTCATTGCCGACAGCCTGGGCTGGGTCGAGTTCCGGCTCGGCAACACGGCGGAGGCGATCCGCATCCTCGAGGCAGCCTACAAGACGCGGCCCGACCCCGAGATCGGCGCGCATTTCGGCGAAGTCCTGTGGTCGGTCGGCCAGAAGGACCGCGCGGTCGCGATCTGGAAAGAATCGCTGCTGACGGACGCCGAAAACGAGACGCTGCAGGAAACCCTCAAGCGCCTGCGCGTCAAACCCTGAATGGCATCGATCACGCACACGGCTCCCGCGCGAGGCGATGGGTCCTTCACCCGCCGCGCGGCGCTCGGCGCGGGCGGCGGTGCACTGCTGCTGTGGCTCGCGGGCTGCGCCCAGCTCTCGGGCGGCACCGCTGCCGCGCCCGGACGTTCGGCCAGCTGGAGCGGGCGCATGTCGCTGCGCATCGACAGCGAACCGGTCCAGACCTTTGCCGCACTGTTCGAGCTGCGCGGCTCGGCCGAAACCGGCGACCTGACGCTGACCACGCCCATCGGCAGCACGCTGGCCCAGTTGCACTGGGCGCCGGGTGAAGCCCTGCTGAAGAACGGCAGCGAGACCCGCCGTTACGACTCCGTCGACGCACTGATCGAAGCCGCCACCGGCGCCGCCATTCCGGTGGGCGCCCTGTTCGGCTGGCTCGACGGCCGCGCCGACCCCGTGCCCGGCTGGCGCGCCGACCTGGGCCAGCTGTCGAACGGCCGCCTGCAAGCCACCCGCGAATCCCCGGCGCCCCGGGCAGACCTGCGCATCGTGTTCGAACGCTCATGAAGGCGATCTACGACCTTCCCGCGCCGGCCAAGCTGAACCTGTTCCTGCACATCACCGGGCGGCGCGACGACGGCTACCACCTGCTGCAGTCGGTCTTCATGCTGATCGACTGGTGCGACACGCTGCACGTCGAGCTGCGCCACGATGGTCAGCTCAGCCGCGAAGACCTCACCACGCCGCTGCCGGCCGACGACCTCGTGCTGCGCGCCGCCCGCGCGCTGCAGGCGCACGCCGCGCCGGGCCAGGGCGCGCACATCGGCATTGCCAAGCATGTGCCGGCGCAGGCGGGCATGGGCGGCGGGTCGTCGGACGCGGCCACCTGCCTGCTCGCGCTCAACCGCCTCTGGAACCTGAACCTGCCGCTGTCGCGCCTGGCGCAGATCGGGCTGAAGCTGGGTGCGGATGTGCCTTTCTTCCTCGGCGGACGCAACGCCTGGGTCGAGGGCATCGGCGAGGAAATCACCCCCGTGAACCTGCCGCCGGCACGCTTCGTGGTGGCCAAGCCACCCGTGGGACTCGATACCCGATTAATTTTTTCTGCGGATGATTTGGAACGGGCAACTCCTGTTGCTATAATCTCAGGCTTTGCTGCAGATAGCGAACAGCTAGAAGCCACAAACCTCGGCAACGGGGTTTACGACTTCGGTCACAACGACCTGCAGCCGGTTGCCCAACGGCTTTGCCCCGCAGTCACCGACGCCATCGAATGGCTCGGACTGCAAGGATTGAAGGCCCGGATGACCGGCTCCGGAAGTTCGGTGTTCGCGAAGATGCCGCAATTGCCGCAGGAAGCGGAACTGCTCGAAGCCCCCCGGGGATGGCAGGTTCGACAATGCGACAATCTGGCAGTTCATCCACTCTGGGGATGGGCAGCCTGAAGAGATAATCGGAACGCTCTGCGGTTCGATGCGACATATATCGGTGGGTGGTGCAAACCATCAACCTGTGTAGGGGAGTCGCCAAGCTGGTTAAGGCACTGGATTTTGATTCCAGCATGCAAAGGTTCGAATCCTTTCTCCCCTGCCAAATCTCTCAAACTGCGGCCTGATGGCCGCAGTGCTTCTTTTGCAGTCCACCGGCTGCAATAATCGGCGGCCCACACAGGCCGCCACGACTCGAAACCTTTGGCGGCTTTCCCGCAAGCCCATTTGCACTGCCCGGACGCGCTCATGCAGGCCAATCACCCTGACTTTTTGGTTTTCACCGGCAACGCCAATCCCGGCCTTGCTGCAGAAATCGCGCACAACCTCGGCACCTCGCTGGGCGCCGCACGCGTCGGTCGCTTCTCCGACGGCGAAGTCACCGTCGAGATCAACCAGAACGTTCGTGCCCGTGACGTGTTCGTGGTGCAGTCGACCTGCGCGCCGACCAACGAAAACCTGATGGAACTGCTGATCATGGTCGACGCGCTCAAGCGCGCCTCGGCCGAGCGGATCAGTGCCGTGATTCCCTATTTCGGCTACGCCCGCCAGGACCGCCGCCCGCGTTCGAGCCGCGTGCCGATCTCGGCCAAGGTGGTCGCCAACCTGCTGGAAACCGTGGGCGTCGAGCGCGTGCTCACCATGGACCTGCACGCCGACCAGATCCAGGGCTTCTTCGACATTCCGGTCGACAACATCTACGCCTCGCCCGTGCTGCTGGGCGACCTGCGCCAGAAGAACTACGAAGACCTGATCGTGGTCTCGCCCGACGTCGGCGGCGTGGTGCGCGCCCGTGCGCTGGCCAAGCAACTGAACTGCGACCTCGCCATCATCGACAAGCGCCGCCCGAAGGCCAACGTCAGCGAAGTCATGAACGTGATCGGCGAGATCGACGGCCGCAACTGCGTGATCATGGACGACATGATCGACACGGCCGGCACGCTGGTCAAAGCGGCCGAAGTGCTGAAGGAACGCGGCGCCAAGAGCGTGTACGCCTACTGCACGCACCCGATCTTCTCGGGCCCGGCCATCGAACGCCTCTCCAAGGGCACCGCCCTGGACGAAGTGGTCGTCACCAACACCATCCCTCTTTCCGACGCGGCCGTCGCGTGCGGAAAGATCCGCCAGCTCTCCGTGGCACCGCTGATCGCCGAAACGATCCAGCGCATTGCCAAGGGCGAGTCGGTGATGAGTTTGTTCTCGGACCAGGACAACCTGTTCTGAGCTGAGAGCGAAAAAGCAGGCCTCCTTCGGAGGCCTTTTTGAACCGGAGTCGCACTGGTCGCGGTGGACTCTCACAGGAGCTAGATATGAAATTCGTCGCTTATGAGCGCGCAAAGCAGGGCACGGGTGCGAGCCGCCGTCTCCGCATCACGGGCAAGACCCCGGGCATCGTCTACGGTGGTGACACCCAGCCGCAACTGATCGAAATCGATCACAACGCGCTGTGGCACGCCCTGAAGAAGGAAGCCTTCCACTCGTCGATCCTCGAAATGGACCTCGCCGGCGCCGTCACCAAGGTGCTGCTGCGCGACGTGCAATACCACCCGTTCCGTCAGCTGGTGCAACACATCGACTTCCAACGCGTCGATGCCAAGACCCGCATGAACATGAAGGTGCCGCTTCACTTCAAGGGTGAAGAAGAGTCCGACGCTGTCAAGCTGGATCACAACCTCGTGAACCACGTGATGACCGAGCTGGAAATCAACTGCCTGCCGAGCGATCTGCCTGAATTCATCGAGATCGATCTCTCGGGCCTGAAGAAGAACGCCACGCTGCACGTCAACGACATCAAGCTGCCCAAGGGCGTGAAGTTCGTGAGCCACGGCAAGACCAACCCCGTCATCGTGTCGGCCGTGCCGCCGCTGGTCTCGGAAGAGCCGGCACCTGCCGCCGAAGGCGCTGCTGCCGAAGGCGCTGCTGCTGCCGCTGGCAAGCCCGCCGCCAAGACGGCCAAGAAGAAGTAATCCTCTTTCTTTCCGTCCGCGAACAGAAGGCCCGCCTCGTGCGGGCCTTTTGCTTTGGGGGGCGGCGAGATAATTCCCGCCATGATCAAGCTGTTTGTCGGCCTCGGAAACCCGGGCCCTGAGTACGAAGCCACGCGCCACAACGCCGGCTTCTGGTGGATCGACGCCCTCGCGCGCGACTGGAAGCTCAACCTCGTGCCCGAGCGCGGTTACCACGGCCTTGCGGCACGCGCGAACATCGGCGGCCAGAGCATCTGGCTGCTGGAGCCGCAGACCTTCATGAACCTGTCGGGCAAGTCGGTGGGCGCACTGGCGCGCTTCTTCAAGATCGCCCCCGAGGAAATCCTCGTGGTGCACGACGAGCTCGACGTGGTGCCCGGCCAGGCCAAGCTCAAGTTCGGCGGCAGCCACGCGGGCCACAACGGCCTGCGCGACATCCACGCCCAGCTCGGCACCGGCGACTACTGGCGCCTGCGCCTGGGCATCGGCCATCCCGGCGTGAAGTCGGAGGTCGTCAACTGGGTGCTCAAGAAGCCACTCAAGGAGCAGCGCGAAGCGATCGAAGACGCCATCGTGCGCACCCTGCATGCCGCCCCCGCGCTGGTGGCCGGCGAGATGGAAAAAGCCACGCTGATGATTCACACGAGCAAACCGCCGCGGCCCAAGCCGCCGAGGCGGGAGCCCGGCGACGGAGGCACGACGCCTGCCGCCACCTAGCCGGCCACGGGAGTGCAGGGAGGGAGAGCAAACAAAAAATGAGAAAAAGAAGAACGACGACGAAGAACAAGGAGACCGCAGGCACAGCGGCAATCGCTATATTTTCAATAGCAATGTCCGTCGCCTCCATGGGCGCCTCAGCCCAGACCTGGCGATGCGGCAACACCTACTCCGACCAGCCGTGCGAAGGCGGGCGGACCGTGAAGGTGGACGACCGGCGCAGCGATGCGGACCGCAAGGCGTCGGAAGACGCCACGCGCCGCAACGAACGCAGCGCGGGTCGGCTGGCACGCCACCGAGAGTCGCAGGAGCGGGAGGCGCTCGGCCGGCGCAATCCAACGACCTTCGATGCGGGGCGCTTCGCCTCAGGCGCACAACCGCTCACGCCCGCCGAACAGGCCGTCCAGGCCCGTCAGCGCAAGCACACGGCCGAGCCCCGCCCGACGAGCGCGCGCTTCAACAGTCCTTCGACCGGCGACGAGGCGCCGAAGGACACAGGCAAGAAGAAAACGAAGAAAAAACCCGGC
>NZ_BCUS01000050.1 GCF_001591345.1 Variovorax boronicumulans NBRC 103145 | reverse complement strand
CAGGCGGCGGCCCCTGCTGCCGCTGCGCAGGCCCAGCCCGCCGGCACCTTCATGGTCGCCCTGCTCGGCGCGCTGCTCGGCGGCCTGCTGCTCAACCTCATGCCCTGCGTGTTCCCGATCCTCGCGATCAAGGTGCTGGGCTTCGCGCGGCAGGCCGGCAACGCCAGCGCGCACCGCAAGGCCGGGCTGGCCTACACGGGCGGCGTGATGCTGTCGTTCCTCGCGCTGGGCGGCGCCATGCTGGCGCTGCGCGCGGCCGGCGCGCAGCTCGGCTGGGGCTTCCAGCTGCAGTCGCCCGGCGTGGTGGCGGCGCTGGCGGCGCTCTTCACCCTGCTCGGCCTGAACCTGGCCGGCGTGTTCGAGTTCGGCCGCGCCGCGCCGCAGTCGGTGTGCAGCGCGCAGGCCAAGCATCCGCTGGCCAACGACTTCCTTTCCGGCGTGCTCGCCGTGGTGATCGCCTCGCCCTGCACCGCACCGTTCATGGGCGCCTCGCTCGGCTTTGCCATCGGCCTGCCGGCGGCCCAGGCGCTGCTGCTGTTCGCCGCGCTGGGCCTCGGCCTGGCGCTGCCCTACCTGGTGGCGGGCTTCGTGCCGGCCGTGGCGCGCCTGCTGCCCAAGCCGGGCCCGTGGATGCACACGCTGCGCCGCCTGCTGGCCTTCCCGATGTTCGCGACCGTGGCCTGGCTGGTCTGGGTGCTGGGCCAGCAAAGCGGCATCGACGGCGCGGGCACCCTGCTCGCGTTGCTGGTGTGCCTGGCCGCCGTGGTCTGGGCGCTCACGCTGACCGGACGCACGCGCGTCGTCATCGCCACCCTGATGATCGCCTTCACCGCCGTGCTGGCCGGCACCATCGGCCGCAACATCGTGCAGGTGCCCGAGCCGACGGCCAAGCTGGCTTCAGCGCCGAACGACGGCGAACGCTGGCAGCCGTGGTCGGCCCAGCGCGTGAGCGACATGGCGGCCGCGGGCCGGCCCGTGTTCATCGACTTCACCGCCGCCTGGTGCGTGACCTGCCAGTACAACAAGAAAAGCACGCTGGCCGACGCCGAGGTGCTCGCCGACTTCGACACGAAGCAGGTCGCCATGCTGCGCGCCGACTGGACCCGCCGCGACCCCGCCATCACCGCCGCACTCACCGCGCTGGGCCGCAGCGGCGTGCCCGTGTACGTGCTGCAGGCGCCGGGCAAGGCGCCCGTCGTGCTGACCGAAATCCTCAGCAAAGACGAGGTGCGCGCCGCGTTGGCAGCGCTTTGAGCGCCGATGCGGTGAATTGAAACGAGATGACAACGCCGCTGTCATGGGTTGTCACACGCACTTGAAGAAACCGTTCTAAGCTGCAGTTGTTGTTTGGAATTTTGTTTTTTGGAGTTCAAGCTGGCCATGACGCTCTCGCCCACTGTCGACTCACGCTCCCTTCGCGCCGCGCGCCAGGCGCGCGCCGCCCTCAGCCGTGCTTCCCGCCGCGCCGTCGTGGCCGCCGCCGTCGCGCTGGGTGCCACCTTCCTCATGGGCACCAACGCCTTCGCCGCGCCCGCCGTGGGCCAGCAGGCACCCGACTTCGTGGCCGTCGACACCACCGGCGCCAAGCACAAGCTGTCCGACTTCGCGGGCAAGTTCGTGGTGCTCGAATGGACCAACCCCGGCTGCCCCTTCGTGCGCAAGCACTACGGCAGCGGCAACATGCCGGCCACGCAGAAGGCGGCCACCGACAAGGGCGTGGTCTGGCTCGCGATCAACTCCACCGAGCGCGCCGCCAGCGACTACCTGAAGGCCGACGCACTCGACGCCTGGATGAAGTCGCAAAAAGCCGCGCCGACCGCCGTGCTGATGGACGAAGACGGCGTGATCGGCCAAGTCTACGGCGCGCGCACCACGCCCCACATCTTCATCATCGACCCCAAGGGCACGCTGGTGTATGCCGGCGGCATCGACAGCATCGCCTCGGCGCGCGTGGACGACATCAAGACCGCCACCAACTACGTGAACCAGGCGCTGGGCGAGGTGACCGGCGGAAAACCGGTGTCGATGGCGAGCACGCGGCCGTACGGGTGTTCGATCAAGTACAAGAGTTGATGCGTGTGCACGCGCCGCCCACTGCGCGGCGCGCTGCATTGACAGCTACCTGACTCCCCCCGTCAGGTCCCGGTCGGGAACCCCGACCTACCCTTGGGCCCACAACACCGCCCCAGGGGACACACACCATGACTTCCGCGCCTGCCAACGCGCATTCCTCCTCGAAATTCGCCACCGTCCTGCGCGTGACCGGCGGCAACTTCATGGAAATGTTCGACTTCTTCCTGTTCGGCTTCTACGCCACGCAGATCTCGAAGGCCTTCTTCCCCGCGGGCAACGAGTTCGCGTCGCTGATGCTGACCTTCATGACCTTCGGCGCGGGCTTCCTGATGCGGCCGCTGGGCGCGATCTTTCTCGGTGCGTACGTCGACCGCGTGGGCCGCCGCCAGGGGCTGATCGTCACGCTCGCGCTGATGGCCGTCGGCACGCTGCTCATCGCCTGCGTGCCCAGCTACGCGACCATCGGCGTCATCGCGCCGCTGCTGGTGCTGGTCGGACGGCTGCTGCAGGGCTTCTCGGCCGGCGTGGAGCTGGGCGGCGTGTCGGTGTACCTGTCGGAAATGGCCACGCCGGGGCGCAAGGGCTTCTACGTGAGCTGGCAGTCGGCCAGCCAGCAGGTGGCGATCGTCGTCGCCGCCGCGCTCGGCTACTGGCTCAACGTGACCTTCACGCCGCAGGAGATCGGCGACTTCTACTGGCGCATTCCCTTCTTCGTCGGCTGCCTGATCGTGCCGGCGCTGTTCATCATCCGCCGCTCGCTGCAGGAGACCGAGGAGTTCATGGCGCGCAAGCACCGCCCCGACGCGCGCGAGATCTTCCGCTCGATGGTGGCCAACTGGGGCCTCGTGGTCGCCGGGATGATGCTGGTGTCGATGACCACCGTGTCGTTCTACCTGATCACCGTCTACACGCCCACCTTCGGCAAGGCCGTGCTGCACCTGAGCACCACCGACGCGCTCATCGTCACGCTGTGCGTGGCCATTTCCAACTTCTTCTGGCTGCCGGTCATGGGTTCGCTGTCGGACCGCGTGGGGCGCAAGCCGCTGCTCGTGCTGTTCACCGTGCTGACCATCCTCACGGCCTACCCGTCGCTCAAGTGGCTGGTCGGCGCGCCGAGCTTCGCGCGCATGCTCGAGGTGGAGCTGTGGCTGTCGTTCCTGTACGCCAGCTACAACGGCGCGATGGTGGTGGCGCTCACCGAGGTGATGCCGGTCAGCGTGCGCACCGCCGGCTTCTCGCTGGCCTACAGCCTCGCCACGGCCCTGTTCGGCGGCTTCACGCCGGCGATTGCCACGGGCCTGATCGAAATGACCGGCGACAAGGGCGCGCCCGGCCTGTGGATGACGGCCGCCGCGGCCTGCGGGCTGATCGCGACGCTCGCGCTGTACCGCCGCAATGTCGACCCGGCCGACGCGGGCCGTGTGCCCGTCGTCTGAGGAGGTGTGAACCGCGGGCATTGACCCAGCGCGCACCGGCCGTTGACCGGGAGCGCACCGCCCCCCCCGCCCCGGGTGGAAGTACCGATGATGGCGCGCGCCGACCTGCCTATCCTGCACCAGCGCTTCCGGCGCCCCCTGGGAACCACGGCATGAACGCACACCACTTCAGCACCCGGCTCGAACACCCGGCCGACCGGCAGGCCTGCTGGGGCCGCATCAACGAGTCGTACTTCGGCGCGCTGCGCGTGCAGTGCCTCGACCCCGGCCCGTTCGACGCGCGCATGGACGCCTACGAGCTCGGGCCGCTGGGCATGTTCATGATCGAGGCGCCCTCGCACCGCGTGGCGCGGCCCGACACGCACCGCGAGATCGCGCTCGACGAGCACTACAAGCTGGTGCTGCAGCTGGAAGGCCACGGCCACATCTCGCAGCGCGACCGCGAGTTCCACCTGCACCCGGGCGACTGGAGCCTGTACGACCCGCGCGTGCCCTACGCCATCACCAACCCCGAGCGCTCGCGCCTGCTGGCCATCACGATCCCGCGCCAGCAGTTCAAGGGCATGAAGATGCCCGACCTGCACACCTGCGAGGCCCACACGCCGGCCATGCAGGGGCTGTACGCGGTGCTCGGTTCGTTCCTCACCTCGCTGGCCGACCAGCTGCCGTCGCTGCCCAACGCCGTCGGCCGCTCGGTCAGCGACACCGTGCTGGGCCTGCTGGCCTCCACGCTCGCCACGCACGCCGACGAACAGTTCGGCGCGCAGCCGCTGCCCGGCGTGCTGAAGGCGCGCGTGAAGCAGTTCGTGCACGCGCACCTGGCCGACCCGGCCCTGTCGCTCGACCTCATCGCGCAGCAGCTGCGCTGCTCCAAGCGCTACCTGCACCGCGTGTTCGAGGACGAAGACCAGACGCTCGACCGCTTCATCTGGCAGATGCGCCTGGAGCGCTGCAGCGAGGCGCTGCGCCAGGCCGCGGGCGGCCGCGCCTCGGTGTCCGAGATCGCCTTCGCCTGGGGCTTCAACAGCAGCGCGCATTTCTGCCGCGTGTTCAAGGCGCAGTACGGCGTGTCGCCGCGCGAGTTCCAGCGGCGCGAGGCGCAGCAGGCGGCGTCGCCAGCGCTGACGCACTAGGCGCCCACGATCCCCGACACGTCGACGATGTACATCTGCCGCTGCGATTCGTGCACGGAGTCGATGCACACCTGCCGTCCGTCGCGGCGCCAGCGTGGGTGCAGGTCGCACCGGTTCTCCTTGCTCAGCGCCGGCGTGGCGTAGAAGCTGCCCAGGTCGTGGCGACGGCCGGTGGCCATGTCGAACAGGAACAGCACGCGCTCGTGCGTGCGGGCGTCGGGATAGGTGTCGCTCAGCAGCCAGCGCGTGTTCACCGGCGAGAAGGTCATGTGGCCGTTTTCCACCAGCACGCCGTCGCCGATCACGCGGACCTCCCCGCCCACCCGGTCGTGGTACAGGTGGTAGTGGATCTTTCCGGCGTGCGGACCCCACACGATGATGTGTTCGTCGTCCTGCCACAGCGGGTGCGAGATCTGGTACTCGGACTTCTCGTAGTCGAAGGTGCCCACGGCCGTCGGGTCGAAGTCGTCCGCCAGCTGCGGCAGCGGGTGGTCGGAGCACTCCAGCAGGCGCAGGTCGGAGCCGTCGGGGTTCATCGTGAGCAGGCGATGCAGGAAGCAGGTCTCGTCCTCGACGCGCTCGGTCCAGCGGTGCAGGAACAGCACGCGCGACGACGACGGGTTGACCTCGATGTGGCTCACCCAGTGGATCGCCTTATCCATCGACGCGCGCGGATGAAACCGGCGCAGGTCCTCGTAGCTCAGCAGCAGCCGCGCCGTGCCCGTGGCCAAGTCGGTCGCGTGGATGCCATCGTCGGCCGGTGCCAGCGGCAGCTCGAACGGCCCGCCGGCCTCGCTGTAGCCGATGGTGCGGTGCGTGATGTACAGGCGCCGGTAGTCCACGCTCAAGGCCCAGCGGCTGTCGGGCGCCACCACGTAGATCGGCAAGGGCAGCAGGCGCTTCGCGCCGGTGTCGACGTCGAGCACGGTGGCGCCGAAGCCGGGGTAGAACGCATCGGCATCGCCGGTGCGGCTGTTGTAGACCAGCTGGCGGCCCGGTGCGCCGTCGAGCCACTGCAGCTGGCTGCCCATCTGCCAGTTCCATGCGGTGGTGTCGCCCACCGCGTGGAAGCGGTCGTTGTCCTGGAGGTCGAAGTAGCCGATGCGTGCTGCCGCCGTCGGCGTGAGTTCGGCGTCCATCCAGGGCACCTGCTGCGCCAGCAGGTAGCGCCCGCTGCGGTCCCAGGCGCTCTTGTTGTAGTAGCCGAAGAAATGGTGCTGCGCGCCATCGCCCACGCGGCGGCAGGGCACGGGCGCGAGGCGGGGTTGCTCAAGAAGTGGGTTCAACGACATGGGCTCACTCCGCGGCGATGCGGCCTTGCTGGATCACCTTGTCCCAGCGCAGCTTCTCGGCAGCGATGAAGCGCGTCGCGGCGTCGCGCGTGTTGGCCACCGGCGTCATGCCCTGCTCCGACAGGCCCTGGCGGAACTCCGGCGCGGCGACGATCTTTCGGATGTCGGCATTGAGCTTGTCGGCAATGGCGTCGGGCACCTTGGCGCTGACCGCCACCGTGGTCCACGAGGTGGCCTCGAAAGCCGGGAAGCCGGACTCGATCGCGGTCGGCACTTCGGGCAGTGCCGGCAGGCGGGCCTTGCCGGTCACGGCCAGCGCCTTGAGCTTGCCGCCGCGAATGTGGGCCAGCGTGGTCGGCGGGTTCTCGAACATCAGCTGGATCTGCCCCGCCAGCAGGTCGTTCAGCGCGGCCGTGCTGCCCTTGTAGGGCACGTGCACGATCGGTGCGTTGGCCGTGAGCTTGAACAGCTCGCCGATCATGTGCACCGACGAGCCCACGCCGGCCGAGCCGAAGTTGATGGTGTCCGGCTGCTTGCGCGCCAGCGCCACCAGCTGCTTCAGGTCGTTGGCGGGCAGCGCGGGGTTGGCGACCACGACGTGCGGCATTTCGGCCAGCACCGTGACCACCTTCAGGTCGGTCGCGGGGTCGTAGCTCAGCTTCTTGAACACGCCGTAGGTCGCGTGCAGCCCGATGGAGCCGAGCAGCAGCGTGTAGCCGTCGGCCGGTGCATCGGCCACGAACTTGCCGCCGATGTGCCCGCCGGCGCCGGGCTTGTTGTCGACCACCACGGACTGCTTGTACAGCTTGCCCAGCCGGTCGGCCAGCATGCGGGCCTGCACGTCGGAGCTGCCGCCGGCGGTGAAGGGCACCACGAGCCGGATCATCCGGTCGGGGTAGGCCTGTGGCTGCGATGCCTGCGACATCGAAGCGACGCCCAGGGCCAGTGCGAGAAGGCCAAGGCCGGCGGCCCTGCGGGGCCATTGCTGTGTCATGCGTCTTCCTTGCTGTGCGCCGCGACGGCGCGATGGAGGGGGTGGATAGGGCGCAGTCTAGGAACGCAGCATCATTCTGAAAAATTCATTTTCATTCACAGGCTATGCAGAAAAGATATGCCATGCTTTCTGCCTTGCACCGTGCAGCCCCAGGAGCCCCCGCATGTCGCGCCCGTTGAACTTCCGCCAGATCGAGGCCTTCCGCGCCGTGATGCAGACCGGCACCACCACCGCCGCGGCGGCCCTGCTGCACACCACGCAGCCCTCCGTGAGCCGCCTGCTCTCGCAGATCCAGCATGCCACCGGGCTCAAGCTGTTCGACATCCACAAGGGCCGGCTGCGTCCCACGCACGAGGCACGCCAGCTGTTCGACACGGTGCAGCGCCACTTCCTGGGCCTGGACCGCATCGAGCAGAGCGTGGCGGTGCTGCGCAAGTCGGGCGCGGGCTCGCTGCGCGTAGGCTGCACGCCGGCGCTCGGGCTCGGTGTGATGCCGCAGGTGATCCATGCCTTCTCGCGGCTGCACCCCGAGGTGCACGTCAACCTGCAGACCGTCGGCACGCACGCCTTGCGCGAAGGCCTGCTCTACGGCCTGTACGACGTCGCGCTCAGCACCGCCGCCTTCCACGAGCCGCAGCTCGACGCGGTCAGCCTGCACAAGGCCAGCGCGGTGTGCGTCGTGCATCCCGGGCATGCGCTGGCGCACCGCGACGCCATCCACGTGCGCGACCTGAAGCAGCAGGTGCTGCTCACGCTGAATGCCGACGACGAGATCCACCAGCAGTTCCAGCGCACGCTGCAGCAGCACCGCATCGAATGCGCCGCCACGGTCGAGACCACCTACTCGGTCACCATCTGCATGATGGCGGCGCAGGGCACCGGCGTCGGCATCGTCAACCCCTACGTGGCTTCGGTGTTCGCGCGCGACCTGAAGATCCTGCCGCTGTCGCCGCGCTGCCCCGTCGAGGTGTCGATGGCGTTCTCGCCGCAGTCGGCGCCGTCGGCCATCGCCGAGGAGTTCACCGCGCGGCTGCGCGACCACTTCCAGGCCTTCGTGATGCCCACCGCACGGAAGGCGCAGAAGGAGCGCGCCTAGGCCGCCGCGAGATAGCTGCTGTGCAGGATCTCCGGCCGGCTGCGCAGTTCTTCCGACGAGCCCGCGAACGCCATGCGCCCGCGCTCCAGCACATAGGCGCGGCTCGACACGGCCAGCGCCACGGTCGTGAACTGCTCGATCAGCAGCACGCCCACGCCCTCGCGCGCGACCTGCTGCACCACCTCGACCAGCCGCTTGACCACCGCGGGTGCGAGCCCCAGCGAGAGTTCGTCGATGGCCAGGTAGCGCGGCTTGCCGATGAGCGCCTGCGCGATGCAGACCATCTGCTTCTGTCCGCCCGACAGCGAACGCGCGGGCAGCGCGAGCTTCACGCGCAGCTCGGGGAACACGCCGAGCACGCGCTCGACCGCATCGGCCACCGTGGCCGCGGGCAGCGCGGTCGCGGCGGCGCGCAGGTTGTCGAGCACCGACAACTCGCCGAGCACGCGATGCCCTTCCGGCACCACCGCCACGCCCAGCGCGCGCACGCGCTCGGGCCGCTGCCCGTGCAGCGCGTGGCCCTCGACCTCGATGCGCCCGCCCGTGAGCGGCAGCACGCCGCCGATGGCCATCACGGTGCTCGACTTGCCCGCGCCGTTGGCGCCCAGCAGCGCCGTCACCTCGCCCGGCGGCACCTGCAGGTCGATGCCGTGCAGCACGGCCTTGCCGCCGCGTTGCAGGCGCAGATCGGTCACGTTCAGCATGGGGTGGTCACTCCGTTCCCAGATAGGCCTTGCGCACGGCCGGGTCGTCGAGCACCTCGCGCGTCGGGCCGAGCGCGAGGCGGCGGCCGAAGTCGAGCACCAGGGTCTGCGTGCAGGTTGCGGCGATCAGGTCGACGTCGTGGTCGATGAGCAGCACCTGCGCGCCGCAGAAGGTGTGCACCGCGCCGATCGTGCGGCGCAGCACGCCGGCCTCCTGCTCGGTGAGGCCGGCGCCGGGCTCGTCGAGCAGCAGCAGCTTGGGCGCGCCGACCAGCGACTTCGCGAGTTCGAGCATGCGGCGCTGGAACAGGTTGAGGCGGTGCCCCATGACGGTCGCCACGTCGAGCAGACCCGTGTGCGACAGCGCGCGCGCCACCTGCGCTGTGGCCTCGCCGCGCGCGTGCGGCACGTGGTCGAGCAGCGCGCGCACGTTGTCCCACACGCTGAGGTCTTCCACCACCTGCTCGGTCTGGAACGAGCGGCGCAGGCCGAAGCGCACGCGCGCGATGGGCTTCAGGCCCAGCAGGTCGGTGCCGTCCACCGCCACGCGGCCGGCGCTGGGCGACACGAGGCCGCTCAGCACGTTGACCAGCGTGGTCTTGCCCGCGCCGTTCGGCCCGATCAGGCCGCACACGGGCGCGTCGAGCCGCGCCGTGAGCGCGTCGATGGCCTTGACGCCGCCGAAGGCGACGGTGAGATCGTCGATGCGGATCATGGCGCGGCGTCCTTGTCCTTCGATGCAGAAAACCGCTTGCGCACCGCCTCGAACACGCCCATCAGCTGCCCCGCGATGCCGCTCGGCGCGGTGATGAGCGCATGCAGCAGCGCCACGCCGAAGAAGATCATCGCGAGGTAGCCGTTGACGCCGAAGTCGGTCAGCAAGGCCGGCACCGCGCGCAGCAGCAGCCCCGCGATGAGCGCGCCGGCCCAGTGGTACACGCCGCCCACCACCGTGAGCGCGAACAGCATCACCGATTCGCCCGCCGTGAAGGCGCGCCCGTCGAGCTGCCCCACGCCGCCCGCGAGCAGCGCACCGGCCACGCCGGCGCAGAAGCCCGCGAGCCCGAAGGCCCAGGTCTGGTAGCGCAGGATGTTCACGCCGGCCGCCACCGCCGCCGCCTCGCCACGCCGGATCAGCGCCCACGAGCGGCCCGCGCGCGTGCGCCGGTGCAGCTCGATCAGCGCCAGCACCGCCGCCAGCCACACGGCGACGTAGCGGAAGTACGCGGCGTCGGACAGCGCCAGCGCGGGCCGCGGCATCATCAGCCGCTCGCTGCCGAACACGCGGCCCAGCCAGCCCGCGCCGCCATCGGGAAAGCCCGTCACGTTGACGACCACCTGGAAGCCGCCCGCCATCATCATCGTGACGAGCGCCAGGTACAGCCCCTTGAGCCGCAGCGCCGGCAGGCCCGCGAGCATGCCCACGACGCACGACAGCAACCCACCCGCGAGCACCGACAGCTCGAAGGGCCAGCCCAGCCCGTGCCCCGCGCGCAGCGCGACCCAGCCGCCCGCGCCGAGCAGCGCGTACTGGCACAGCGACACCAGCCCGAGCTGGCCATAGAGCAGCGCCACGCCGGCCGCCGCGACCGACAGCGCGAGCGACGAGGTGAGCGTCTTGATCCAGTACGCGTTCGCGAACCACGGCACGGCCCAGCCGATCAGCAGCACGCAGGCCACCATGAGCACGAGCGAGCGGCGGGCGCGGCGCGTGGCCTGCGCCAGGGCTGCGGGTGCGACGTCGGACGCGGGCATGGCGCCTTCGAGGATCGACGCGTTCATGCCGACCGCGTCCCCGCGCGGTAGAAGACGATCATCGCCAGCGCGATGAGGAACGGCGTGGCGGTGCGAAAGGCCGCGAAGCCCGGCACCGTGATCGCCAGCGCCTCCAGCACGCCGATCGCGATGCCGCCCGCCACGGTCGCCGGCAGCGAATGCAGGCGGCCGATGATGGCGGCGGCAAAGGCCGGAATCACCAGAAAGGTCAGCAGCGTGGCCTGCAGCCGCACGATGTTGGCCAGCAGCAACCCGCACACACCCGCGAAGGCGCCGCTCAATATCCACGCCACCGTGTCGACGCCGAGCACGCGGATGCCGAGCAACGCGCTCAGGTCGCGGTCGTTGGCCAGCGCGCGCATCTTCAGACCCACGCGCGTCTTCGACAGCAGCAGGCCGACGCCGCCCATCATCAGCACCGCCAGCGCCAGGCCGAGCGCACGCGTGTGCGTGAGCCGCACCTCGACCTCGCCCAGCACGAATTCGAGCGCGCCGCCGTCGGTCGGCAGCACGAGGCGGCGCGGCTGCTCGCCCCAGGTCCATTCGGTAAAACCCACCACCACGAGCGCGAAGCCCAGCGTGGCGATGCTGCGGATGGTCGGGTCGCGGTGCGACAGGCGCGGCGCCAAGAGGCGCCCGTAGGCCAGCGACAGCGCCATGGCCGCGAGCACCGCCGCGCACCACGCCAGGCCCTGCGGCCAGTCGGCTTCGAGCAGCGTCCAGGCCACGTAGGCACCGAGCGCGCCGATGGCCCCGAAGGCGAAGTTCAGCACGCCCGACGAGCGATAGAGCACCACCAGCCCCACGCCCGAGAGCGCGTACACCGCGCCCAGGCCCAGGCCCGAGATGACGAAAGGCAGGTAGTCCTCCATGGCCCGGCGCGCTTACTTCAGGCCCATCTTCTGCTCGTCGGCACGGATGTCGACCAGCTCCGGGTCGTCCGCCGTGAGGCAGCCGCCGGGCGCGAAGCGCCAGCCGTTGCCGTCGGGGCTGGCCATGGGCCCGCTGTTGTTGGCGTTGTGGCGGTTGCCGCTGCCCACGTAGAAGGGCTTGCACAGGATGTCGCTGCGGAAGTCGCTCACCTTGCGCAGCGCATCGGTCACGCTGGCGCGGTCTATCTTCTTCGGGTCCATCTTCAGCATCGCCTGCGTGGCCAGGCGCGCGGCCAGGTAGCCGGCCTGCGAGAAGGTGTCGCGCGGGTCGCTCTTGGCACCGTGCTTGTCCATCACGGCGAGCCAGTTCTTGTTGTCGGGCCCGGCCGATTCGAGCGGGTTGAATTCGAGGTTGACGTCGAAGTTGCCCTTCCAGTACGGCCCGATGGCCTTGGGCACGTCGACGTTGTAGGCCGGCGCGGCCGACACGAAGTGGATCTTCTTGCCCAGGTTCTGCTGCTCGGCCGCGGCCAGCATCGGCACCAGGATGCCCTTGGGCACGTTCATGATGATGGTATCGGGCTTCTTCGCGGCGGCCTGCAGCATGGTCGAGGTGGCGTCGGCCGAGCCGGGGTCGATGGTGAGGGTCTCGACCGTCACGCCGTTCTTCCTGCCCCATTCCTTCGGCCCCTCGCAGGCCCAGTTGCCCAGGCTCGGGATGTTCGGAATGATGCAGACCATCTTCTTCGCCTTGTACTTCTGCGCGGCGTACATCGCGGCGATGGTGGCCGACACGCGCGGCCCCGCATTCACCGGCACGTAGTTGCGTGCGTTGAAGCACTCGCGCGGCACGCCGGTGCCGGCGATGACCATCACGCCCTCGTCGGCGTACATCTTGGCGTTGGCGCCGCACTCCACGAAGCTGGTGCTGCCCACGAGCGCGACCACCTTGCGGTCTTTCACGAGCTTGGAGGCCACCTGCGCGGCCGTCTCGGGGTTCCACTGGTCGTCGAGCACGAGGTAGTCGACCGGCCGGCCGTGGATGCCGCCGTTGGCGTTGACGCACTTGAAGTACGCGGCCGCCGCCTGGCCCGAGGCGCTGAAGTCGTCGGGGCCGGTCTTGCCGACCACCGCGCCGATGGGAATGGGCTCGCCCGTGGCGGGCTTGCCGGTGTTGAGGCCGCAGTCGGGGCTGGCCTGCGCCCAGGCGCCGCTGAAGCCGGCGAGGCCCAGCGCGCCGGCAACGGCCGACAGCGCGATTCGTCTTTTGCTTTGCATGAGGTGTCTCCTTCTTTCTTGGTGATCGAAACCGGGGCGGGGCTACACCGCCATGCACACGCTCTTGAGTTCGGTGAAGCTCTCCACCGCCGCGCGCCCGAGGTCGCGCCCGCTGCCCGACTGCTTCACGCCACCCAGCGGCAGCGCGTTGTCGAGCACGTTGTGCGCGTTGACCCAGACCACGCCCGCCTGCAGGCGCGGCACGATGCGGTGCACGGCCGAGAGGTCGTTCGACCAGACGCTGGCCGCCAGGCCGTAGGCGCTGTCGTTGGCCAGGCGCACTGCCTCATCGACATCGTCGAAGGGCACCACGGTTGCGACCGGGCCGAACACTTCCTCGCGCGCGATGCGCATCGACGGCTGCGCATCGACGAACACGGTGGGCTGCACGAAGCAGCCGCCGTCGAAGGCCTGACGCCCGCCGGTGACCAGCGTGGCGCCCTCGGCCACGGCACCGTCGATGTGCGCCATCACGCGCGCCAGGTGGCGCTTGGACACCAGCGGCCCGAACTGCGCCTTCGGGTCGAAGCCCGAGCCGATGTGCAGGCCCTCGGCCGCCTGCGCGAGCCGGCGCACCACCTCGTCGAACAGGTTGCGCTGCACGTACACGCGCGAGCCTGCCGTGCACACCTGGCCCTGGTGAAAGAAGATGCCGTTGGCCGCGCCCTGCGCCGCCGCCACGGGGTCGGCGTCGCCGAGCACGATGAGCGGCGACTTGCCGCCCAGCTCCAGCGTGAAGCGCGCCATGCTGTCGACGGCCGCGTGGCCGATGTGCCGGCCCACCGCCGTCGAACCGGTGAAGCTGATCTTGCGGACGTCCGGGTGCGCCGCGAGCGCCGCGCCGGCCGTGGCGCCGCGCCCGCACACCACGTTGAGCGCGCCCGGCGGAAAGCCCGCCTCCAGCGCCAGCTCGGCCAGCCGCAGCGCGGTGAGCGGTGTTTCTTCCGAGGGCTTGAGCACCACGGTGCAGCCGGCCGCGAGCGCGGGCGCCACCTTCCACAGCGCGATGGCGAGCGGAAAGTTCCACGGCACGATGGCCGCGACCACGCCCACCGGCTCGCGCCGCGTGTACGTGACCCACTGCGCACCGGGGATGCCGATGGAGTTGTCGAGCGTCTGGCCTTCGAGCTTGGTGGCCCAGCCCGCCATGTAGCGCACGAACTCCGCGCCCGCGCCCACGTCGACCATGCGCGCGATGCCGCGCAGCTTGCCGCTTTGCAGGGTTTCGAGCGCGCTGAGCTCGTCGGCGTGCGACTCGATGAGCGTCGAGAGCGTGTACAGCATGCGCTCGCGGTCGGCCGGGCGCAGCGACTTCCACGCGGCACTCTCGAAGGTGCGGCGCGCGCCGGCGACGGCGGCGTGCACGTCGTCCGCGTCGCTGTCGGGCGCCTCGGCCACGGTCATCTCGGTGGCCGGGTCGACCACCGGCAGGTACTGCCCGTTGCGGGGCACGACCTCGTGGCCGTCGATGTGGTTGCCGCGGCGGCGCTGCGCCAGCAGGCCCACCTGGCCGAGGTGTTCGATCGACAGGTCGCGCAGATTCATGGGCGGGCTCCGTGAAGGGGTGCGAAAGAAAGAGGCGTCACGGCTGCATGGCGCGCGCGACGAGCAGCGTGTCGGTGAACTGCTCGAAGCGCCGCACCTTTCCGCCCTGCACCTGCCACACATGCGTGACGCGGGCCTGCATCGGCTTGCCGGTTTTGCGGTGACGCGCGTGGTAGTCGCCGATGCCGACCACGGTGTCGCCGCCGTCGACCAGCCGCTCGAGCACGAAGCGGTAGCCCTCCCACTCGGCGCCGAGCACCTGGAAGACCTTCTCGACCACCTGCGCGGGGCCGACGTGCGTGCCGGCGCAGGGAAAGCCGGCCATCTCGGTCCACTGCACGTCGTTGGCCACGTCGGCGAACATCGCGGCGAGGTCGTGGCGGTCGGAGGCGGCGTAGTGGTCGGCCACGATCTGGTAAGGGGTGCGCATGACAAAAGCTCCTGGACAACGGTGAGGTCAGACGGGCCCGAACTCGGGCGGGTAGAAGGTCTGCGAGGCCTTGCGCATGAAGGCGCCGGCGGGGTTGTTGGCGATCGCGCCGGTGCCGGTGAGCCCGAGGAACTTGCCGGTCGAGCGGCCGCTCGCGAAGTCGAAGAAGAACACCGATGCGACCGGAATCAGGAACTCGCGGAAGGTGAAGACGTACTGGTCGTCGTCGAACTTCCAGTAGCTCGCGAGATCGACGTCGCCGTGGCCGCGCTGCACGCCCACGAGGCACTGCCACGCATAGCGCTCGGCGCTCAGGTAGGTGTGCTCGTAGGTGTGGTTGGGGCTGTAGGTCTGCCAGGTACGCAGGCCGATGAGGTCGCGCGTGGCGTGCGGTGCACTCCCCGTTGCAGTGCCGCCTTCGAGCGTGCCGGGCCAGAAGTCCTGCGGTACGCGCGGCTGGCCCGCGGCCTCGTCGGCGCCGATGATGCGGCAGCGGATCGCGAGCACGCGGGCCGTGCGCGTGTTGAGGACCACGGTCAGCGCCTCGCTCGGGCGGCTGGCCTGCGTGATGTCGAGGAAGAAGGTGTCGGGCGCGACCTCGATGGCCTCGTACCAGTCGCCCTTGCCTTCGCCGCCGCGTGCGCCGTCTTCGTGCCAGTCGAGCGTGTGCTGCGCGCGCGGCTGCAGCGTGAGCTGGAAGCCGGGCAGCGCGAGCCGCAGCGTCTGGCCGGCGAGTGCGTCGGTGACAGGCAGGCGGTTGGTTGCGATGCCGAGGGCGAACTGGTCGTAGGTCTTCCAGTCGGCGGGCTTGGTGGTGTCGGTGCTCATGGATTGCTTCCTTCTTCTCAGGCGTCGTGCGCGAAGGCGATGGTGGGCAGGTCGACCGCGGACGCACCGCCATCGACCATCAGCGAACTGCCGCTGACCATCGCGGCCAGCGGCGAGGCGAGGAACAGCACGGCATTCGCCACGTCGTCGGGGCTGGCGGCGCGGCCCATCGGCACGTCGCGCGTGACGAGGGCGTAGGCCGCGTCGGCATCGGGCAGGCGGTATTTGTCGACGAGCACCTGCATCTGCTCGTCGGCCATCTCGGTGCGCACCCAGCCGGGGCACACGGCGTTCACGCGCACGCCCTGTTGGCCATAGTCGCGCGCCAGCGAACGCACGAGGCCGATGAGCGCGTGCTTCATGGTCACGTAGCCGACCACGCCCGGCCCCGCGAAGTGGCCCGCGAGCGACGAGAGCACGACGATGTTGCCGCGCCGCGCGATGAGCTCGGGCAGCAGCTCGCGCGCGCAGACGAAGGCGGTGTCGAGGTTCAGGCGCGTGGACAGCGCCCACGAGGCGTCGTCTGTCGACAGCGCGTCGCCCACGCCGTGGCCGCCCGCGTTGGCGACCAGCACGTCGACACCGCCGAAGCGTTCGCGCGCGGCGGCCAGGGCGCGCTGCACGTCGGCGGTGCTGGCCGCGTCGCCCGCCACCGCGAGCCCGCCGAGCCTCGTCGCCACCGCTTCGAGTTGCGCGAGGCGCCGCCCCATCAGCACCACGCGGCCGCCCGCCGCGACGAACTGCGCGGCCACCGCCGCACCGATGCCGGTGCCGCCGCCGGTGATGAAGGCGACCTTGCCGGTCATGGAATTCGGGGAACTCATTCGCTGTGTCTCCTGGTTGGGAAGGACTCTAGGTTTCAGTGCGCTTCGGCTATTGACCGACCGTGCAATCTCAGTTGCCTGACAGCGCGAAGTCCGCGCAGCGCTCGGCCAGCATCACGGTCGGCGCGTTGGTGTTGCCGCTGACGAGCGAAGGCATCACCGAGGCGTCGCACACGCGCAGCCTGGCCACGCCGTGCACGCGCATGCGCGCATCGACCACGGCCATGGCGTCGCGGCCCATTCGGCAGGTGCCGCTCGGGTGGTAGACGGTCTTGGCGCGCTCACGCACGTAGGCCTCGAGGGCCTCGTCGGACATGTCGTCGGCGGCTGACGGCGCCAGCTCTTCGGACACCACCTCGCGCAGCGCCGGCGCGCGCAGGATGCGGCGCGCCAGCTTCACGCCGCGCACCAGCGTGTCGACGTCGGCCTGCGCCTGCAGGTAGCCGCCGTCGAACAGGATCGGCGCCATCGGATCGGTGCTGCGCAGCGCCACGCGCCCGCGCGACTGCGGGCGCAGGAAGCAGGGGTTGATCGACAGGCCGTGGCCGGCCAGCGGTTCGCGGTCGACGTCGCCCACGAGCACGGGCAGCACATGGAACTGCAGGTCGGGCCGGCCTTCGCCGGTGGTGTCGACGAAGCCGCCGCTCTCGACCACGTTCGAGGTGAGCAGGCCGGAGCCGAACATCATCCATTGCAGGCCGTGCTTCAGCGCCGCCAGGCCGCGGTCGTTGCCCAGCAGGCTCACGGGCTCGCGCGTGCGGCCGTAGACCGACACCTCCAGGTGGTCCTGGAAGTTCTCGCCCACGCCGGGCAGGTCTTTCACCACCGGCAGGCCCAGCGCCTGCAGCTGCGCGCCGGGGCCGATGCCCGAGAGCAGCAGCAGCTTGGGCGAGGCGAGCGCGCCGGCCGAGAGGATCACTTCGTCGCGCGCGGTGGCGACCACCTCTTCGCCGCTGCCGTTGCGGCCCGTGCGGTAGACCACGCCGGTGGCCGCGCCGTCCTGCGTGAGCACGCGCAGCACGTGCGCGCCCGTCACCACGGTGAGCTTCGGGTCGTCGCGCACGGCCGCGAGGTAGGTGGCGGCGGTGCTCGCGCGCCGGCCTTCGAAGGTGGTGGTCTGGTAGAAGCCGACGCCGGCCTGAGCGGCGCCGTTGAAGTCGTCGTTGTAGGCCAGGCCGCTTTGCTGCGCGGCGCGCAGGAAGGCCAGGCTCAGCGGATGGCGAAAGCGCGTGTCGCTCACCTTCAGCGGCCCGTTCGTGCCGTGCAGCTCGCAGGCGAAGCGCGCGTTGCCCTCGGCCTTGCGGAACCACGGCAGCACGTCGCGCCAGCCCCAGCCTTCGCAGCCCTGCGCCTCCCAGCCGTCGTAGTCGGCGGGCGTGCCGCGCACGTAGACCATGGCGTTGACCGAGCTGCCGCCGCCCAGCGTGCGGCCCTGCGGCACGAACATCCGGCGGCCGGCGGCGGCGGGCTGCGGCTCGCTCTCGTAGGCCCAGGTGCGCTCGGTGCCGATCACGCGCACGAAGGTGGCGGGCATGTGGATGAAGCGGTCGTCGTCGGGCGGGCCCGCCTCCAGCAGCAGCACGCGGCGCCCGGCGCGCACCAGCCGGTGCGCCAGCACGCAGCCGGCCGAGCCGGCGCCCACCACCACCACATCGAAAACCTGCTGCGCCATGTCCGTTCCAGACTGAAGTTGTTGTCGGGAACGGATGCTCGCGGCTGGCGCGCGCCCTGGCGCATCGGGGCGGGTTGATGCAACGCAAAGTGCGCTGTGGGTCAACTGACGGCGAACGCGGGGGGCCCTGCGACAATCGGGCCATGCCTTTCGCCCCTTTGCAAAACGACACCTTCCTGCGGGCCTGCTGGCGCCAGGCCACCGATCACACGCCCGTCTGGCTCATGCGCCAGGCCGGCCGCTACCTCCCTGAATACGTTGCCACGCGCGCCAAGGCCGGCAGCTTCATGGGGCTGGCCACCAACACCGACTACGCCACCGAGGTCACGCTGCAGCCGCTGGCGCGCTACCCGCTCGACGCCGCCATCCTGTTCTCAGACATCCTCACGGTGCCCGACGCGATGGGCCTGGGCCTGTCGTTCGAGGCCGGCGAAGGCCCGCGCTTTGCGCGCCCGGTGCGCGACGAAGCGGCCGTGGCCGCGCTCGAAGTGCCCGACCTGGACAAGCTGCGCTACGTGTTCGACGCCGTGGGCTCGATCCGCAAGGCGCTGAACGGCCGCGTGCCGCTGATCGGCTTCTCGGGCAGCCCGTGGACGCTGGCCTGCTACATGGTCGAAGGTGCGGGCTCGAGCGACTACCGCCTCGTGAAAAGCATGCTGTACGGCCGCCCCGACCTGATGCACCGCATCCTCGCGGTCAATGCCGACTCGGTGGCCGCGTACCTCAATGCGCAGATCGACGCCGGCGCGCAGGCCGTGATGATCTTCGACAGCTGGGGCGGCGTGCTCGCCGACGGCGCGTTCCACGAATTCAGCCTGGCCTACACCGCGCGCGTGCTCGCCGGCCTGAAGCGCCACGGCCCCGACGGCCAGCCGGTGCCGCGCATCGTCTTCACCAAGGGCGGCGGCCTGTGGCTGGGCGCCATGCGCGCGCTCGACTGCGAAGTGCTCGGCGTCGACTGGACCGTGAACCTGGCCGCCGCGCGCCGCCTCGTGGCCGAAGGCACCGAGGACAAGGCCAAGGCGATCCAGGGCAACATCGACCCGAACGTGCTGTTCGCCCCGCCCGCGGCCATCGAGGCCGAGGTCGGCAAGGTGCTGCAGGCCTTCGGCAAGCCCCACACCGACCGCACCACGGCAGGCCCGACGCACATCTTCAACCTGGGCCACGGCATCAGCCAGTTCACGCCGCCCGACCACGTCGCGGCGCTGGTCCAGGCGGTGCACGACCAGTCGCGCGCGCTGCGCGCTTGAGCTGACAAATGTGAACTGCCGACCGCCCGGTTGGCAGACTCAGCGCCCCCCTGAAAGCCAGTCGTCCGGCGTTTGTCAAGCCCTAAAACGGCCCCGGACGCCCGACTTATGCACAAAACGCGTGTTGCACTGCGCAAGATTATCTGAGGGGCCGTTGGTTCTGCTCCTAAACCAATAGCGACGCTAAGTGGTTGATTTATATAGGTTTTGATTTTTGCTTTTTTTACAGGCATTCCAGCGGAAGCCTTGAAAATCAAGGCTTCGGCGACTATCCAGCCGTCTTGTCAACAAAGTTATCCACAGAAACTCTGGATGACCGCCAAAGCGCTGTGAAATCAACAACTTAAGCGGTCTTGCTCCAAAACGCATTAACAAACCTTGCCAAAAAGGACGCCCAGCCCCTCCACCGAATCGCCGCCCGAAGCCGGCGCGCCGACGGTCACATCCGCCACAAACGTCTCCTGCCCCTGGCGACTCGACATCGCGGTGCAGACGCCCGCGCATGCCGCGCTGGGTGACCTGCTGAGCTACGCTGGCGCCGAACCGCTGGTGCCGGGCACGCTGGTGCGGGTGCCGCTGGGCAAGCGCGAGGTGCTGGGCGTGGTCTGGAACGAGCCGACCTCGCTGGAGGGCGCCGAGCCCGACATGGCGCTCAAGCCCGTGGGCGCCGCGCTCGACGCGCTCGCGCCGCTGGGCGAGGCCTGGCGCGACCTGGTGGCGTTTGCCGGGCGCTACTACCAGCGCTCGATCGGCGAGATCGCGCTGGCCGCCCTGCCGCCGCAGCTGCGCGACCTGAGCACGACCCAACTGGCGCGCCGGCTCAAGCGCAAGACCACGGCCGGCCCGGTGGCCGAGACGGCCGAATCCGCGAACCTGATCGCGCTCTCCGACGAACAGTCGGCCGCGCTGGCCCGCATCGAGGCCGGCACCGGCACCTTTTTGCTGGTAGGCAGCACCGGCAGCGGCAAGACCGAGGTCTACCTGCGCTGCGTGGCCGACCTGCTGGCGCGCGACCCCGAGGCGCAGGCGCTGGTGATGGTGCCCGAGATCAACCTCACGCCGCAGCTCGAGGCCCGCTTCAAGGCGCGCTTCGGCGACGAGGCCGTGGTGTCGCTGCACAGCGGCATGACGAACCCCCAGCGGCTGGCGAGCTGGCTGGCGGCGCACAGCGGCGCCGCGCGCATCGTGCTGGGCACGCGCATGGCGGTGTTCGCGTCGATCCCGGGGCTGAAGCTCATCGTGGTCGACGAGGAGCACGACCCGAGCTACAAGCAGCAGGAAGGTGCGCGCTACTCGGCGCGCGACCTCGCCGTGTGGCGCGGCCAGCGCGAAAAGGCCAAGGTGATCCTGGGCTCGGCCACGCCCTCGCTCGAGAGCTGGCACCAGAGCCGGCCGCCCGAGGGCGACGACCCGGGCGGGCGCTATGTGCGGCTGGCCATGCCTTCGCGCATCGGCGCGGGCGCGCTGCCAGCCGTGCGGCTGGTGGACATGAACCTGCAGCCGCCGAAGACGGTGATCTCGGGCGCGCTGCTCGACGCCATCGGCCAGCGCATCGCGCGCGGCGAGCAGAGCATGATCTTCCTGAACCGGCGCGGCTATGCGCCGGTGCTGGCCTGCGGCGACTGCGGCTGGAAGAGCGAATGCCCGCACTGCAGCGCCTACCGCGTGTTCCACAAGATCGACCGCACGCTGCGCTGCCACCACTGCGGCTTCACCGAGCGCGTGCCGCGCGCCTGCCCGGCCTGCGGCAACCCCGACATCGCGCCCGTGGGCCGCGGCACCGAGCGGCTCGAGGAGCACCTGGCCGAGCTGTTCGCGGGCGTGAAGCATGCGGACGGCAGCGCGGTGCGCATCGCGCGCATCGACGCCGACAGCACCAAGAAGCAGGGCGCGCTCGAATCGCAACTCGCCGCCGTGCATGCGGGCGAGGTCGACGTGCTCGTGGGCACGCAGATGATCGCCAAGGGCCACGACTTCCGCCGCATCACGCTGGTGGCCGCCGTGAACCCCGACGGTGCGCTGTTCTCCAGCGACTTCCGCGCGCCCGAGCGCTTGTTCAGCCTCTTGATGCAGTCGGCCGGCCGCGCGGGCCGCGACGCCGCCTACCTCGCGGCGCAAGGCGCTAAGGCCGAGATGTGGATCCAGACGCACCACGCGCCGCACCCGCTGTTCGCGGCGCTGCGCCGGCACGACTACGAAGCCTTCGCCAAGCAGCAGTTGGAGGAACGCCAGGCCGCCGCCATGCCGCCGTTCGCGTTCCAGGCGCTGGTGCGCGCCGACGCGCGCGAGCAGGCGGTGGCGCAGGGCTTCCTGAACCTCGCGGCCGACCAGGCCGAGGCGCTGCCCGGCGCCGACCTGGTCACGCGCTACCCGGCCGTGCCGCTGGCGATCCAGCGCGTGGCGAACGTGGAGCGCGCGCAGATGCTCATCGAAAGCCCCTCACGCGCCGCGCTGCAGCGCCTGCTGGCCGCCTGGCAGCCGCTGCTGCACGAACTGCGGCGCACGCCCGAAGGCAAGGGCGTGATCCGCTGGCTGGTGGACGTGGACCCGCACAGCATCTGAGCGGCGCGTGCGCCTGCGCCTGCTTCAGCGCGGACGCAGGATGCGGTTGCGCAGGCCTTCGGGCTTGTGCAGCAAGGGCGCGGCAGGGCCGGCGACGGCACGCTTGGCGAAGCGCCCGGCGGGTACGGCGGGGCAGTGGCCAGTGCGCTGATGCGCGAGCGCGGCGGCCAGACGCGCCTCGTCCTGATCGCCAAGTGCATGGCCGAAATCGTCGGGCACGAAGCAGGTGGGCGCGATGCCGTCCGGGTAGTCGCCGAAGCCCTTGGCATTCACGCCCTGGAACTGCACGCTGAAATAGGTGGTGCCGCAGTTGTCCTCGGGATAGAAGCCGTAGGGCTTGCCGCAGGTGGTGTCGCCGATCTGGATCACGTCGATGTCGATGCCGCGCAGGCCGTTGATGAACGCCTCGCTGGCCGAGCAGGTGTCGGGGCCCGTGAGCACGTAGACGCGTCGCAGGTCGAGGCTGGGCAGCGGAAGGGGCGGGTCGATGGGAGAAAGAAAGCCCAGGGTGGTGGCCCAGAACGGCGTGGGCGCGAGCGTGTCGCCAGTCACCGGATCGCGCTCGGTGTGCTTGTTGTTGAACCGCACGGTCTCGAAGGTCTTGCCACGCGTCTGCGTCTCGCCGGCGACCATGAAGCCCAGTTGGCTGGCCAGGTCCAGATAGCCGCCGCCGTTGTAGCGCAGGTCGACGACCAGCTCGGTGGCCCGCTGCGCGCGCAGCCACTCCATGGCGGCCTTCAGTTGCAGTTCCGCCGTGCCGATGTGGTCGTTGAATTGCAGGTAGCCGACCGTGCGGCCCTCGTTCGGGAGCGTCTTGACGTTCTGGACGGGGGTCGAGACCACCGGCGCCGCCGTCAGCGTGATGTCGCGCGGGGTCCGGCTACCCGCATCGAGAACGGTGAAGCGCGTGGGTGTCCCCGACACGGGCGAAAAGATCGCTGCATTGAGGGCATCGATGCCTGCCTGTGTGTCGTTGTTCACCAGATCGATGCCGTTGACCTGGAGCACCTGGGCGCCGCGCGGCAGGCCGGCGCCCGTCGTGGCCGCGGGAGAGCCGGGCTCCACGTACGCCACGCGCAGATCGCGCGGCGGGGAGAGGGCAAAGAAAGCCCACTGCGCGCCGTATCCGACGGACGAGCCGGCGCCCGAGAGCGCATTCCACTCCTCGGTGGTGTAGGTGAAATGGAACTGGTCCTTGTCCCTGCCCGAAGGCGTCACGGCGTGGGTCTTGAGCAGGTCGAAATAGTCGGCCGTGGCGTAGCGCGCGGGGTCCAGGTCCGGGACCTCGTCGTACCAGAGATAGGTGTCGTTGACCCACGCGCGCAGCCAGTTGTTCTCGTCGAGCGTGCGGCCGGTCTTGTCGGCGAAGGGCTTGCCGTCGTAGTCGGTGCCGGTGCGCGGCGCCGCGCAGCGGTCCTTGTAGAGGCTCGCGGTCCGGAACACGCCCTCGACCCAGGGCGCGTTGCGCAGGGCATCGCCGTCGTCGGGCACGTCGGGCGGCGTCGTGGGTGGGGTGGTGGTGACGGGGGGCGTGGTGCCCGTGCCGCTGTTCGGCAGGAAGCCGACGCCAGAGCCGCCGTCCCCCCCGCCGCCGCAGGCGACGAGCACGGCCATCGGAACGGCCAGCAGCAGAAGACGGGCGAAACGAAAACGTGGGGAGAAAAGAGGCACGGCGAGATTCCTGGAGGGCGGTAAGGCGCCGCCATCCTAGGAAGCTCTGCGTCGTTGCGCATTGGACCAAAGTCCTAGGCGCTGCACGAACGCGCCGCGCCGGTCGTCAGTGGTAGCCGGTGGGCTCCTTGCCCATGTCGACGTAGCGCAGCTCGTTGTGCCGTCGCCGCGCAATGCTGTTCGGCCAGGCGAACACGACGAGGCTCAGCGCGGCCAGCGCGAGCGCGGCGCCCGTGCCGATCGTGCCGGCATGCCAGAACCAGCCCACCGCAGCGAGCCAGGCCAACCACATCAGGATGCGAACCAGTATTGCCATCGCGCGCCCCACTTGGACCCTTCACACCTTGGACTCGGAACCACTGTAGCAGTGCAACTGCATACGCAAGCATTCATCTGAAGAGATAACGCACGGTATGCCTTTAGACATGCCCTGGGATTACCCCGAAATAATCTGCAAAAAGAGTTGACGGTACCCCCGCCCTTGCACAAGCTGTGCCTGTGCGGTTCCATCGCTGGGTCCGCGGTGTTTCGTGCCCGCTCGCTTGATGCAAAGGTCGCCGTGAAATCGTCGTCTCTTCTGGCTGGGGTTGCTGTGGCTGTCGCCGTGTCGCTTTCGTACCTTGCCGCTGCAGGGTCCGCGGGCGCGGCGGAACTCGAACTGCAGGGTCGGCGGCTGGTGGTGTCGGGCACGCTCGACGGCAGCAAGGTCAAGGCCTTCACCGAACTCCTGGGCAGCGGCACGGTGCGCACCGTGGTCTTCGAAGACTCGTTCGGCGGCACCGCCGAAGCGGCCGGCGCGTACGCCGACGCGATCCGCGAGAGCGGCGTGCAGACCGAGGTGCGCGGCCATTGCATGGCGGCCTGCGCCTACGCCTTCCTGGCCGGCAAGACGCACCGCTTCGGGCACGGCTTGCAGGTCAACGGCATCCTGGTGCCGGTGGCGACCCGCCCCACGGCGGCCGAGCTGGCGGTGCGCTGGCGCGGCGAGGAAGCCCGCAAGACGCTGGCCGATTTCACGCCCGCCCCCGGCACCACCGACGCGGCCCGCCCGATGGAAGCCACCGCGCCCGCCCCCAAGGACAACTGGCAGCCGGACCACGGCGTGCTCTTCACGGCCAGCCCGACGCTGTTCGGCCGCATCTACAACACCTACTACTGCGACGGCACGCAGGGCCGCGACTTCTCGAAGTGCGAGCGGCTCTCCGACGCCGATCCGTACAAGCTGGGCGTGCTGACCGAGTGACGCCCCCGGTCAGCGCAGCGCGCCGACCGCCACCGGAAAGGTGAAGAACGCCGCCACCGTCGTCCACAGGATGATGCGTGCGATGCGGCCGTTGTCGGCGCCGAAGCGCTCGGCCAGCATCGACACGTTGCTCGCGCTCGGCAGCGCCGCGACCAGCACGATCACGGCCAGCGCCGACGGTGCGAGCGGCAGCCCCAGCGCGATGGCACCGCGCCCCAGCGCCCAGACCGCCAGCGGATGCAGCACCAGCTTCACCAGCACCACGGGCAGCACGTCGGCCAGCGGGGCCTTCGGCGCGGGCCCGGCGCCGGTGCCCATCGCCGCCAGCGACCATGGCGCTGGCACCGTGCTCGCGCGCCAGCAGCGCCGAACGCGCCAGCACCGCGCCGATGGTGAAGAGCGCCACGGGCGAGGCCGCGTCGGCCAGCATGGCGATGGTGCGCTCGACCGGCCCGGGCAACTGCCAGCGCACCGCCGACAGCAGCACGCCCAGCAGGATCGACCACGGCATCGGGTTCACGAGGATGCCGCGCAGCGCCTTGCGCGCGGCCAGCGTGGCGCCGTGCCGGCCCGCGCTGCCGGCACCGTCGAGCCGCGACAGCGCGATGCACAGCGACGAGGTCACGACCAGGTCGAACGCGATGGTGATGATGATCGGCCCGGCGGCCTGCGCGCCCAGCAGCGCCACCAGCAGCGGAACGCCCATGAAACCGGTGTTCGGAAAGGCCGCTACCAGCGCGCCGAAGGCCGCGTCGTTCCAGCCGATACGCACATTGCGCGTGAACAGCACCACGCCCGCCACCACGGCCAGCGCGCAGATGCCCCAAATCAGTGCAACGCTGCCGTCCAGCAGCTGCGCGATGGGCGTGCCGGCGCCGAAGCGCAGCAGCATGCAGGGCAGCGCGAAATACAGCACGAAGGTGTTGAGCCCCGGGATCGCATCCAGCGGCAGGATGCGGGTGCGGGCGGCGGCGTAACCGGCCGCGATCAGGGCGAAGAAAGGAAAAGTAACAAGGAAAACAGGCAGCACGCCGGCATTGTCGTCCTCCTTCGTCGCGCGATGCCCGCTGACACGGACGGCCGCAGCCGGGCCCGTATCATTGCCCGCTTTGCGACGGCCGCGCCCTGCGGCCCCTCCTGCCTTTTTCGCGTTCCCGTTTTCCCGGTTCCCCCTCCCCCATGTCCCACGGTCTCAATCTCGCCCAGCAAGAAGCGGTCAACTACATGCACGGTCCCTGTCTGGTGCTCGCAGGTGCGGGCTCGGGCAAGACGCGCGTGATCACGCACAAGATCGGCCGGCTGATCCAGTCGGGCCTGAAGCCCGAGCGCATCGCGGCCATCACCTTCACGAACAAGGCGGCCGCCGAAATGCGCGAGCGCGCCAAGGACCTGATCGGGCGCGACGCGCGCAAGGTGGTGGTGTGCACCTTCCACGCACTGGGCGTGCGCATGATGCGAGAAGACGGCCACGTGCTGGGCCTGAAGAAGGCCTTCAGCATCCTGGACGCCGACGACGTCACCAAGATCCTGAAAGACTGCGGCGGCACCGTCGACATCGCCACCGCCCGCATCTGGCAGTGGACGATCAGCAAGTGGAAGAACATGGGCCTGAACGCTGCGCAGGCCGCGGCCGCCGCGGTGGACGACAACGAGCGCATCACGGCCGAGATCATGGTCCAGTACGAAGAGCGGCTGCAGGCCTACCAGAGCGTGGACTTCGACGACCTCATCGGCATGCCGCTGAAGCTGCTGTACGAGTTCCCCGAAGTGCGCGCCAAGTGGCAGGCCATGCTGGGCCACATCCTGGTCGACGAATACCAGGACACCAACGCCACGCAGTACGAAGTGCTCAAGGCGCTGGCCGGCGAGCGTGGCCAGTTCACGGCGGTGGGCGACGACGACCAGTCGATCTACGGCTGGCGCGGCGCCACGCTGGACAACCTGAAGAAGCTGCCGGTCGACTACCCGACGCTCAAGGTCATCAAGCTGGAGCAGAACTACCGCTCCACCAGCGCCATTCTTCGCGCGGCCAACAACGTGATCGGCCCCAACCCCAAGCTGTTTCCGAAGACGCTGTTCTCCGAACTCGGCGAAGGCGAGCCGGTGCGCATCGTCGATGCCGACACCGAGCTGCACGAGGCCGAGCGCACGGTGGCGCGCATCATCAGCCTGCGCGCGGGCGACACGGTGTCGCAGGGCAAGCAGTACAAGGAGTTCCGCGACTTCGCGATCCTGTACCGCGCCAACCACCAGGCGCGCATCTTCGAACAGGCGCTGCGCAAGGCACAGATTCCCTACAAGGTGTCGGGCGGCCAGAGCTTCTTCGACCGCGCCGAGATCAAGGACCTGTGCGGCTGGTTCCGCCTGTGGGTCAACAACGACGACGACCCGGCGTTCCTGCGCGCCATCACCACGCCCAAGCGCGGCATCGGCCACACCACGCTGGCCAGCCTGGGCAGCTTCGCGAGCCAGTACAAGCTGAGCCTGTTCGCGGCGCTGTTCAGCCCGTCGCTGCCGAGCGTGATCCCCAAGCGCACGCTCGACGGCGTGCACGAGTTCGGCCGCTACATCAACGACCTGGAATACCGCGCACGCCGCACCATGGGCGCCGAAGCCTCGCGCGCCTTCATGCTCGAGTGGCTCAAGGAGATCGACTACGAGCGCCATCTGTACGAAGGCGAAGACAGCGAGGCCGCGGCCGCCACGCGCTGGACCAACGTGCTGGAGTTCGTCGACTGGATGTCGCAACGCGCCGGCGGTTCGCTCGACGACGCATCAGGTGCCGACGACACGAACCCGAACGAGCACAAGAGCCTGCTCGAAGTGGCGCAGACCATCTCGCTGCTGTCGACCATCAGCGAGCGCGAGCAGGACCAGAACGTGGTCACGCTCTCGACGCTGCATGCGTCCAAGGGCCTGGAGTGGCCGCACGTGATGCTCATCGGCGTGACCGAGGGCCTGCTGCCCTTCAAGCTCGATGACGACAACGGCCGCCAGAAGGTGGTGAGCGACGAGACCACGCAGCGCCTGCAGGAAGAGCGCCGCCTCATGTACGTGGGCATCACACGCGCGCAGCGCAGCCTGGCCGTGAGCTGGACCAAGAAGCGCAAGCAGGGCCGCGACATGGTGCCCTGCATGCCCAGCCGCTTCATCGCCGAGATGGGCCTGGACAAGGCCACGACCAAGGAAGACCCGCGCGAGAAACTGAAGGCGCTGCGCGCCGAGTTCGCACGCAAGGCGCTGGACAGCGCGGCCAAGGCCGCTGCCACGCCATGAGGACGACGGCGACGGTCGCAGTCGCGCTGCTTGCCGCCGCCCTCGCGGCCGGTTGCGCAACGCCCCGCGACCCCAACTGCCCCGCCGACGCGCGCGAGCTGCCGCTGCAGGCGCTGTACGGCCAGTGGGACGCCCGCTTCGACGACCTGCCCGGCACGGCCGTCGTGCAGCTGGGCAAGCACCCCGAATACGCCGGCGTGCGCGGCACCATCACGCGCCGCGCCGACAGTGCCGCCACGAAAACCACCGTCGCGCAGCTCGCGGGCGATGTCGACGACGAGGGCGCGCTGTCCATCGACGAATCGCTGGACGGCCGCGCCATCAGCGGCGTCTGGTCGGGCACGCTGCAGCCCGGCGCCTGCGGCCGCGAGTTCCGCGGCACGTGGCGCGACGCCGCGACCGAGCGCACGCACCCGTTCGTGCTGCGCAAAACCGTCGCACAGGAAGGAAAGCCATGAAGACGACACGACGACACCCTGCTTCTCTGTTCACGCTGCGCACCGTGGCCGCCGTGGCCGCATGCCTCGGCGCCGCATCTGTCGCACAAGCACAAGCCGTCGACAAGCCCGCCAGCCCGCTGGCCGACGCGCAACTCACCTGGCAGCAATGCGCCGCGCTCGGCGCGAACAACGAAGCGCGCCTGGCCTGCTACGACCGCTGGTCGCAACAACAGACACTGCCCTCGGTGTCGGTGCCCGTGGCACCGCCGGTGCTCGCGAGCACGCAGCCGCCGGTGGACGGCACGATCCCGGCCACGCGCGTGGTCTCGGTCGCGACCACCGAAGGCTGCCGCGACCGCCAGTACTCGACGCTGTCGCGCTTCTGGGAACTCGAGAACGCCACCGACTGCGGCACCTTCGGCTTCCGCGGCTACCGCCCGCTCACGGTGTCGGCCTCGGCCGCCACCGACAAGCCCCAGCCGCCGACCTCGCCGTCGGCCGGCCACACGGCCGAGCCCGTGGCCTACCAGGCGAATGAAATGCGCATCGGCCTGTCGGTGCGCACCAAGCTCGCGCAGGGCATGCTCACGCAGAACGACCCGATCAAGAAGGACTCGCTGTGGTTCGCGTACTCGCAGCAGTCGACCTGGCAGCTGTTCAACGGCGCGATCTCGCGGCCCTTCCGCACCACCGACCACGAACCCGAGCTGATGTATGTCTACCCGACCGACTTCAAGCTGCCCGGCGGCTGGCGCTGGCGCTATGCGGGCGTGGGCATCGTGCACCAGTCGAACGGCCAGAGCCTGCCGCTGTCGCGCAGCTGGAACCGCGTGTACCTGATGGGCGGCGCCGAGCTCGACGACCGCTTCACCGTCACGGGCCGCGTCTGGCAGCGCATGTCCGAAAGCGCCGCGAAGGACGACAACCCCGACATCGCCGACTACATCGGCCGCGCCGAAGTCACGGGCCGCTGGAACCTCAACCGCGACAACCAGCTGGGCATCACGGTGCGCAACAACCTGCGCGACAGCGGCCGCGGTTCGGTGCGCCTCGAATGGCTGAAGGCCATCGGCGACCCGACCAAGAGCAACCTGCGCTTCCACACGCAGCTGTTCCATGGCTATGGCGACACGCTGGTGGACTACAACCGCAAGCGCACCGTGCTGAGCATCGGCCTCAGTCTTGTCGATTTCTGATCTTCCTCACTTCCAGGCCCCACAGATGAGTGCAGACCTCTCCCCCGTCGATGCCACGCAGCGCGAGATCATCGCGGCCCTGCACGTGGCGCCCGTCTTCGATGCCGCCGCCGAACTCGCGCGGCGCACCGACTTCCTCGCCGACTACCTGCGCAGCACCGGCCTGAAGACGCTGGTGCTGGGCATCAGCGGCGGCGTCGATTCGCTGACCGCCGGCTGCCTCGCGCAGCGCGCGGTCGAGAAGCTGCGCGCCGAAGGCCGCGACGCCACCTTCATCGCGATGCGCCTGCCCTACGGCGTGCAGCGCGACGAGGCCGAGGCGCAGGCCGGGCTGGCGGTGATCCGCCCCGACCGCCTGCTGACGGTGGACATCCGCCCCGCCGCCGATGCGATGCTGGCCGCGCTGCGCGCGGGCGGGCAGGCGTTTCGCGATGCGGCGCACGAGGACTTCGTGCTCGGCAACATCAAGGCGCGCCAGCGCATGATTGCGCAGTTCGCGGTGGCCGGCGCGCACGACGGCCTCGTGATCGGCACCGACCACGCGGCCGAAGCGCTCATGGGTTTCTTCACCAAGTTCGGCGACGGCGCGGCCGACATCACGCCGCTCACCGGCCTCAACAAGCGCCGCGTGCGCGCGGTGGCGCAGCTGCTGGGCGCGCCCGATGCGCTGGTCTACAAGGTGCCCACGGCCGACCTGGAGTCGCTGGTGCCGGGCAAGCCCGACGAAGACGCCTTTGGCGTGAGCTACGAGCAGATCGACGATTTCCTCGAAGGCAAGCCGGTGTCGGCTGCAGCGCGCGCGGTGATTCTTTCGACGCATCGCAAGAGCGCCCACAAGCGGGCGCTGCCCGTCGAACCGTTGGCGCCCACCGCATCACACTGACATGTCGCGCCAACGGCGAAAATGCACTGAACTAGTGTGCATGTGAACTAGCGACGGCAAAAAATCTCTCCAGAAAAGCTGTCGCTGCAGCGCGAAAACGGGTACGTGCTGCGCGCGGTCTACGGGCAGGGCTACCAGCTGGTACCTGTGTCCTCGCCGGCGCCGTCGTATCGCATGTGAGATCCGGGGTGCGACGGCACCCTCGCGCATCCAAAGAAAAGCGACCGCTTCAGACGGTCGCTTTTTCTTTTTGGGGGGCGACTTCTTGCGAGTCCGAGGTCCGCGCAGAAGATCGCAAGACCCAAAGGCTCAGGACCGCGGTGCCCCACCTTCGCGCTGCCGCATGCGCCACTCCCCGACGAAGTAGTCGGCGCGAAACTTCAATCGCTCGATCACGGCCTCGCGCGTCGGCTGCTGCGCAATCACCAGCACGCACCGCGGCTCGTTGCCCTCGCGAAGTTCCGCCTTGCCCGAACAGGCGCCTTCGGCGGATTGCTGCAGTTCGAGCCAGCAACTCCACCCGTCGGGCAGATCGAGATCGATGCGTGTGGCGGCCATGGCGACCGGAGGATAAGTCGGTGCGGCGCAACCGCTCAATCCCCCAACATTGACCCTCCTCGCCGTGGGTGGGATGCCGCGGTCGCCGGGCGCAATGTCGGCGTCGACCGACATCGCTGCGCGCCGTCTGTCCTCACGACCGCCCCGTCGCGCGATCTAGGCTGACGCCCACGAATGGAAGGCGCCGCGCCGTGCACGACGCATGCAGCCCACGCCGTTTCCTCCCGACCCCACACAACCACCCCAAGGACATCAGCCCGTTGACGACCGCCACCGCCCCCGTTCCCGCCGGCCTTCCCGGCACCCACACGCCAGGCCCGACGCCGCACCGCTGGCAGTTCATCCGTGCGGGCGGCGTGGACCAGGTGGTGTTCCGCAGCGGCGAGGACATCGCACGCATCGCCGAGCTCGACCAGAAACTGTGGGTCGCACTCGCCTGCCCCACGCGCGGCATCGACTTCGATGCGCGCACGCTCGACCTCATCGACACCGACGGCGACGGCCGCGTGCGACCGCCCGAAGTCATCGCGGCCTGCCGGTGGGCCTGCGAGCGGCTGCGCAGCGCCGACGTGCTGCTCGCGGGCGGCGGCACGCTGTCGCTGGACGACCTCGACGACACGCGCGCGCCGGGCGCCGACCTCGCGAAGGAAGGCCGGCGCATCCTCGACCTGCTCGGCAAGCAGGACACGCACACGCTGACCCTCGCCGACATTGCCGACCGCGGCGAATGGCTGGCCGCGATGCGCTTCAACGGCGACGGTGTGGTCACGCCGGCCACGGCCGGCACCGACGACGCGCTGCACGCCACCATCGAGAAAGCGATGCGCACCCACGGCAGCACGCCCGACCGGCACGAGCAGACGCCCGGCCTCGATCGCGCACGTGCCGAGGCCTTCATGGCCGAAGCGCAAGCGGTCCGCGACTGGCATGCGCAGGGCGACGCAGAGGCGCTGCTCCCGCTGGGCGCACGCACGCTGGCCGCGGCCGAGGCCCTGCGCGCGGTCGCGGCCAAGGTCGACGACTTCTTCGCGCGCTGCCGCGTGGCCGCCTACGACGTGCAGGCGGTGGTGGCACTCAACCCCTCGCCCGAAGCCTACGACGCACTCGCGGGACACACCTTCGATGCGAGCGTGCAGCCGGTGGCCGAGTTGCCGCTGGCGCCGGTGACGCCCCATCGCGCATTGCCGCTGGGCGGTGCGAGCCTCAATCCCGCCTGGGCCGAGGCCATGGCCGCGTTCGCGCGCGACGCGGTGGTGCCGTTGCTCGGCGAACGCGACACGCTCGAAGAAGCCCAGTGGCAAGTGCTGCGCGAGCGGCTCGCGCCTTGCGACGCGTGGATCGCCGCGCGCCCTGACAACGCGCTCGCGGGCCTGCCGCGTGAACGCATCGATGCCCTGCTCGCGACACGCGACGCGTTGCTCGCACTCATTGCCGAAGACGAGGCCGCCGAGCACCACAACCGGTTGCTGACCGACCTCGAAAAGCTGCTGCGGCTGCAGCGCGACCTGCGCGTGCTGTTGCACAACTTCGTGTCGTTCAGGGCGTTCTACCGGCGCGAGGGCGCGATCTTCCAGGCGGGCACGCTCTACCTCGACGGGCGCAGCTGCGAGCTCACGGTGCAGGTGCAGGACACCGCGCGGCACGCCGCGCTGGCCGGCCTGGCGAAGACCTGCCTCGCGTACTGCGACTGCACGCGCCAGGGAGAGAAGATGAGCATCGTCGCCGCGTTCACGGCCGGCGACGTCGACTTCCTTTTTGCCGGGCGCAATGGCGTGTTCTACGACCGCCAGGGCCGCGACTGGGACGCCACCGTCACCAAGCTGATCGAGAACCCCACGAGCGTGGCGCAGGCCTTCTTCGCGCCGTACAAGAAGTTCGTGCGGCTGATCGAGGAGCAGGTGGCGAAACGCGCGGCGGCCAGCGAGGCCGGCTCGCAGAGCGCGTTGCAGACGCTGGCCGGACGCGTCGCCACCGCCGACCAACCGACCGACGCAGCGGCCTCGTCAACGAAGACGCCGGCCAAGCCGGGACCGATCCTTCCCACCGCCAGCCGCATCGACGTCGGCACCGTGGCCGCCATCGGCGTGGCGCTGGGCAGCATCAGTGCGGTGCTGGTCGGCATCTTCGGCAAGTTCGTCGACCTGGGGCAATGGATACCGGTGGCGCTCGTCGGCATCGTGATCGCGATCTCGGGACCGAGCATGCTGATCGCGTGGCTGAAGCTGCGCCAGCGCAGCCTGGGTCCGATCCTCGATGCGAGCGGATGGGCCATCAATGGCCGCATGAAGGTCAACGTGCGCCTGGGCGGCATGCTGTCGCAGACGGCGCGCGTGCCACCGGGTGCCCAGCGCATCGCGCCCGATCCGTACCGCCAGCGGCACGGCCTCGCGGGCGCGCTGGCCGTCACCTGCGTGGTCGGCGCGGTGCTGCTGCTGGCGTGGCGCATGGACTGGCTCGACCCTCGGTTGCCGCCGCGGTTGCAGCATGATCGGGCAACTGCAACCACACCGGGCGCGTGAACACATGACCATCGACTGGCACCTCGAACGCTTCGTGGCGGCGCAAGAGCCCGTCTTCGCCCAGGTCTGCGCGGAACTCGCGGCGGGACGCAAGCGCACGCACTGGATGTGGTTCGTGTTTCCTCAACTGAAGGCACTGGGCCGCAGTGCGACCGCGCAGTTCTTCGGCCTCGACGGTACCGCCGAGGCGACGGCGTACTGGCAGCACGCTGTGCTCGGTGAGCGACTGCGCCACTGCGCGGAGTTGGTGCGCGCCCTGCCCGGCAGCGATGCGCACCAGGTCTTCGGCTCGCCGGACGATCTCAAGCTGCGCTCCTGCATGACGCTGTTCGAGATCGTGGCGCCTGAAGCCCCCGTGTTCGGCGACGTGTTGGCGCAGTACTTCAATGGCGCGCGGGACGACGCGACGATCGCGCTCATCCGAGCTGCGTGATCAGAACCGGCCCTGGCCGTCGCCCGTGCGGTCATGCGCCCAGCGAATCGCTTGCTGCTCGGCGTGGCGCAGCGCCTCGGCCTCGCTGCCGTACGCGACGTTGTCCGTGTCGGGCGGCAAGCGCTGCTCCGCGCCTTCGACGTCGCTGCCCCCATAGGCGCGACAGAAGACCACGGGCCTGAAGGTCTGATCGTCCACTCGCTGCGCGGCGCACGAAAACCACCAGCCGAGATAGCTGAAGGTGAGAAGGCGCTCGCCGACGCCGTCCGCAACTTCCGTCGCAGACGGCGCACGGGGCATGGCGGGCGCGCGGCTGTCACCGGTCATGGTGAATGGCATCCCGAGGGTGCCGGCCGGTCAGCCCTTGGCGCTGCGGAATTGATCGCGCAGGCCCTTGATCTGATCGTGGTTGGCTTGCGCACCGTCGGCCTGGCGCTGCACCAGCATGCGCACCTCGGCCGGCAGGTCGGCCTTGAGGGCCTTGCGGTAACGCGCGAGTGCCGCGTCTTCGCCGCGCTCGCATTCCTCGAGCATCGACAGCGCGCTGTTCGCGCCGACCGCGCCCTTCACATGCACCCAGCCGCGATGCATCGCACCGCTGACCGTGCCGCCGTCGTCGGGTTTGCCGCCGAGTTGGCGGATGAGTGCGACGAGTTCGGATGCCGCGCTGGCGCATTGCGAGGCGCGGCTTTCGAACACCGGCTTCAGTTGCGCCGAGTCGACTTCCTTCGCGCAGGCGCGAAAGCCGTACTCGCCGTCGCGCGTGTTCTCCAGAAGGTCGTTCAGAACGTCGATCACCTGATCGTTGGACACCGCGTCCGCGGTGGTTGCCTGGATATCGTTGGCCATGGGTGGTTGCTCCTTGAAGGCCGGTCGCCGAAGCGAGGGCCGGGTTGAGAAAGAAAGACTGCAATGAGCCTTCATGGTCGACACGGTGCG
Organism: Variovorax boronicumulans NBRC 103145; assembly: GCF_001591345.1. Taxonomy (GTDB): domain Bacteria; phylum Pseudomonadota; class Gammaproteobacteria; order Burkholderiales; family Burkholderiaceae_C; genus Variovorax; species Variovorax boronicumulans. The sequence continues at coordinate 8,109 of NZ_BCUS01000050.1, read as the reverse complement.
GCAAGCGCCCTGTCGTCTCGACCCGACGACGCGTGTAAGCCGTGTCCGAGGCCACAGCCGCGTACCGCCATGCGCCGACAGCCTCAGGGGAATTGCGATGCCATGCGAGGCGGGCCTCGGCTGACGCGCTCGCGCGCACCGCCGCGGCAGCATCGCCCCGACTGGAGGACACGCGCATGGAGCGACTCTTTGATTCCTTCGCCAACACCGTCGCACGCTGGACGGGCAGCCCGGCGGCCTTCCTGGTCTGCGTGATCGTCGTCGTGGCCTGGGCGGTCGCGGGGCCGTTCTTCGGCTTTTCGGAAACGTGGCAGCTGGTGATCAACACGGGCACCACCATCGTCACTTTCCTCATGGTGTTCCTGATCCAGAACACGCAGAACCGCGACAGCGTCGCCCTGCAGACCAAGCTCGACGAACTGATCCGCACCTCCGACGCGGAGGACGACTTCATCGGCATCGAGAAGCTCACGGACAAGGAACTGATCGCGCTGCACGCGCGCTGCGAGGCGGCGGCCAAGCAGAGCCAGGCCACGCTGGCGAAGGCGCGGGCCGAACGCAGGCGCCGCGGGCATGACGACATCAACGGGGATCGGGCCGGATAGCGCGAACGCGATTCCCCAAACACGGCGCCAGAATGCAAAAAGCCCAACCTCGGAAGGTCGGGCTTTTTGACTGAATTTGGTGGCCTGGGGCGGAATCGAACCACCGACACGCGGATTTTCAATCTGAACAAGTCGACATGCTTTTGTGTTGATCGATGGTGATACAGGAGGTGATTTCTTTTTAAATCAATAACTTACATCGCTATCGAAAATTCTTTGCATAGATCGGTGTTGCCCAAAATTGCTCTAACCTGCCTACATGGTGCCTACACGGCACCATGTAGGCATCTATGACGACCAAACTGACTCTGACCGCTGCACGGGTAGAGAACCTACCCTGCGAGCCCGGCAAACAACAGACCATCCATTGGGACGCCAAGACCCCCGGGTTCGGCTTGCGGGTCACCGTGGCCGGTGCGCACGCCTACGTCTTCGAGTCCCGCCTGTTCGGCAAGACGCTGCGCGTCACGATCGGCGATGCACGCGCCTGGGAACTGGGCCGCGCGCGCACGGAAGCTAGCCGCCTCAAGATGCTCGTGAATGAGGGCAAGGACCCCAGGGAGGTGAAGGCCGAGCAGCGCCAGGCCTTGGAGGCCCGCCGAGAAGAGGCCGCACGCCAGGATGTGCTCTTTGGTCAGGCGTGGGACGCCTACATCCAGGAGCGCAAGACGTTTTGGAGCGAACGTCACTACAGCGACCACGTCCAGCACGCCTCGGAAGGCGGGGTGGCCAGGAAGCGGAGACAGGGCCTCACCCAGGCTGGTCCGCTGGCTGCGCTGCGCCCGCTGCGGCTACCGGACCTCACGGGAGCCCGCCTCGCGCAATGGCTCACGGCCGAGACCGCCACCCGCCCGACGATGACCGCCCTGTCGTTTCGACTGCTGCGAGGCTTCATTCGCTGGGCCAAGGACACGCCGGCCTACAAGGGGCTCATTCCCGCCGACAGTTACCAAACGCGCAGCGTGAAGGACGCCGTGCCGCGCGTGAAAGCCAAAGAGGGCGACTGCCTGCAGCGCGAACAGTTGGCCTCCTGGTTCACCAGCGTGCGCGAACTACCCAACCCGGTCATCAGCGCGTACCTACAAGGCCTGCTCCTCACTGGCGCCCGGCGCGAAGAGTTGGCGGCGCTGCGCTGAGAAGACGTGGATTTCCGCTGGCGCAGCCTGACGCTCAACGACAAAGTGGAAGGAACGGGAGGGCGGACCATCCCTCTCCCCCTTATCTGTCCAGCCTGCTGCTCAAACTCAAGCGGCTGAACGAAGTACCGCCGACTCGGCGACAAATCAGACGCCTCGAAGCACAAGGCCGCACCTGGAGCCCGTCACCCTGGGTTTTTCCAAGCCCGACCTCAGCAGATGGTAGGCTCGCCGAGCCGCGCAGTGCCCACACCAAGGCGCTCGAACAGGCCGACTTGCCGCACGTCACGCTGCACGGCCTGCGCCGATCGTTCGGCACATTGTCCGAATGGTGCGAGGCGCCGGCCGGTGCCATTGCGCAGATCCAGGGGCACAAGCCCAGCGCGATCGCCGAGAAGCACTACCGCCGCCGGCCACTGGACCTGCTGCGCAAGTGGCATGACCAGATTGAAGCTTGGATTTTGACCGAGGCCGGCGTCGAATTCACCGCCAGGCACGCACCCCAGACACCGAATGACCATGAAATCAACAAGCTTCACGATACAAGAGCTAAAGAAGCTGGACAGCCTTAACGCAACGTTCACCGGTTTCTTGAAGCTTCCAAAGTGGACCGTCGCGACCGGTGCAATGTTGATCAGCGGAGTGCAACCTGTGCCGCCGGCTATCAGTGTCCCAGACGAAGCTTGTCAACTGTCGGATCCCATCTCTCCCGCCCGGCCCAGTCAGCTGCAAAGCGCTCGCTCCGTGATGAAGGATTGGTCCGAATGTCACGAGGACGAGGATGGCTGCAGTTCCGAAGTACCAACGGAGGAAGAGCCAATCTCCTTCCTAATTTGGTGCGAAGAAGAATACAGGGGCTCGCTACGTCGACCGGTGTTTCTAGATCACTTCCTCGTCCTCGCAGGATTCGAAAATGCGACTCCGGTGCAGCAAAACGTGGTGGCTCGCCTCCTCGAACTGGAACAGCATGCCGCCGTGGAACGAAATAGACCCCCTTTGGTCGTTGAGGCTCAGTTGCCACATGATGCCCTCCTGAGGCCGGGCTTTTTTTCCAAACGCATGGTGGAGTTGGTTGAGGATCGCAAGATCAGATCGCCCATCGCTAGTGAGATCGCCGAGGCGCTCGACAGAACAGCCTCGACTGGGCCTTGGCGGCCCCTACTTGTTTGGGGGGAGTTGCTCGAGATGGCCGGAAGCGGGCGGTTCCCAGCGCTCAGACTCAAAGGCACCAACACAATCGAGATCCCCGGAGGATCGAAGCGTCCTTGGGAGCCTTTTACCTTAACCGCCCTTCAACAGTGGCTCAACCGCAACGAGACGCATCTCCTACCCGAAGCGGTTCCATCAGATGACACTGACCGCTCATGAACGATCACGACCGTTCACGAACGCTTATAAGGACGTGTCCCGCAGTTCTTAAATTGACACTGGCTCCACGCATCTGGATGGAGCCACGATGAACCACGCAATACGACGCTGACCACGTGACTCCTACCCGGCGCGAAGTTTTTCTTCAACCGTTCAGAAGGAGCCATCATGGCACTCGATATTCGCAAGCAGCCTCCTCCAGCGGATCACTTCCGCTTCACCACCGACCAGTTCGCCGCGCAGCATCTGGTCGATGCGCAAACTGTCCGCAAGCGCCTGAGCAATCACGGCTCGTATTTCGGCGTCAAGCCGCTGCGCCTGCCGAACCGCCGCCTGCTGTGGCCGGCCGATTCGATCGCCACGCTGATCGAGGAGAGCCAGCAATGAGCCACATGACTACCACCATCGAGATCCAAGGCATCGATACGCTGATGACCTCGATCGACGCGCTCCAGCCCACGGCCGAACGCACCATCGCCGCCAAGTTCTCGGCGTTGCATCCCAACATCGAACAAGCCCTCGCTCGCGGCGTGACGCAGCGCGCCATCATGGAAGCGCTTGAGCGCGATGGCATCAAGCTGCACCCGGTGAAGTTCAAGAAGCTGCTTGACGAAGCGCGTGCTCAGCGCAACGACAGCCAGGAAGGCATCCGCTGCCCCATCTGCGGAGGGGTTCAGCTGACGCCCCAGGCGACAGAAATTCAGCTCGAAGAAGGGAGCGAAAAGTGAGCCAGCCGCATGGTGCGCCCCGTCCGCGCCAATTCACTCGCCGTGACATGTCCAAGCGCACACGCGTCCGCAAGCGTTTTTCGCAGACTGACTCCTACTTCGGCATTCGCCCCAGCAAGCTCCCTCGCGGAAAGCTGCGTTGGCCTGCGGATGCTGTTCAGCAGTTGTTTACCAACCCTGGGCAGTAGGCCAGTCCCTTCTCCAGCAGTCACCACGACGGCCACGCTACTGCTTGGGTCTTGATCAGAAATCGTCACCCGGATGGGCACGGCGATTGCCTCTGCCTGCGTCAGAAGCGCAGGCAGGGACTGGTCACGCCTTGCCGCGCGTCCTTTCCTCCTCTTTTTTGAAATTCAGATATGAAACTGCGTGACATCGAACTGTCGCTACCTCCCTCGGCCTTGCTGTTTCCGCGCTATGTCCTTCCCAAGCTCTTTTTCGATGCGTTCGAAGAAGGCGAGCGCAACATTCAAGCTCCTCAGGAGCTTGTTTTCGCGGCGATGCTTGCCCCTCTTTCCACCGCCTGCGTTGGCAAGACGCTGGTCGAGCGTCCCAATGGCATGCGCTCTCCCTGTGGCGTCAACTTGCTGACCTTCGCCGCATCAGGCGAGCGTAAAAGTTCTGCCGACCGCACCTACATGCAGCCTGTGCGTGACTTCCAAGCCAAGCACGAAGTACGTTTTGCGAAGCGTTTGCATGAGCACATGCTGGCCATGGACCACTGGGAAACGAAAAAGAAGGCTGCGGATCGCAACCTGAAAAACGCGCGCAAGAAAGACCTGCCTACGGAAGAACTCGAAAGCGCTGTCGACGCGCTGAATCTGATGAAGCCTGTTCGTCCCAAGGGGTACAAGCTGGTCTCGGAAGATGCGACGCCCCAAGCGCTGCTGAAGATGCTGCACCTGCACCATCCCGTCGGAGGCATCTTCTCGAGCGAAGGTGCTACGGTCTTCAATGCGCAGACCATGCAGAACTTGGGCATCCTCAACAAGCTCATGGACGGCGATGCCGTTCACGTTGAACGCGTAAGCAGCGAATCATTTGTCGTACGCGATGCGCGCTTTGTCATCTCCCTCATGGTCCAGTTTGGAGTCGGTATGGGGGTCGTGCAGAAAAACGAGAACACTATCCGTGACATCGGTCTTCTCGCCCGTTCCTTGCCCGCGGCCCCGCCGTCGACCCAGGGAACGCGGATGATCAGCGGAATCGAGCCAGAGTGGCCGAAGACAGAACTCTTCAACCGCCGCGTCTCGGAGTTGCTTAAAAAAAACTGCCCCGACAACCCCGAATCGGTGGAGGACACGGTTCTGAAGCTCTCTGCAGAGGCCAAGCAAGCGTGGATTGACGACTTCAACTCGATCGAGAGCTTACTGGGGCCGGGTGGATATTTTTCCGATGTGAAGGACGCTGCTTCCAAGCACTCGGAAAAAGTCGCTCGCGTGGCCGCCCTGTTCCATTGCCTGGTCTCGGACACCACTGTGATCGAAGTAGAGTCAGTTCGCAGCGCCGTCTCCGTGTGCCGTTGGTATCTCGAAGAGTTCAAGCGCATTTTCGGCGACAAGCCGCAGCAGCCACAGGAGTTCCAGGACGCGAATGTGTTGGGCAAGTGGCTGTGGGACCGCTGTCTGCAGCGCAACGGCCCGATGGCGCTTCCGCGCAACCACATCCTCCAGTACGGCCCCACCGCGCTGCGCAACAAGGGGCGCTGCCAAATCGCATTGGAGATCTTGGCCAGCCGCGGTGAGACCGAGGTGCGCCAGATCAAGAAGACGGCTTGGGTGCTGCTCAACCCTCACACATTCCCCGTCGCCCCGACCCCGACGGGCTGGAAGCACTGGCCGGTGCCTCCTGGGTTCTTTTTCGGCGAACAGTGATTCCATAGGCCGCCGGGGTGTGACGAGCTGCTATTCCTGCTACGAGTAGCAGGAATAGCAGTCGCTAATCACGATGATCCGTCTCAAAGATTGCTTGCCCGCGAAGCAGTTCCACTTCCTTGGCCAGGGCCACATGAGGCTCGATGGCGCGGGGCGACTTCTCGGGGCGAGAGGACTTGTCCAGCAAACCTGCCGCGCCATCAGCCAGGTAGCGGGCCAGCCACTTGCGGGCAGTAACAGCGCTGACACCCTGCACGGCTGCAGCATCTGATGCGCTGACGCCACGCTCAGTGATGTCTTGAACCATCTCCAGGCGGCGCAGGTACGTCAATCGGGCATTCTTATGGGTGTTCATCCGGTTCGGGGTCTTGAGTGGATTGGGGGTTTGGCGATTTCCAGTCTCTCAAAACTTCTCCGGGTGAACACCCGAAACAACCTATTGGGCCTTCACAGCTAGCGACAGTTTGGCCAAGCAGGCAACTTCGAACGCCTTCTGAGTCATGGACTCTTTCGCTCTAAGACGATACGAGAACTTCTAAAAAAGAAGTCGTAGCTAACGGTCTGGGCACTCCTTCACGAATTCGTTTCGTGAAGGAGTGCCCAGACCGTCTTTCAACCGATTTCCTTACGGCCACGATCGCTTCGTCGATCAATCCCGTAGGCGTTCGTCAAGTTGGCTCGCTGACTCTCAGCCTCCACAGCCCGCCGCACTTCTTCCAAGCGAGAGGGATCAGCTTGCTTGCGTGCAAGCATTGCGCGGTCCACCTGGCTGAGAAATTCTTCGTCGAGCGAGATGTCCGCCTTTTGAGACTGTGCACTTGAGGCTCTCGTCTTATCGACGTCCCTCACCGGGGCGCCTCCTTGAGGAAGATCGCCGCCACACGCTTGGCCCCTACTCCATGGGCAGGGAAGCCCACGATGACGGCGCGATCACGCTGCTGACAGATGCCGCAATTCAGGCAGTCAATGTTGCCCAGGCTTGCAGGGCACACAACGACCTGACGGCCTCCTGGCGTGCGCACTGGCTTGGTGGTGCCCTGCGGCAGAATCACGACGACGGGTGCGATCCCCAGGCTGGCGTAGCTGTCGGCCTGAGCCAGCGTCTGTGCGCTCAGGTTGACCGTGAAGCCAAGTTGATTCGCCTGCTGAATGGCTGCGCCGTTCGCTGGTGTGGGCGGGTAGTGGGTGTAGGTGAACCCGCGCCGCCCCCTGTTCGCCCTCGCCAGCCTGACGAGCAACCCAGCATCGATCACGTCCGGCGAGGATGGTGTCAGGTCTCCTGCCTGGTTGTGGCGCCACAGCGCGCGACGACGCAGTGTGCCGATCTCCTGCAGCAACTCGTCGAAGGTCGAGCCGCGTGAGCCTTCCGAGACGGCTTTCCAGTGAATCGCCAACGGCCCGCTCTCGGCATAGCAGCCGTTGCGCCGCAGGCCACAGTTCGCAGGACATGTGTTCGCGCTCGTCGTCGTGACCGCCATGGGCCCGGTCTTCGCATTGCGGCTGATGCGGGTGAAGTGATAGGTGAATGGTTCGGCGGGTGCAGTCGACGCAGCGGGCAGCGCCAGACCACCTCGTGAGATCGTGGTGACCAAGGTGTTCTCCTTTGAGAATCAATGCCGCAGCGCACCGCCCTCGCCTACCCACTGCCTGGGCTCGAGAAGAAGTCCGGGCCTGCGGGATGGAAGGGATGGCTCGGGCTCGCGGAGCCCAAGAAGGAATGAAGGGCCTAGCTATCGAGGCGCTGCTTGAGCTTTCGTTGGATCTCCAGGGCGCAGCCGCGCCAGGCATGGCCGCTGACCATTCCGGTATCCAGTGCCTCAGGCTCAGCTGCGGCCACCTTCTGCGCGTAGTACGTCAATGCCTGCAGTACGAAGGCCTGGATCAACGCCCCATGGGCGCTGAACTCCATCAGATCCACCACGAACTCGACGTTGGTCTGAGATTGAGATTGCTTCATGCGCGCGCCCTCGCCTCTGGCGCAGGTAGCGCCGTCGCTTGCTGCAGCTGCCTTGCCTTCATGCGGAAGAGCACCCCGTCCTCGCGCTGTACCTCCCAACCGCGCCGGCCCAGGCTGCGCCGCAGTTCGTAGGTACGCCCGTCGTACGAGACGCGCAGCCCCTGCCGAATGGCTGCTCGCTTGGCCATTCGGTTGGCATGGAACTCGCGCACCTTCTCGCGCCAGGGTCCTGCGTAGGGGCCAGTCGGAGGATCGGCGCGATCCAGAAAGGCCAATGGACAGTCGAAGTAGCACGGGCCGCAGCTCTCGTCCATGCTCTTGACGGCCACCTGGCCGCCCCTGCAGTCGATGAGGGTCAGACCGATCCAGATCCGTCCGGCGTGTTTCCCCGAGCGGGTCTGCGCCAGGAACCACAGTCGGTTGCCGATCGCGCGATGAGCG
>NZ_BCUS01000049.1 GCF_001591345.1 Variovorax boronicumulans NBRC 103145 | reverse complement strand
GGGCGGCCTGCTGCTCAGCAGCTCGGGCCACTACCCGGTCGACCGCGCCGCGCTGCAGCGCCCCGACCTGCTGGCCGGGCGCAAGCCGCGCACCATCAACATGAGCACCATCGGCGATGCGCTGCTCGACACCGCCAAGCCGGTGAAGGCCGTCGTGGTCTACAACAGCAACCCGGTGGCGGTGGCGCCCGAGTCGGCCAAGGTGGTGGCGGGCTTCGCGCGCGAAGACCTCTTCACCGTGGTGCTGGAGCAGTTCCGCACCGACACCGCCGACTACGCCGACTACCTGCTGCCCGCCACCACGCAGCTCGAGCACTGGGACATCCACTGCAGCTACGGCCACACCGACGTGCTGCTGAACCGCCCGGCCGTGGCGCCGCGCGGCGAGGCCCGCAGCAACGCCTGGGTGTTCCGCGAACTGGCGCGCCGCCTGGGTTTCGACGAGCCCTGCTTCTCGGAGAGCGACGAGTCGTTGTGCCGCACCGCCTTCGCCGAGAAGGCGATCGACTTCGAGCAGCTGCGCGCGCAAGGCTTCACCAGCCTGAAGCTGGCCGAGGCGCCGTTCGCCGAAGGCAGGTTCCCCACGCCCTCGGGCCGCTGCGAATTCTTCAGCGAGCGCCTGCAGGCCATGGGCATGGACGGCCTGCCCGACCACGTGCCCAACTGGGAGCCGGCCGGCAGCTCGACCGAGTTCCCGCTGGCCATGATCTCGCCGCCGGCGCGCAACTTCCTCAATTCGACCTTCGTCAACGTGACCAGCCTGCGCGCCATCGAGGTCGAGCCGCTGCTCGAGATCCACGCTGACGACGCCGCCGCGCGCGGCATCGAGGACGGCGCCACGGTGCGCGTGTTCAACCAGCGCGGCGAGCACCGCTGCCGCGCCGAGGTGTCGCGCCGCGCGCGCCAGGGCGTGGTGCACGGCATGGGCATCTGGTGGCGCAAGCTCGGCATGGACGGCACCAACGTCAACGAGCTGACCAGCCAGCGCCTGACCGACATCGGCCGCGGCCCGACCTTCTACGACTGCCTGGTGCAGGTCGAAAAGGCGTGATGCGACGGCTGCGCGCGCCCGCGCTGGCGTTGGCCGGCGCGCTTTTCTTGAGTGGCTGCGCCGACCTCGGCTACTACTGGCAATCGGCCAACGGCCACCTCGACATCCTGCGCGCGGCCAAGCCCGTGCCCGAATGGCTGGCCGACCCGGCCGTGGGGGCGCCGCTCAAGGCCAAGCTTGAGCTTGCCCAGCGCATCCGCCGTTTCGCATCGAGCGAACTCGGCCTGCCCGACAACGCGAGCTACACCTCGTATGCCGATCTGCACCGCCCCGCGGCCGTGTGGAACGTGGTGGCCGCGCCGCCGTACTCGCTCACGCTCAAGAGCTGGTGCTTCCCGGTCGCGGGCTGCGTGGGCTACCGCGGCTACTACGACGAGGCCGCCGCGAAAACCGAGGCCGAGGCGCAGAAGACGAATGGCCTCGAAGTGGCCGTGTACCCCGTGCCGGCCTACTCCACGCTGGGCTGGATGAACTGGGCCGGCGGCGATCCGCTGCTGTCCACCTTCATCGGCTACCCCGAGGGCGAGCTGGCGCGCCTCGTGTTCCACGAGCTGGCGCACCAGGTGCTCTATGTGCCGGGCGACACCGTGTTCAACGAGTCGTACGCCACGGCCGTCGAGCGCATCGGTGGCGCGATGTGGCTGCAGCGCGAAGCCGGCGAGGCGGCGCGCGCCGAGTACGCGCAGTTCAATGCACAGCGGCAGGACTTCCGTGCGCTGGCGCTCAACACGCGCCGCACGCTCACGCAGGTGTACGAGTCGCCCGAAGCCAAGGCGAAAGACTGGACGAAGGTCGAGGCGCAGAAGCAGGCCGCCATGGCCGACTTCCGCGAGCGCTATGCCGCGCTGAAGGCGGCATGGACCGGCCCGCGCCAGAACGCCTACGACGGCTGGGTGGCGCGCGCCAACAACGCGGCCTTCGGTGCGCAGGGCGCGTATGACGACCTGGTGCCGGGCTTCGAGGCCCTGTTCGAACGCGAGGGCCGCGACTGGCCGCGCTTTTACACTGCGGTGCGGCGCATCGCCGCGCTGGCCACGACGGAAGAGCGCCGCAGCGCCCTGCAGGCCGCCACGGGTATCCTGCACACCCACGCGCGCCAAGGCCGCACACACGACAACAACGGAGACGACGGTGCCTGACATCCAAATCGAACGCAACCACACGCTGGGCATTGCCGGCGCCCGCGAAGTCGCGCGCCAATGGGTGCATCAGGTCGAGCAGGACTACGGTCTGGAATGCACCTACACCGAGGGCACCGACTGCGACCGGGCCCAGTTCAGCCGTGCGGGCATCGACGGCACGGTGGAGGTCACGGCCGACACCTTCCGGCTCGAGGCGACGCTGGGTTTCCTGTTCAGCAGCTTCAGCGACCAGATCGAGCAGAAGATCTCGCGCAACCTCGATGCGCTGCTCGACGCGCCGCAGGGCGGCACCCGCTTCGCCTGAGGCGGAGGTTTTTCTTCAGGCGATGGTGTAGCCGCCATCGACCGGCAGTGCCACGCCGCTGACCATCGCCGCGCCGTCGGACAGCAGGAACAGGATCGGCGCGACCACTTCGTCGACCTGCGCGAAACGTCCCAACGGAATGTTCTTGAGCGCTGCCGCGCTCTTGGCCGGATCGGACCATGCCTGCTCGGCCATGGGCGTGAGCGTGACGGTCGGGTTCACGCTGTTCACGCGGATGCCGTGCGGCCCGAATTCGAGGCACAGCGCACGCGTGACGGCGTCCATCGCCGCCTTCGAGGCGCTGTAGCAAAGGTGGGCGTCGAGCGCGACCAGCGAGGCTTGGCTCGACACGTTGACGATGCTGCCGTGCACGCCGGCCGCGATCATGGCCCGGCCGCAGCGCGCGGCCACGAGCGCTGCGGCGCGTGCGTTGACGGCCATCACGGCGTCGAAGCTCCCGGCCTGCAGGTCGATGGCGCGCTCGATGCGTGTGGTGCCGGCGCAGTTCACGACGAGGTCGAAGGCGGGCAAGGGGGCGAGCGCTTTTTCCAGTGCGGTGACGTCGGCCACGTCGAGTGCCAAGGGCGAGCAGCCGGACTCGGCCTGTAATGCTTCCAGCGCGTCGGCGTTGCGACCTACGGCGGTGACTTGTGCGCCTGAGTGGGCGAGCTGCGCTGCTACTGCGCGGCCGATGCCGCTGCTGGCGCCTGTCACGAGGGCGCGCTTGCCTGAGAAGTCGTAGGTGAGTGTCATGGTGTTCTGCTCATCAAAGGTGGTGGTTCAGGGCGTGTGCACAGGCCACCGGGTACTTCCCTCCGCGAATGTCCCCCGGCCTGCGGCCTCCTCCTTGATTTCGCTGCGGGAAGCACCCAGTGTCCTGTGCACGGGACGTGCTGCTGGTGCTCGCCGATCAACAACCGCTGCTGACAACGATCACGCTGATGGGGTGCCTTGCGCAGCGAAATCAAGGAGGAGGGCGAAGCCCGGGGGACATTCGCGGAGCAAGGTGCCTCGTCGGCGGGATCGTGCCCCGGACAGATGCGTCATCCCAACCGATGCATCGCATCGCGCAGAGCCGGGTACAGCGAGGTGTAGATCTCGAAGCGCTCCCGGTAGACCGCCTGCGCCGCAGGCTCGGGCCGCGCGCGTTCCTCCAGCGTGACCCAGCCGCGTTCGGCGGTAGCTGCATCGACCAGCCCGGCACCGAGCGCCGCGAGCATCGCCGCGCCGAGGGCGGCCTCGACCTCTTCCTCGATCGTGAACACGCGGTAGCCCGTGACGTCCGCCACGATCTGCATCCACAGGTCGGAATGCGCGGCGCCGCCGACCACGATCAGGCGGTCGTCCAGCGGTTGGCCGCTGCGTCGGCCGGCCTCGATGTTGTGCTGCAGCGCGAAGCTCACGCCTTCGAGCACGGCGCGGTACAGGTGGGCGCGGCTGTGCGCGAGCGAGAGGCCGAGGAAGGCGCCCTTGGCCTGCGCGTCCCAGATCGGGCTGCGCTCGCCCATCAGGTAGGGCAGGAAGACGAGGCCGTCGGCGCCGGGCGGCACGTCGACCGCGCGGCGTTCGATCAGGGCGTGCGCGTCTTCGCCGGTGCGCGCGGCCTCGGCCACCTCGGCCTGGCAGAAGGCCTCGCGAAACCAGGTGACGGCCGCGCCGGCCGTGATCGCGCCGCCGAACACGTAGCTGCGGTCCGCGCCGCGGTAGACGTGCGGCATGGTGATGAGCTGATGGCGCGCATCGACGGTCGGGCTCACGAAGCCCCAGCACATGCTGGTGCCGATCATCGCGACGTGGTCGCCGCTGCCGGTGACGCCCGCGCAGAAGGTGGCCACCGCCGCATCGACGCCACCGGCCATCAGCGGCATGCCTTCGCGCAGGCCCAGCTGCGTGGCCCACTCGGCGCTCAGGTGGCCGACCACCTCGCTCGATTCGACGAGCCGCGGCGGCATCATGCGCGCCGGAATGCCGAGCATGTCGAGCGCCTGTACCGACCAGCGCCGCCGCGCCGCGTCGTACACGCCGCCGATGTTGCCGGCCGAGCTGTGATCGACCGCGAGCTGGCCCGTCAGCCGCCAGTTGATGTAGCTGTTGGGCGGCAGGAAGTGGTGCGTCTTCGTCCACACCTCGGGCCGGTGCTCGCGCAGCCACAGCATCTTGGTGAAGCCGTAGTAGCTGTCGACGCCGTTGCCTGTGATGGCCTGCAGCCGAGCCACGTCGATCGTCGCGTTCACCGCGTCGACCTCGGCGGTGGCGCGGCGGTCCATCCAGATGAGGCAGGGGTGCAGCGGGCGCATGGCCTCGTCGACCGGGATGCCCGCGCCGCCGTAGAGGCTGCTCACGCACATCGCGGCGATGTCGGTGGCTGCGACGCCGCCTTGCGCCACGCAGGCGCGCACGCTCTCGCACACGGCCTCGAACCAGACCTCGCAGTCCTGCTGCGCCCACAGCGGCTTCGGCGTCTCGGGCTGGTAGGCCACGCTGGCCTGCGCGTGCACCTTGCCGTCGATGCCGACCAGCAGGCACTTGGTGCTCTGCGTGCCGATGTCGACGCCGATCACGTACTTCATGAGGTGGCGCCCGGCGTGCGGGGCTCGGGCTTGAGCAGCACCTTGATCGAATCGAGCGAGTTGGCCAGCGCGAAGGCGCGCTCCCATTCGGTCAGCGGAAAGTCGTGCGTGACGATGCCCTTCGATGTGACGAGCCCGCGCGCCAGCAGGTCGATGGCGACCGGGTAGCAGTAGGGCCCCAGGTGCGCGCCGCGCACGTCGAGTTCCTTGCGGTCGCCGATGATCGACCAGTCCGCGCTCGTCTCCGAGCCGAACACGCTGAACTCGACGAAGCGGCCGAGCTTGCGGATCATGTCCAGGCCCTGCGTCACGCCGATGGGCGCGCCGGTGGTCTCGATGTACACGTCGCAGCCGTAGCCTTCGGTGAGGCCCTTGACGATGGCGTCGGCGTTCTCGGTCTTCGGGTTGATGACGACGTCGGCGCCGTACTGCTTCGCGAGTGCGAGGCGTTCGGGCACGAGGTCGATCACGATCAGCTTCTTGGGTGTCTTGAGCGCCGCCACCTGCGTCATCATCAGGCCGAGCGGGCCGGCGCCGGCGATCACCACCACGTCGTCGAGCTGGAGCTCGCCGCGGTTCACGGTGTGGATCGCACAGGCCAGCGGCTCGATGATGGCCGCGTCTTCCAGCGAGATGCCGTCGGGGATCTTGTGCACGCGCGAGGTCGGCGGCAGGCGCATGTAGTCGGCCATGCCGCCATCGGCCACGACGCGCTGGAAGCCGAAGATGTGGTGCACCTCGCACATCCAGTACTTGCCCGAGGTGCAGAAGCGGCACTTGCCGCAGGGCACGATCTGCTCGGCGATCACGCGGTCGCCTTTCTCCACGCCGAAGTGCTCCGCCGCGCCTTCGCCCAGCGCCTCGACGTAGCCGAAGAACTCGTGGCCGGGAATGACCGGCGCCTTGACCCACGAGGGCTGGCCGTCGCCGCCCCAGAACATCTTCGCGCCCGAGTGGCACTTGCAGTCGGAGGCGCAGATGCCGCAGGCCGCGATGGAAATGAGCAGTTCGTTCGGGCCGATGACGGGCATCGCGACGGTCTCGAGCCGGTAGTCCTTCGGGCCGTGGCACACGACGGCCTGCATGGCGGCGAGTTCGCCGATGGCGCCCGTGGCGCCGGGTTGGAGCTTTTGATACGACATGGATTCCTTGAGATCAGGAGGGGTGCGAAGAAGCGGAGGAGAAGAGGTCAGCGGCGGGCTTCGCGGCTGATGAAGATCGCAAGGAGCACGATGCCGCCCTTGATGATCAGTTGCAGGTACGGCGACACGCCGATCATGTTGAGACCGTTGTTGAGCACCGCCAGCAGCAGCGCGCCGACCAGCGTGCCCACGATCGCGCCGCGGCCGCCCGCGATGGACGTGCCGCCCATCACCACCGCCGCGATGGCGTCGAGCTCGAAGCCCACGCCCACGCCGGGCTGGCCGCTGGTGACGCGCGCGGCCTGCACGATGCCGGCGACAGCGGCCGTGAGGCCGCTGAGCACATACACCAGCAGCTTGTAGCGCGACACGCGCACGCCCGACAGCCGCGTGGCTTCCTCGTTTCCGCCGATGGCGTACACGTAGCGGCCGAAGGGTGCCATGTTGAGCAGCACGTAGGCCACGAGGTAGGTGGCCAGCATGATGAGGATCGGCACCTTCAGGCCCGCGAGCGTGCCGCTGCCGAGGAAGGCGAACGACTCGGGCAGCCCGTCGATTGGGTAGCCGCCGGTGTAGATCAGGGCGATGCCGCGCGCGATGCCCATGGTGGCCAGCGTCACGATGATCGGCGGCATGCGCAGATAGGCCACGCAGTAGCCGTTGAACAGGCCGATCACCGCGCCCACGCCGAGCCCGAGCGGCACGGCGAGCACGGGCGGCAGGCCGAAGTGCACCATCAGCCCCGAGGCCAGCGTGCCCGACAGCGCCACCACCGCGCCCACCGACAGGTCGATGCCGCCCGTGAGGATCGCGGCCGTCATGCCCACCGCGATGATCGCGTTGATGGACGACTGCAGCGCGATGTTCTGCAGGTTGCTCGCCGAGAGGAAGTTGTCGGTCGCCACGATCATGAAGACCGAGATCGCGACCAGGCCGACCAGCGGCAGGAAGGCCGTCGAGCGACGCAGCTGCGTGAAGAACCCGCCCGCGGGTGCCGGCGGCGTGGGATGGGTGGCGGTGGCGGTCATGGGGGGCTCCCGGAGGAAGAGGGAAGGGAGGGAGAAGACGATGTCGCGTGGCGCATGATTTCGCCCGCGTTGATCGCGTCGCCCGTGAGCGTGGCCACGATGGCGCCGCCCGAGAACACGGCGACGCGGTCGCACAGGCCGACGATCTCGGGCAGCTCGCTCGAGATCATCAGGATCGATTTGCCCTGGCGCGTGAGTTCGCGCATCAGCTGGTAGATATCGGCCTTGGCGCCTACGTCGATGCCGCGCGTGGGCTCGTCGAAGATCAGCACGTCGCAATCGTGGCCGAGCCAGCGCGCGATCACCACCTTCTGCTGGTTGCCGCCCGACAGCGTGGCCACGCGGGTGTCGATGCCCGGCGCCTTCACGCCCACGCGGCGCGAGAGTTCATCGGCAGAGCGTTTCTCCGATGCCGTGTCGACCACGCCCGCGCGGCGGTGCCGCCCGAGGTTGTTCAGCGAGATGTTGAAGCGGATCGTGAAGTCGGTGATCAGCCCTTCGACCTTGCGACTTTCGGGCAGCAGGCCGATGCCGTGCGCGAGCGCCTGCGTCGGGTCGTCCAGGCGCGCGGGCTGGCCGTTGCGCAGCACCGTCTTGCGGTGCGCGCGGTCGGCGCCCATCATGCCCAGCGCGAGTTCGGTGCGCCCCGAGCCCACCAGCCCCGCGAAGCCGAGGATCTCGCCCGCGTGCAGGTCGAAGCGGTTGACCGGGCCGTCCTTCACGAGCTGGATCTCGGGCACCTCGAGCACCTTGCGGCCGTTCGGCGCGGGCTGCGGCTTGGGCGGAAAGCTCTGTTCGATGCGCCGGCCCACCATCATCTCGACCAGTGCGTCCACGGTCGTGGCGGCCACCTCGGCGTGCCCGGCGTTGGCACCGTCGCGCAGCACGCTGATGCGGTCGCACACCTCGAAGATTTCATCGAGGTGGTGCGAGATGAAGATCATCGCCACGCCCTTGGCGCGCAGCGCGCGCATCACCTTGAACAGGTGCTCGGCCTCGTTGGGCGTGAGCGTGGCGGTGGGTTCGTCGAGCACCAGCAGCCGCGCTTTCAGCGACAGCGCCTTGCCGATCTCGACGAACTGCTGCTGGGCCACCGAGAGCTGGCAGATCGGCACGCCGAGGTCGATCTGCACGCCCAGCTCGTCGAACACCGCGCGGGCTTCGCGCTGCATCGCCGCCTGGTCCATGAGGCCGAAGCGGTTCGTGAGGTAGCGGCCCAGGAAGATGTTCTCCACCGCGTTCAGGTACGGCACCAGGCTGAACTCCTGGAAGATGATGCCGATGCCCGCCGCGATGGCGTCGCCGTAGCCGGCGAAGTGGCACTCGGTGCCGTCGATGACGATGCGGCCCTCGTCGGCCCGGTGGATGCCGCCGAGGATCTTCATCAGCGTCGACTTGCCCGCGCCGTTCTCGCCGAGCAGCGCGTGCACCTCGCCCTGGCGCACCGAGAGGTCGATGTTCGACAGGGCCTTCACGCCCGGGAAGCGCTTGGACACGCCTTCCAGCCGCAGCATCTCCCGGGGTGGTTCGTACGTGACGGTCACGGGCGGCGCGTCCGGCAACTTACCAGCTGAAGGTCTTGGCGCCTTCGGCGTCGATGAGCTTCACGTCGACCGGCACGGCCGCGGGCACGTTGGCGCCCCACTTCTTGGCCAGGGCGATGCCGATGGCCAGGCGGATCTGGTCGCGCGGGTACTGCGCGGTGGTGGCGATGAATTTCGAGCCCGCCTTCTGCATCGCCTTGATGGCTTCGGGTGCGCCATCGACGCTGGTGAGCTTCACGTCCTTGCCGCTGGCCTCGATGGCCGCGAGCGCGCCCATCGAGCCGCCGTCGTTCACGCTGAACACGCCCTTGAGGTTCTTGTTGGCCTGCAGGATGTTCTCGGTCACGGTGAGCGCGGTGGCGCGTTCCTGCTTGCCGTTCTGCGTGCTCACGACCTTGATGCCGGGGTACTTGGCCAGCGCCTCGCGGCAGCCCTTCACGCGCTCCAGGATCGGCACGACCGGGATGCCGTCGAGGATGGCCACGTCGCCCTTCTCGCCGATGTTCTTCGCCAGGTACTCGCAGGCCAGGCGGCCGGCGTCGAGGTTCTTGGAGCCCACGAACGAATCGACCGGGCCCTGCGCGTTGGCGTCGACCGCCACCACGATCACGCCGGCCTTCTTGGCCGAGCGCACCGCCGACTGCACGCCGGCCGAGTCGGTCGGGTTCAGCAGCAGGATGTCGATCTTCTTCTGGATCATGTCTTCCACGTCGCCGATCTGCTTGGCCACGTCGTGGCGCGCATCGGTGGTGACCACGGTGGCGCCGATGCTGGCGGCGGCTTCTTCCAGTGCCTGCTTCATCGTCACGAAGTAGGGGTTGTTCAGTTCCTGGAAGGTCATGCCGATGCGCAGCGGCTGCTTGGGCGCCTGGGCCAGTGCGGCGGTGGTGCCGCAGGCCAGGGCGGCGACGAGGGCGGTGGCTTTGAGAAGGCTCTTCATTGGGTTGTCTCCTTGAGGTTGGTTGTGTGACGGTCTGCAAAAAACGCGGGCAAAGGGCCGCCCCGCGCGGCGCGCAAGGCGCCGCGCCAGGAACGACGCGGGGAACACGGGGCGGCGCGCTACGGCGGGCTGTTGGCGGCGCGCGATGCAGCGAGCTGCATGCGATGGAAATGGCGGAACTTGGTCGGCGGCATGCGCTTGTGCAGCAGGAACTGCCGGTTGAAGTTCGACACGTTGTTGAAGCCCACGTCCATGCAGACGTCGAGCACGGGCTTGTCGCTGTTGGCGAGCAGTTCGCAGGCGCGGCCGATGCGCAGCCGGTTCACGTAGCGCACGAACGACTGCCCCGTGTGCTTGCGGAACGAGCGCGAGAACGCGCTCGGGCTCTGGCCCACCAGCTCGGCCAGCATCGGCTCGCGCAGCTCGTCGCCCAGGTTGGCGGCAATGTGCGCCAGCACGTTGTTGATCGCGTGCGACATGAAGGCCTTGGGGTCGGGCGTGAACGCGGGGCTGGCCAGCCGCTGGCGGTCGTCGCTGGCCACCAGCAGCTCGAACAGCGACAGCAGCAGCACCACGCGGCGCAGCCCGCGCGCCTCGAGCAGCGCTTCCATGATCGGCTTGGCCGCGGCGGCGGTGGCGGCCGAGAAGAGCAGGCCGGAGGCCGACTCGGCCAGCAGCGGCTCGATGCGGCGGAACTCGGGGAAGGTGGCCGCCATGTTGCGCACCAGCGCGGCCGGAAACTGGATCACGATGCCGCGGCGCTCGACGCTCTGGCCGGCGGGCACGTCGCTGATCCAGTTGTGCGGCAGGTCGGGGCCCATGAACACGAGGTTGCCCGGCTCGAAGTGGCCGACGTGGTCGCCCACGAAGTACACGCCCTGGGTCTCGACGATCAGCTGGATCTCGTACTCGGGGTGGAAGTGCCAGCGCACCGTGCGATACGGATAGCCGTGCGCCCAGGCGGTGAACGATTCGTCACCTTGGACTTCGACGATTTCCAGATCGGGTTGCATGGCTGGCAGTCTTTCCTCTGTGGTGGTGGCCCCGGGGTGGGGTGAGGCGGACTGTACGAATCGCTCCGGATGCCAACAACCAGCGTTGGGGTGCGCAACTGATACTTTTTTGAGTCGCGGTCCTGCCTGGTAGTGAAGGGCGCGACGACGCGCTGCGCTGCAGCAAACCCCTTTCTCCTCGGGGCGTGGCGCATGCCGGAGCGCAATTGCTGCGGTGCAAAAGAGCCGCTTCGCGCCGTGTCAAGATTTCATAGGTGTTTTCCCGGCCCGACCCGGTGTCCGGGGCGGCACGGCACACTCCCAAACCATGACGCAAAGCTCTCTTTCCCTTCCGGCCGCGGGTCCGCTGGCCGGCCTCAAGGTCGTCGAACTCGGGCAACTCATCGCCGGCCCGTTCGCGGCGCGCACGCTGGCCGACTTCGGCGCCGACGTGGTCAAGATCGAGCCGCCCGGCGCGGGCGATCCGCTGCGCACCTGGCGGCTGCTGAAGGACGGCACTTCCGTCTGGTGGCAGGTGCAGTCGCGCAACAAGCGCTCGCTGGCGCTGGACCTGCGCCAGCCCGAGGCGCAGGCCATCGTGCGCCAGCTCGCGGCCGAGGCCGACGTGCTGGTCGAGAACTTCCGCCCCGGCGCGATGGAAGGCTGGGGCCTGGGGCCCGACGAGTTGCTGGCCGCCAACCCCGCGCTCGTGATGCTGCGCATCAGCGGCTACGGCCAGACCGGCCCCTACCGCGACCGCCCCGGCTTCGGCGTGGTGGCCGAGGCCATGGGCGGGCTGCGCCACCTCACGGGCGAGCCGGGCCGCGTGCCGGTGCGCGTGGGCGTGTCGATCGGCGACACGCTGGCCTCACTGCATGGCGTGATCGGCGTGCTGATGGCCATGCAGCATCGCCACGCCACCGTGAGCGCCGAATTTCCCAAAGGCCGGGGCCAGGTGGTCGACGTCGCGCTGTACGAGGCGGTCTTCAACTGCATGGAAAGCCTGCTGCCCGAGTACGCCGAATTCGGCGCGGTGCGCGAGGCCGCCGGCAGCGCGCTGCCGGGCATTGCGCCCACCAACGCCTACCGCTGCGCGGACGGCGGCTACGCCATCGTCGCGGGCAACGGCGACAGCATCTTCAAGCGGCTCATGGCCTGCATCGGCCGGCCGGACCTCGCAGCCGACCCGGCGCTGGCCGGCAACACGGGGCGCGTGGCGCAGGTCGGGATGCTCGATGCCGCCATCGGCGACTGGGCCGCGCAGCGCACGGTGACCGAGGTGCTGGCCGCGCTCGATGCGGCGCACGTGCCGGCCGGGCGCATCTACACCATCGCCGACATCGCGGCCGACCCGCACTACGCCGCGCGCGGCATGCTGCAGGAGGTGAAGATGCCCGACGGCAGCGCGCTCGCGGTGCCCGGCTTCGTGCCCAAGCTGTCGCTCACGCCGGCCGGCCACCGGCGCAATGCGCCGGCGCTGGGGGCGGATACGCAGGCGGTGCTGGAGGAGATCGGGCTGAGTGCCGAGCAGATCACCGCGCTGCAGGAACGCGGGATCGTCGGCTGATCGGTCAGCCTCGGAGGGACTCGATCAGGTCGATGTACTTCTGCTTGGCTTCGTCGGCCGTGGCGCCCTTCTGGGCGGTCCACGCGTCCCACTTGGCGCGCGCGACGATGTCGCTGAAGCTGGGCTTCTTGGCGGTGTTGTCGCCTTCGGTCGCCTGCTTGAACAGGGCGTAGATCTTCAGCAGCGTCGGGTTGTCGGGGCGCTCGGCCAGCAGCTTGGAGTTGGCCTGGGCGGCTTCGAATTGGGCGTTGAGGTCGGACATGGCGGTCGGGAAGAAGGTCAGAAACCGCGCATCTTAAATGGATTGGTACCAAGTGGTACCAATCGTGAGCTTGCAGGCCCTTCAGTCCGTCAGCCCCGCCCGCGCCAGCTCCACATCCAACCGCTCCCGCGCATCCGCCGGCGTCAGCGCCGCCGCCTTCTCGTACAAGCCGTTCGCCTCGCCGAGGCGCGACTCGCCGTGCAGCATCAGCAGCGCACGCGCGTACTCCATCATCCCGGCCGCCGACTGCGGGTGCAGCGCCAGCCCGCGCTCGAACAGTTCGATCGAGGTTTCGGCGCGCACGCCGTAAGTCATGCGCCCGACCAGCGCGCCGACCTTGTCGATCACCTCGGCGTGGAAGGCGGCCAGCGCGAGGTGCGCGTCGCCGTGCTCGGGCTGCAGCTCGATCACGTGCTCCAGCGCGCCCTTGAGCTTGGTGCCCAGGCCCTGCGCCAGGGCGCGCGCCACGCTGATGCCCTGGCTGTAACGGCCCAGCGCGTAGGCCTGCCAGTACAGCGCCTGGCAGTTGTCGGGTTCGGCCGCGACCTGCGCGCCGGCGCGTTCGATCACCTGGCGGAACATGGCGAGCCGCACGGCCTCGCGCGGCTCCAGGTAGTTGGCGTAGATGGCGGTCGCCTGGTTGGCGAGCGCCAGGCCGTCGGGGCCGTGGCGCAAGCCGAGGGCGGCGGCGCGTTCGAACTCGCCGCTGTGGTACAGCGCCCAGCCTTCGGCCAGCGGCGCGTCAGGCGCGGGCGGCGGCAGCGCGTGGCCGGCGTGCAGGCGCTGCCAGTGGGCGAGCAGGCTGCGCGCGTCGTAGCGGGGCACGTCGGGGTAGGGAAGGGGCGTCCAGGGTTCGGTGCCGGCGGTGGCCGTGGCCGCGGCAGGGCCGGCGGACAGCAGCGAGAGCGGTTTGAAATCGGAGTGGGGCATGGATGTTCTAGGCCGCCATATCGACAGTCGGTGGCACGGGGCTGGGGTTGCTGTTGGCGGCGCTTTCGCCGTTGTAGGCATTGCTCAGCGCCAGCAGGTGGCGGCGCTGGTCGCGTGCGAGGTAGGGCGCGAGCAGGTGCAGCGTGTGGTGGCCGCCGCGCATCAGCGCGCCCTGCGCGTGCGCGGGCTCCAGCGCCTGGCGCGGGTTGCGCACGTACTCGTAGCTGAGCCAGTAGGTCAGCACGACGACCATGCTCTGGGCCAGCGTGTCGACCTCGTGCGCGTCGATGTCCAGGTGGCCGGCGCGGCTCAGGCCGGCGATCAGCTGGCGGATGGCGCGCGCCTTGTTCTTGAGCACGAGCTGGAACTGGGTCTCCAGGTGCCGGTTCTTGCTCAGCAGGTCGTTGAGGTCGCGGTACAGGAAGCGGTAGCGCCAGATCAGCTCGAAGAGGCTGTGCATGAAGAACCAGGCGTCCTCCACGTCGTGCACGCCTTCGCTGGCGTGCAGCAGCTCGTTGAGCTCTGCTTCGTAGCCTTCGTAGAGCTTGTTGATCAGCTCTTCCTTGGCGGGGTAGTGGTAGTAGAGATTGCCGGGGCTGATGTTCAGCTCGCCGGCCACCAGCGTGGTCGACACGTTCGGTTCCCCGAAGCGGTTGAACAAATCCAATGCGGCTTCGAGGATGCGTTGCGCAGTGCGGCGTGGCGCCTTCTTTGCCATGTCGGTGCCCCCGTGGTTTCTCTTGGTCTTGGGGGCACTCTAGCGCATGTGCGCTGCACCATGAACGGTGCGGGACATGTTTTGCGGCGCTGAATTTTTGTGCAGTGCCGCAATTACAGAACGATGTCAGCCGGCCTTGGTGCGGCGCAGGGTCTTCTTGGCGGCGGGGGCCGGCGCGGCCTTGCGCGCGGCGGACTTGCGGGGCGCCGTGGCGGCGGTCTTGGCGTCGCGCTGCTTGAGCTGGGCTTCGAGCGCCTCGACGCGCGCCTGCAGCGCGGCCACGTCGGCGGCCGAGGGCACGCCGAGTTTTTCGAGCGCGCGCGCCACGCGGTCTTCGAAGATGTTCTCGAGCTTGCCCCACTGGCCGGCGGCCTTGGTGCCGAACTCGCTGGCGAAGCCGGCCATGCGCTGCTGGGCCTGGGCCAGGGTTTCCTCGGCGGCCTGCTGGGTCTTCTTCTGCATGCCGGCGCCGTCCTTGACCAGCGCCTCGAAGGCCTTGCTGCCTTCCTGCTGCATCTTGGCGAAGGCGCCGAGGCCGGCCAGCCAGATCTGCTGGGCCGAGTCCTTGATGCGGTCGGTCTTGTCGTTGCTGTCGTCGTCTCGGGAGGTGGCCATGCGGTGTGTTCCTTGGGATGCAATCACACGACTCTAGCCGCCCGGGCGCGCCGTGGTTAGGGCGCGCCGCCTATCCCCGCGCCCCGGATCAGGGCGTGCCGCCGGCGGCGCGGCTGGCGTCCAGGTGCGCCTTGGCGCGCTCGGCCAGTGCCATTTCGCCGGGCGTGCCGGGCACGAAGGCTTCCACCGGCAGCGGCCGGCCGTGTGAGTCGACGGAGACGAACACGATCAGGCATTCGGTGGTCTTTTCCATCACGCCGCCCTTCATGTCGCCGCTGCGCACCTCGACCGAGATGTTCATGCTGGTCTTGCCGGTGTAGGCCAGGCGGGCCTCGACCTCGACCAGGTCGCCGATCATGATCGGCCGGTGAAAACGGATGCTGCCGATGAAGGCGGTGACGCAGTAGCGCTTGGCCCAGCTGGTGGCGCAGGCGTAGCCGGCCTCGTCGATCCACTTCATGACCGTGCCGCCGTGGACCTTGCCGCCGAAGTTGACGGTGCTGGGTTCGGCCAGGAATCGGAGGGTGATGGAAGACATGGGGCGCCTTTTTTCTGTGGGCTGTGGGTGGGGAGCCGCGATTATGCGAGCGCCCGGGCGCCCTTTGGTGCCGTTCAGCTGCCGCTGAACAGCTGGGCCAGCGTGCGGCGCAGCCAGGCGTTGCCCGGGTCGGCATGAAAGCGCTCGTGCCAGTGCTGCTTGACGGCGTAGGCCGGCAGCGTGAAGGGCGGCGCCAGCACCTTCACCGGCTCCTGCGTGGCCAGCACGTTGCCCAGGATGCGCGGCACCACCACGATCAGCTCGGTGTGGGCCACGATGCGCGCCACGCTCAGGAAGCTCGACAGCCGCACCACCACGTTGCGCTTGAGGCCCAGGCGCGCGATGGTGGTGTCGACGATGGCGTGCCCCGTGCCCGAGCTGGACACCACCGCGTGCGCCTCTTCCTCGAAGCGCTTGCGCGTGAGCTTGGCGCCGATGCGCGGGTGGTTCTGCGCCGCCAGGCAGACGAAGTTCTGCATGAACAGCACCTGCTGGTAGAAGCCCGCGTCCAGCTGCGGCATGAAGCCCACGGCCAGGTCGACGTCGCCGTCCTGGAGGCGGCGGCCGCTGTGGGTGGAGATGATCTCGGTCTCGATGTGCACGCCCGGCGCCGCGTGCCGCAGGTGGTCGAGCAGGCCGGGCAGCAGCACCACCTCGCTGATGTCGGTCATGCAGATGCGAAAGCGCCGCTGCGCGCGCGCCGGCTCGAAGCTGCTGCGGTTGCCCTGCGCCTGCGCCAGTTGCGCCAGCGCCTCGCGCAGGTTCGGGTAGATGCGCTCGGCGTGCGGCGTGGGCTGCATGCCCTGCGCGGTGCGGGTGAACAGGCGGTCGTCGAAGTGCGCGCGCAGCTTGTTCAGCGCCGTGCTGGCCGCCGCCTGCGCCATGCCCAGGCGCTCGGCCGCCTTGGTGACGTTGCCGGTCTTGTAGACCTCGTCGAACACGGCGAGCCATTCGAGATCGAGCTTGGACATGGGGTGAGGCGGGGTGGAGCCCTGAAGGCGAAAGGCACCATTATCGAAATTTCGAATTCCGTGTATTGGCATGCGGTCTTGAGGAAATAGTGGTGCGGGTCAACAATGCCGCCAACGGAGACACCGACCCCATGAACCCCGCTTCTTCCCATGCCGCCAGCGCACCGGCCAACGCCGCCGAGCGCCGCGACTACTACGCCCGCATCCGCCCGCTGAATCTCTCGCCGCTGTGGGAATCGCTGCACGTGCTGGTGCCGCGCGAGCCCAAGAGCCCGTGCGTGCCCGCGCTGTGGCGCTACGACGAGATTCGCCCGCTGCTCATGGAATCGGCCGACCTCATCACCGCCGAAGAGGCCGTGCGCCGCGTGCTGGTGCTCGAGAACCCGGCGCTGCCCGGCAACGCGTCGATCACGCAGTCGATCTACGCCGGCCTGCAGCTCATCATGCCGGGCGAGGTGGCGCCATCGCACCGCCACGTGCAGTCGGCGCTGCGCTTCATCGTCGACGGCAAGGGCGCCTACACCACCGTGGGCGGCGAGCGCACGACGATGCACCCCGGCGACTTCATCATCACGCCCTCGTGGGCCTGGCACGACCACGGCAACGAAGGCATCGAAGGCGTGACCGAGCCGGTGGTGTGGCTCGACGGCCTTGACATTCCCATGCTGCGCTTCTTCGACGCCGGCTTCGCCGAGAACGACGACGCCAAGGTGCAGCACGTGGCGCGCCCCGAAGGCCACAGCCTGGCGCGCTTCGGCCACAACATGGTGCCGGTGCGGCACGACCACACCTCGGCCACCTCGCCGATCTTCAACTACCCCTACCTGCGCAGCCGCGAGGCACTGGCGCAATTGCAGAAGCAGGAGGCGCCCGATGCCTGGCTCGGCCACAAGCTGCGCTACATCAACCCGCTGACCGGCGGCTCGCCGATGCCGACCATCTCGACCCAGCTGCAACTGCTGCCCAAGGGCTTCGCGGGCCAGGCGCACCGCGCCACCGACGGCACCGTCTACAGCGTGGTCGAAGGCCACGGCACGGCCGAGATTGCCGGCCAGCGCTTCGACTTCGGCCCGCGCGACACCTTCGTCGTGCCCTCGTGGGCGCCGCTGCTTCTCGAGTCGCCGAACGAAGACACCGTGCTCTTCAGCTTTTCCGACCGCCCCGTGCAGCAGGCCATGGGCATCCTGCGCGAAGCCTTCCTCGAAGACGCCTGAAAGCGCGGCGACCTTCTTTCCTTCTTTTTTCTTGTTTGTCTGATGTGCCGTCCCACGCGGCAGGAGCTTCCATGTCCTTCGTCTTCACGCCCCCTTCCATCGTCGGCCTGCCCATCGTGGGCTCCGACCAGCAGTTCCCCGTGCGCCGCGTCTACTGCGTGGGCCGCAACTACGCGGCGCATGCGCGCGAGATGGGCTTCGACCCCGACCGCGAACCGCCGTTCTTCTTCTGCAAGCCCAACGACGACGCCTCGGTCGTGCCCGTGGCCGAAGGCGCCATCGGCGCCGTGCCATACCCCTCGCTCACGAGCAACTACCACTACGAAGCCGAGCTGGTGGTCGCCATCGGCAAGGGCGGCAAGGACATTCCTGTCGACCAGGCCGCCAGCCACATCCACAGCTACGCCGTGGGCCTGGACATGACGCGCC
Organism: Variovorax boronicumulans NBRC 103145; assembly: GCF_001591345.1. Classification (GTDB taxonomy): domain Bacteria; phylum Pseudomonadota; class Gammaproteobacteria; order Burkholderiales; family Burkholderiaceae_C; genus Variovorax; species Variovorax boronicumulans. The sequence goes on along the minus strand of NZ_BCUS01000049.1, from coordinate 25,516 downwards.
GCGACCTGCAGATGAAGATGCGCGAAGCCGGCCGCCCCTGGGAGATCGGCAAGGCCTTCGACTTCTCGGCCCCCATCGCGCCGCTGCGCACGCTGGCCGACGTGGGCGAGATCAACGCCGGCGCCATCACGCTCGAGGTCGATGGCCAGGTGCGCCAGAACAGCGACATCACGCACCTGATCTGGTCGGTGAACGAGGTCATCGCCAACCTCTCGACGCTGTTCGCGCTGCAGCCCGGCGACCTGATCTTCACGGGCACGCCCGAAGGCGTGGGCGCGGTGAAGCCGGGCCAGACGATCAAGGTCAGCATCGAGCGTCTGCCGTCCCTGACTGTTCGCATCGACTGAGCGCCCCGGCCCGCGCATGACCCTCTCGAAGCATCCTCCCTCCGTGCTGCTCGTCGGCGGCGGCATCGGCGGCATGGCCGCCGCGCTCGCGCTCGCACGCCTGGGCGTGGCCATCGACCTGCTCGAACAGAGCGCCGTCATCGGCGAGATCGGCGCCGGCCTGCAGCTCGGCCCCAACGCCTTCGCGGCGCTCGACGCGCTGGGCGTGGGCGAGGCCGTGCGCCGCAGCTCGGTGTTCACCGACCGGCTCGTGATGATGGACGCGGTCGACTGCAGCGAAGTGGCCTCGGTGCCCGTCGGCGAGGCCTTCCGCGCGCGTTTCGGCAACCCGTATGCCGTGAGCCACCGCGCCGACCTGCACGGCGCGATCCACGAGGCCGTGAAGCAGCATCCGCTGATCCGCTTCCACACCTCGGCGCAGGTCGAGGCGATCGACACCGGCGCGCACGGCGTCACGGCCGTCACGCGCGACGGCCGCCGTTTCCAGGCCGACGCCATCGTCGGCTGCGACGGCGTGAAGTCGGTGGTGCGCGCCAAGCTCATCGGCGACGCGCCGCGCGTGTCGGGCCACGTGGTCTACCGCGCTGTCGTGCCCGCGGCCGACATGCCCGCCGACCTGCAATGGAACGCGCCCGTGGTCTGGGCCGGCCCGAACTGCCACCTCGTGCACTACCCGCTGCGCCACGGCGAGCAGTACAACCTGGTCGTCACCTTCCACAGCCGCGATGCCGAAGAGTGGGGCGTCACCGACGGCAGCAAAGAAGAGGTGCTGTCGTACTTCGAAGGCGTGCACGCGCGCCCGCGCCAGCTGCTCGACCGCCCGACCTCGTGGCGCCGCTGGAGCACCGCCGACCGCGACCCCGTCGAACGCTGGAGCGACGGCCCGGCCACGCTGCTCGGCGATGCGGCGCATCCCATGATGCAGTACCTCGCGCAGGGCGCCTGCATGGCACTCGAAGACGCCGTGACGCTCGGCGAGGCCGTGAAGGCCTGCGACTTCGACATGACCGCCGCCTTCCAGCGCTACGAACAGGCCCGCATCGCACGCTGCGCGCGCGTCGTGCTGTCGGTGCGCGAGATGGGGCGCCTGTACCACGCCCAGGGCGTGGAGCGCCTCGTGCGCAACAGCCTGTGGACCGGGCGCACGCCCGAACGCTTCTACGATGCGGTCGAATGGCTCTATGCCTGGCGGCCCGAGCACTGCCTGGGCGATGCGCCCGCGCCGCGCTGACACGGTTTTTCTGCGATACCCCCACCCACGAGGCCGAAGGCCCAGGAGACAACCCATGAACTTTCCGCGCACATTGCTGACGACCGCCGTCCTGGCCCTGACCGCCGCCTCCGGCGCCTGGGCGCAGGGCAGCGACTACCCGAGCAAGCCGGTGACGCTGATCACCCCGTTCGCGGCCGGCAGCGGCCCCGACGCGGTGCTGCGGCTCGTGTCCGACAAGCTCTCGCGGCTGTGGAACCAGCGCGTGGTGGTCGACAACCGGCCCGGTGGCGGCGGCTTCATCGCCATCGACCAGGCACGCCGCGCCGCGCCCGACGGCTACACGCTGCTGCAGCTGGACAGCGAGCACATCGCCGCGCTGCCGCACCTGTACAAGTCGCGCAACTTCGTGACCTTGCAGCACTTCGACCCGGTCGCCTCGCTGTTCCGCACGCCCTTCTTCGTGGCCGTGGGCACCGAGTCGAAGTGGAAGACCATGGGCGACCTGATCGCCGCCGCCAAGGCCAACCCCGAGGGCGTGGTCTACGGTTCGTGGGGCGTCGGCAGCCCGGGCCACCTGGGCGCGCAGCAGCTCGAGGCGCTCACGGGCATCCGCATGCGGCACGCGCCGTACCGCGAGGTGTCCCAGCTGTATTCCAACGTGGGCACCGGCGAGGTGCCGTGGGCTTTCGCGAGCATCCCGTCGAGCCAGGGCATCTACAAGGCCGGCAAGCTGCGCTACATCGCCGTGGCCGCGCCCAAGCGCATCCCGCAGATGCCCGACGTGCCCACCATGGCCGAGGCCGGCGGCCCGGCCTCGCTGGAGGTCAACTCCTTCGTGTCGCTGCTGGCGCCCAAGGGCGTGTCGGCGGCCGTGAAGGCCAAGATCAACGCCGACGTGGCCAAGGTGATTGCGGACCCCGACATCCGCGCCCGCTTCGACACCTTCGCCTTCGAGCCGCTGGCCTGGTCGCCCGAGGAGATCGAGCGCAATGCCGAGGCCAAGTCGAAGGTGTACGGGGAGCTGGTGCGCCGGGGCAACATCAGCCTCGACTGACGAGGGTGCGCCTTGCCCAGGGCTCGGCGCGCCAGTTAAGCTGGCTCTCTTTGCATTTTTGTTTACCTTTTAACCGTCTTTTTCCATGCAAGCCACCAAGAGAGCCCTCCTGATCGCCTGCGGCCTGGCCGCCACCGCGGCGCTGCCGCTGTCCGCCAGCGCCGACACCCCCGCGTGGCCGACCAAGCCGATCCGCCTGCTGGTGGGTTTCCCGGGCGGCTCCACGCCCGACATCGCGGCGCGCACCATCGCCGAGCCGCTGTCCCGCGCGCTGGGCCAGCCGGTCGTGGTGGACAACAAGGCCGGCGCCTCGGGCAACATCGCGGCCGACCAGGTGGCCAAGGCCACCGACGACCACACGCTGGGCATCGTCATCAACGGCAACCTCACGTCGTCGAAGATGCTGTACCCCAAGCTGCCGTACGACCCGGCGAAAGACTTCACCTACCTGTCGCTGATCGCCACCGCGCCGCTGGTGCTCGTGGCGCAGAACAGCCTGCCCTCGGGCACCGCCTTCTTCGACGCCGCGCGCCAGGCCGGCGACAAGTGGAACTACGGCTCGGTGGGCGTGGGCTCGGTCGGCCACCTGGGCATGGAACTTCTCAAGAGCCGCGTGAACGGCTTCAAGCCCGAGCACGTGCCCTACCAGGGCAACCCGCAGGTTGTCACCGGCATGCTGGGCGACCAGGTGCAGATGGGCCTGATCCCGCCGGGCGTGGCCATGCCGCAGATCCGCGCCGGCAAGCTCAAGGCCGTGGGCCTCACGGGCGGACGCAGCGCGCTGGTGCCCGAGATCGCCCCGCTGGCCGATGCCGGCGTGAAGGACTTCAGCCTCGAGGTGTGGGTGGCGCTGCTCGGCCCGGCCAGCCTGTCGAAGCCCGCGCAGGCGCGCATCAGCCGCGAGATCGAGATCGTCATGAAAGACCCCGACGTGCGCCGCAAGCTCTTCGAGCAAGGCTGGCAGGCCGTGGGCACCTCGCCCGACGGCATGCGCACGCGCGTGAAGGAAGAGGCGGCGATCATGAGCAAGATCATTTCGACCCGCGGCATCAAGCTCCAGTGATGGCGACGACGCAGCAACAACACACCCTGACCGAACCGGCACGCGCACTGCCGGTGTTCGGCGACTTCGACGTGGTCGTGGTCGGCGGCGGTCCCGCCGGCATTGCCGCCGCCGTGAGCGCCGCGCGCCACGGCGCGCGCACGCTGCTGGTGGAGCGCTACGGTTTTCTCGGCGGCATGGGCACCGCGGGCGGCGTGACCAACTTCGCGGGCCTGTACGGCAAGCGCCGCGGCGAGATGACGCAGCTGGTGCGCGGCGTGGTCGACGACCTCATCGACCGCATCGCCGGCTTCAACGGCATGAACGCGCCGCAGAACGGCATGGGCGGGCGCATCTGCGTGCGCTCGTACGACACCTCGGCCTACAAGCTGGCCGCCGACCAGCTGCTCGAAGCGGCCGGCGTGCAGATGCTGTTCCACGCGTATGCCGCGGCGGTGCTGCACGACGGCGCGCGCATTGCTGCGCTGGTGGTCGAAACCAAGTCGGGCCGCCAGGCGATCCGCGCCAATGCCTTCATCGACGCCAGCGGCGACGCCGACGTGGCGGCCTTCGCGGGCGTGCCCTTCGAAGTGGGCGACGGCCACGGCAGCGGGCTGTTCCCGACCACCATGTTCCGCATCGGCCAGGTCGACGCGCCGGCCGCGCTGGAAGCGGTGGGCGAGTTCTCGGCCATCAACGGCTTCATGGCGCGCGCCGAGCAGCAGCATCCGGGCAAGTACAGCTTTCCGCGCGAAGGCGCGATCCTGCGGCCCAACAAGGACCCGCGCGAGTGGCGCGCCAACGTCACGCAGATCCGCAACGCCGAAGGTCGCGCAATGAACGGCGTCGATGCGCGCGAACTCAGCGACGGCGAGCTCGAAGGCCGGCGCCAGATCGCGGCGTACTTCAAGTTCCTGCAGGCCGAGGTGCCGGGTTTCGCGCCGTCGGCCATCGTGGAGATCGCGCCGCAGGTCGGCATCCGCGAGACGCGGCGCATCCAGGGCCTGTATGCGCTCGGGCGCGAAGACATCCTCGGCTCGGCCACCTTCGACGACACCATCGGCCTGAACGCCTGGCCGATGGAAATGCACGCCGACGGCCGCATCGAATGGGCCTTCCCGCGCGACGAAGCCAACGCCTACAACCACCTGCCGTGGCGCATGCTGGTGCCGCAGACGCTCGACAACCTGCTGGTGGCCGGGCGCTGCGCCTCGATGACGCACGAGGGCCAGTCGGCCGCGCGCGCCAGCGGCGGCTGCTTCGTCATGGGGCAGGCGGCGGGCACCGCGGCGGCTTCGCTGGGCAGCGGGCGCTTCGCGGCGATCGACGTGGCGGCGCTGCAGAAAAAGCTGCTGGCCGACGGCGTCGACCTGGACCGTTGAGCGCGGCGCGGCGCTAGAGTCCGGGGCTGGATGAACTCGAACCCCGGACACACCGTGCCTCTTTCTTCTTCGCTGTCGACCCCCGCGCGTCGCTTCTTCCTGGCGCTGGCCTGCGCCGCCTTCGGCCTGCTGCAGGTGGGCTGCGCCAGCACCCCCGAGGGCGACCCCGTCCACGGCAAGGACCGCGTGCTGAGCTTCGTCGCGGCCAAGGACGGCCGCAAGGTCGCCATCGCCGGCGACAAGTACCACTACGTGTTCGACGGCGACCCGTCCGTGGCCGCGCTGCTGCGCTGGGACGGCCGCACCAAGGTCACGCCCGCGCTCATCGGCGAACTGAAGGTGGCGCGCAACCAGAGCTTCGAAGGCCAGTACGTGCTGATGGCCTTCGACGCCGACCTGACCCCCGAAGACCGCAACTTCCTCGTCCAGACCGGCTTCGCGAAGGCCGAGGTGAAGTACGGCGACCGCACCGGGCCGGTGCTGCGCTACTTCGGCACGGTCTACGGCAAGCGCTACGCGGCGGTGGCGTTGAAGTCGGCCGACACGGTCGATTTCTCGCGGCGCCAGTACCTGAAGTACGTCGAGCAGGAAACGCTCAGCGGCCCCTTCAGCCAGGCCGCGCGTTCGCCGCTGGCGTACGGCGCCGACGGCGCGATGCTGCTGGGCGGCGTGCCGGTGCGCATGGTGGACGGCGGCACCGACCACGGCTGCAGCCTGCGCCTGATGCTGGACATCTGCTTCTTCAAGTAGGCCCGCCCGGGAGGCGCTGACCGGGCCGCGACAGCGCGCGGGCCCGGCCTTTGCTATCGTCGTGGATTGCTTTTCTGCGCCGAATCCCTTCCCCCGATGACCCCCGAACCCGTCCTTGCCGCCCGCCTCGTTGCCGACCTCGTCGCCCTCATGCAGCTCGAACCCCTGGGCGGCGATCGCTTCCTGGCCCAGAGCGAGGACATCGGCACGCCCGCCGTCTTCGGCGGCCAGGTGCTCGGCCAGTCGCTCATGGCCGCCAGCCTCACGGTGGGCGCCGAGCGCCCGGTGCATTCGATGCACGCCTACTTCCTGCTGCCCGGCGAGCATGCGCCCATCGAGTACAGCGTCGACCGCGTGCGCGACGGCCGCAGCTTCACCACGCGCCATGTGGTGGCGCGCCAGCAGGACCGCATCATTTTCGAGATGTCGGCCTCGTTCCAGACCGTGGACGAGGGCGTCGAGCACCAGTTCCCCATGCCCGCCGTCGAAGGCCCCGAGGGCCTGACCAGCGAACTCGACCAGCGCATCGCGCTCGGCGACCGCCTGCCCGAACCCTGGCGCTCCAAGGCCATCCAGCCGCACGGCATCGAGTACCGGCGCGTCGACCCCGAAGACCTGCTGCGGCCCGAGGTGCGCCCCACCGAGAACCAGAGCGCCATCTGGATGCGCGCCATCGCGCCTTTGCCCGACGACCTGACGGTGCACCGCGCGCTGCTGGCCTACGCCTCCGACCACGGCCTGCTGCGCGCCGCCATGCTGCCGCACGGCCTGAGCTTCATGAGCGGCCAGGTGCGCCCCGCCAGCCTGGACCACGCGATGTGGTTCCACCGCGATTTCCGCTTCGACGACTGGCTGCTCTACGTGGTCGATTCGCCCAGCGCGGGCGGCGCACGCGGCCTGTGCCGCGGCAGCCTCTACACGCGCGACGGCCGCCTCGTGGCCTCGGCGGCGCAAGAAGGCATGCTGCGCATCCGCAAGCCGGGATCGCCGCGCACGCCGATCACGGGCTGAACGGCCTGCCTCCTTTTTCAACACCTACTCGATCACTCCGGCCATGAAGATCTTCTTCTCTCCCGCGTCTCCCTTCGTGCGCAAATGCATGGTCGTGGCCCACGAGCTGGGCGTGGCCGACCGCATCGAGAAGCTGCCCAGCGCGGCCGGCCCGGTGAAGCGCGACGCCCGCATCCTGCCGACCAACCCGCTGGGCCAGGTGCCGACCTTTCTCACCGACGACGGCCAGGCGCTGTTCGACAGCCGCGTGATCTGCGAGTACCTCGACACCGCGTACGCCGGCGGTCTGTTCCCGGCCTCCGGGCCCGCGCGCTGGGCGCGCCTGACCGAGCTGTCATTGGCCGACGGCATGACCGGCGCCGCGCTGCTCGCGCGCTACGAGACCATGCTGCGCCCCGAGGCGCTGCGCTGGAGCGACTGGACCGATGGCCAGCTCGACAAGGTGCGCACCGGCCTCGAGTGGCTGGACGCGGCGGCGCCGTCGTTCGGCGATCGCGTCGACATCGGCACCATCGCCTTCGGCTGCGCGCTGGGCTACATGGACTTCCGCTTTCCCTCGGTGGACTGGCGCGCCCAGGCGCCGAACAGCGCGAAGTGGTTCGCCGTGTTCAACCACCGGCCGTCGATGCAGGCCACGTTGCCGACGGCCTGAGCGATGACGTTCGACGATCTCTCGCGCCGCACCGGCATCGAAATTCCCCCGTTGCTGCAACAGCTCCTTGCCAGCGGGCCGCCTGATCTGGTCGGCTTCCCCGACTTCGAGTGGCTGGACGCCGAGCAGGCGGCCAACGACCTCGATGAGTGGCTCGACGCCAAGTGGCAGGACGGCCGCCGCTTCCTGCCCTTTGCGCAATCGGGCGCGGGCGACGCCTACTGCCTCGTGCCGCTGGATGGCGGCGCCGTGGGCGTGGCCTTCGTGTGGCACGACGACGAGGAAAGCAGCGTCGGCCACGGCTCGTTCGCCGATTTCGTCTGCGCGAAGTTCCTGGAAGCCTTCGTCGACCTGAGCTACCTCGGCGACTGGGACCTGTCCGAGCCCGAGATGGCCGAGCGCATCGCGGCCGACGTGGCCACCGTCACGGCTTTCATGGACGGCACGGAAACCGCCGCCTACCTGCAGGCGCTGAGCCGGCAGCCGCTGGTCTCGCGGCCTTTCAAGACGGGCCCGCGCGCCAGGCCCGAGCAGGTGCCCTCGCTGATGCCGCAGGCCGAGTTCGAGGAAGACCTGAAGCGCTTCACCCTGCAGGACAGCGCGCCTTTCCCCGTGAAAGCGCGCTGGGACATCGAGGGGTAGGCTACGGGGTTTCATCCGAAGGAGGAACCCACCATGTCAGATCAGAAAGTAGCCATCGTCACCGCCGGCGGCAGCGGCATGGGCGCCGCGGCGGCGCGCAAGCTCGCGGACGACGGCTTTCGCGTCGCCATCCTGTCCTCGTCGGGCAAGGGCGAGGCGCTGGCGCAGGAACTCGGCGGCCTCGGCGTCACCGGCTCCAACCAGTCGAACGACGACATCCAGCGCCTCGTGGACAAGGTCATCGCCGAATGGGGCCGCATCGACGTGCTCGTGAACAGCGCCGGCCACGGCCCGCGCGCGCCGATCCTGGAGATCAGCGACGACGACTGGCACCGCGGCATGGACGTCTACTTCCTGAGCGCCGTGCGCCCCGCGCGCCTCGTGGCGCCGCACATGGTGAAGCAGGGCGGCGGCGCGATCATCAACATCTCGACCTTTGCCGCCTTCGAGCCCGACCCGGTGTTCCCGACCTCGGGCGTGTTCCGCGCCGGCCTCGCGGCCTTCACCAAGCTCTTCGCCGACCAGTACGCGAAGCACAACGTGCGCATGAACAACGTGCTGCCCGGCTTCATCGACAGCCTGCCCGAGAAGGACGTGTTCCGCGAACGCATCCCGATGGGCCGCTACGGCCGCAGCGCCGAGATCGCCGCCACCATCGGCTTCCTGGCCTCCGAGGGCGCGGGCTACATCACGGGACAGAACCTGCGCGTGGACGGCGGCATCACGCGCTCGGTCTGAACCCGGCCACGGCGCCCATGACCGCCCCCACCCCGGTGCACGAGCACATGGACCGCACCCTTGCGTCCTACGAAGCGTCCGCGCGCGACTACAACGCGATCGTCGCGGGCCACCGGCCGCCCGAGATCGAGGAGGCGGTGCGCCGCATGATGCAGCGCGTGCCCGCCGGTGGCACCGTGCTCGAGATCGGTTCCGGGTCGGGGCAGGACGCCGACTTCGTCGAATCCCTGGGCGGGGTCGTGAAGCGCACCGATGCGGTCCAGGCGTTTCTCGACCTGCAGGCCGAGCGCGGCAAGAAGGGCGAGCTGCTCAACGTCGTCACGGATGCGCTGGGCGGGCCGTACGACGCGGTCCTTGCGATGTGCGTGCTGATCCATGTCGATCGCGCGCAGATCGCACCGGTGCTGCGCAAGGTGTTCGATGCGCTCGCGCCCGGCGGGGTTTTTCTCGCGGCCATGCGCATCGGCGAAGGCGAGACCCTCGGCGACTACCAGACCGTGTACTGGGCGAAAGACGCGTTCGCCGACGCGCTGGCGACGGCGGGCCTTGACCTGCAATGGGACAGCCAGTGGATCGGCCGCGACAACGTGACGTGGGCCAATTTCCTGGCGTGCCGTCCGCGCTAGCGGACGAACACAGACTCAGACTTACACGCCCAGGTAGCGCGTCCACAGCGACCGGTCGGCGTCGAGCGCGGCCGAGTCGCCCTGCCACACCACGCGCCCGCGTTCGAGGATCACGTGGCGGTCGGCCAGCGGCAGCAGGCGCTGCACGTACTTGTCGACCACGAGGATCGCCTCGCCTTCGGACTTGAGCGTGGCGATGCAGTGCCAGATTTCCTCGCGGATCACCGGCGCCAGGCCTTCGGTGGCTTCGTCCAGGATCAGCAGGCGCGGGTGCGTCGACAGCGCTCGGGCAATGGCCAGCATCTGCTGCTCGCCGCCCGAGAGCTGGTTGCCCGCGTTGGCCTTGCGTTCCGACAGGCGCGGAAAGAGCTTGTACAGCGCCTCCACGGTCCAACGCGGCGCGCTGCCGGGCCGGGGCCGTGCGAAGGCGCGCAGGTGCTCGTCCACGCTGAGGTTGGGGAACACATGGCGCCCCTCGGGCACGATGGCCATGCCGCGCCGCGCGATGGCGTCGGGCCGGTGGCCGCCGATGGCCGCGCCGCAGAACTGCACGCCGCCGCGCATCGGCGCGATCGTGCCGGTCAGTACCTTCAGCAGCGTGCTCTTGCCCATGCCGTTGCGGCCCAGCAGCGCCATCACTTCGCCCGCACCGACGCGCACATCGATGCCGAACAGCACCTGGCTGGCGCCGTAGCCGGCTTCGATGGCGGTGGCCTCGAGCAGGGTGGATGTCGTGGTCGTCGTGCTCATGCGTGTCCTTCCGCTTCGGTGCCGAGGTACACGGCTTGCACATCGGGGTGGCCCCGCACTTCATCGGCTGTGCCGCTCATCAGCACCTTGCCCTGCACCAGCACCGTGAGCCGGTTGGCGAGGCGGAACACGGCGTCCATGTCGTGCTCGATGAGCAGGATGGCCATCGATTCGCGCAGCGATTCGATCAGATCGACCATGCGCGCCGACTCGTCGGGGCCCATGCCGGCCATCGGCTCGTCGAGCAGCAGCAGCTTGGGTTCGGCGGCCAATGCCAAGGCCACGTCGAGCGCGCGCTGCGCACCGTGCGGCAGCGTGCCCGCGATGCGGTGGCGCTCGCTGCCCAGGCCCACGCGGTCGGCCAGCGCGTGGGCGCGGTCGACCAGGTCGCGTTCGTTCGCACGCGGTGCCAGGAAGCGCAGGCTGCTGCCTGCATGGGCCTGCGCCGCGAGCATCAGGTTGTCGTGCACCGTTTCCTTGGCGAACACGCGCGTCACCTGGAAGCAGCGCGACATGCCGGCGGCCACGCGCTGGTGGTCCTTGTAGGCCGTGATGTCCTGCCCGTCGAGCATCAGCCGGCCCGCGTCGGCCTCCAGCAGGCCGGTGATGAGGTTCACCAGCGTGGTCTTGCCCGCGCCGTTGGGGCCGATGAGCGCATGCACTTCGCCGCGCTCCACCGTGAGGCTCACATGGTCGGTCGCCAGCAGGCCGCCGAAGCGCTTGACCAACCCTTCGATTCTGAAAAGGCTCATGGCTTGGCGCTCCCTGCGGCCGTTGCAGCGGAAGCCGCTGCTGCTGCGACCGTGCGGCGTTTCGTCGACAGTGCGGCCAGGCCGCGCGGGGCCCAGAGGGCGACGGCGATCAGCAGCAGGCCCAGCGGCATGTGCCAGTGTTCGGTGTGCTGCTTGAGCGCTTCCTCGAGCACCAGCCAGACCACGGCGCCCACCGGGCCGCCCCAGCTGCGGCCCAGGCCGCCGATGACGACCATCACCACCAGCGTGGCCGACTGCGTCCAGTGCATGGTCGCGGGGCTCACGAAGCCGTTGCCGCCGGCCAGCAGCGCGCCGGCCAGCCCGGCGATCGCGCCGGCGATGGCAAAGGCCACGAGCTGCAGCCGGAACACCGGGTAGCCCAGCGCGCGCATGCGCGTCTCGTTGTCGCGGATGCCCATCAGCGCATGGCCGAAGCGCGCCTGCGTGGCGCGGTGCAGCCACCACAGCGCGAGCGCCACCACCACGAGCACCACCCAGTAGAAGGTCGATTCGTTGCCCAGGTCCAGGCCCGGCAGCAGCGTGGGGCGCGACATGAGCGTGTAGCCGTCGTCGCCGCCGTACTTGCGCAGCGACACGACGACGAAGTACAGCATCTGCGCGAAGGCCAGCGTGGTCATGATGAAGTACACGCCGCGCGTGCGCAGCGCCACCGTGCCGATCAGCGCGGCCACGAGGCCCGCCACCAGCGCGGCCAGCGGCCACAGGAGCCAGGCCGACATCACGCCGGCGTCGCTGAGCGCCACCACCGTGTAGGCGCCCATGCCGATGAAGCCCGCGTGCCCGAGCGCCACCATGCCGCCGAAGCCGAGGATGAAGTTCAGGCTCGCGGCGGCCAGCGCGACGACGAGCACGCGCCGCACGAAGCCGATGTAGAAGTCGAGCCCGAACAGCGGCGCGACCAGCGGAAAGGCCGCGAGCGCCACGAGGAGCAGCCCGAGGCCGAAGGTGCGTGACGAGGGTTTCATGCGCGGGCGGAGAAAAGGCCCGAGGGCCGGAAGATCAGGACGACGACCATGAGCGCGTACATCGCCACTTCGGCGAACAGCGGCCCCAGGTCGGCCGCCGTGGCGGGCGGCAGTGTGGCGCGCAGCAGCATCGGCACGAAGGCGCGGCCGATGGTGTCGACCACGCCGACCAGCAGCGCGGCCACGAAGGCGCCGCGCACCGAGCCGATGCCGCCGATCACCAGCACCACCAGCGCCGGGATCAGGATGGCTTCGCCCATGCCCACCTGCACCGCGACGATCGGGCCCATGAGCGCGCCGGCCAGCGCGGCCAGCGCCGCGCCGAGCAGGAACACGCCGTTGAAGATGCGGCCCACGCGCACGCCCATGAGCTCGGCCATCGGCCGGTCGGACGCACCCGCGCGCACCCGCATGCCGATGCGCGTGTGGTTCACGAGCACGTACAGCGCCAGCGCCATCAGCAGGCCGCCCGCGAGCACCACGAGGCGGTACGAGGGGTAGGGCAGGCCGTCCATCAGCTCGACCGGGCCCGAGAGCGCGGCCGGCGTGGGGGCCATCACGGGCGAGGGGCCCCAGATCATCTTGACGATGTCGTCGGCCACCAGGATCACGCCGAAGGTGGCGAGCACCTGCGCCAGGTGGTCGCGCTTGTAGAGGCGGCGCATCAGCAGCACCTCGATGAGCAGCGCCACCACCACGGTGACGAGCACCGCCACCACGATGGCGGCGGCGAAGGAGCCGGTGCGCGTGTGCGCCTCGGCCGCCACGTAGGCGCCGGCCATGAACAGCGAGCCGTGCGCCAGGTTCAGCACGTCCATGATGCCGAACACCAGCGTGAGGCCCGCCGCCAGAAGAAAGAGCATCAGGCCGTAGCCGATGCCGTTGAGCAATTGCTCGAGGACGAGGATGCCGCTCATGGAAAGACGAGCCGCATCACTTCATTGCGCACTTGCTGGCGTAGCTGTCGCCGTAGCTTGTCAGCACGGTGTTGATCAGCTTGTTCGTCACCTTGCCTTGCGCGTCCTTGCCGATCACGCGCAGGTAGAAGTTCTCGATGGGGAAGTGGTTGTTCGCGTACTTGAAGGTGCCGCGCGTCGAGGCGTAGCTGGCCTTCTTCAGCGCGGCCACCACGGCCTCGCGGTTCTGCGCGTTGCCGCCGGCCTGCTTCACGGCGGCGTCCATCGCGAGGATCGCGTCATAGGCCTGCGCGGCGTACACCGACGGGTAGCGGCCGTTGTATTCCTTGCGGAAGGCGGCCACGAAGGCCTTGTTGGCGGCGTTGTCCAGGTCGTGCGCCCAGTGCGAGGTGTTGAACAGGCCGAGCATCGGCTCGCCCACGGCGCCGATCACGTCCTCGTCGGCCGAGAAGCCGCTGGTGACCAGCGTGATGTCCTTGGACAGGCCCGCGCCCACGAACTGCTTGATGAAGTTGATGCCCATCGCGCCGGGCAGGAAGAAGTAGATCGAGTCGGGCTTGGCCGCGCGCAGCTGCGCGAGTTCGGCGGCGTAGTCGATCTGGCCCAGCTTGGTGTACAGCTCGTCGGCCACCTGGCCCTTGAACTGGCGCTTGAAGCCGCCCAGCGCATCCTTGCCGGCCGGGTAGTTGGGTGCGATCAGCACGATCTTCTTGAATGCGCGGTCTTGTGCGAACTTGCCGGCGGCCTCGTGGAACTGGTCGTTCTGGTAGGCGGTGCCGAAGAAGTAGGGGCTGCACTGCGCACCGGCGAACTGGCTCGGGCCGGCGTTGGCCGACAGGTAGGGCACCTTGGCGTTGAACAGCGTCGGGCCCACGGCCAGCGCCACATTGGAGCCGATGGGGCCGCTGAAGATGTCGATCTTGTCGCGCTGGATCATGCGGTCGACCAGCTGCTTGGCCTGGTCGGGGCTGCCGGCCATGTCGGCCTGCACGAACTCCACGTCCTGCCCGCCGAGCTTGCCGTTCAGCTGCTTGATGCCGAGCGCGAAGCCGTCACGCGCCTCGGCGCCCAGGGCCGCGAAAGGCCCCGAGATGTCAAGGGCCAAACCCACCTTGACCGGCGCGGCCACGGCCGATACCGAGGCCCCGAGGGCGGCGCCGCACAGCAGCAGCGAGATCAGGGTGCGCGGCAGCGCGGGCGATTTCAGGAACGTGGGGCGCATCGGGTTCTCCGGCTAGGGAAGGGTTGAGACAACTGAACTGTTGATAGTTAAATACTTTAGCCGTAAACAATTCGGTGTCAACGGTACTAGCACGAATGGTGCCAGTGAACCGTGTCGCCTTCGCCGCGCCGGACCCTCGCGAAAGGTTACGCAAACGTCAACCGAACGGACTTGCAGTGGCGAACCAGAGGCCGATGCCGGTCGCGATGATGAAGGCCCCGTCGGTCACGCCGGCGACCAGGAAGAACTTGGTCTGCAGCGTGTCGACCAGCTCGGGCTGGCGCGTCGTCCCTTCGAGAAACTTCTGGCCCACCAGCGCGATGCCGATGCACGAACCCAGTGCGGCAATGCCGATCAGCAGGGCAACGGCGAGCGGGAGGATGTTGAAGCCGGTCATGGTTTTTTCTCCTGGTTGATGAATCGATGGACCCACTGTTCCAGAACGGGTGCATCGAATCCATGACGCGGGAGGTCATGCGCCAGACGAAAAAAAGGCCGGCCGTCGAAACGGCCGGCCTGGGGTCAGGCGCGAAGCGCAGGGCTTAGGGCAGCTGTGTCCAGTTCTGGTTGTTGCCGCCGTTGCAGGTCCAGGTGATCAGCGCCGTGTCCTGCGTGGTCGAGCCGTTCGGCACGTCCAGGCACGAACCCGAGGCGCGGTTGCGCACCGTGCCGCCCACCAGGCTCCACTGCGCCGTGTTGCCCGACGAGCAGGCCACCTGCACCACGGCCGCGTTCGTGGTCGCCGTGCCGTTCTGCGCCAGGCACAGGCCGCTGTGCTCGGCGATGAACTGCACGTAGCCGCCGGTGACGGGCGTCATCGTGAACTTCTCGTTGCCCGCGTTGCCGCACGGCCATTGCACCGCCGTCGCGCCGCTGGTGGTCGAGGCGCCCTTGATGTTCACGCACATCGTCGGGTTGAGGTCGGAGCGCAGCCGGGTGACCACCGCCGGGGCGGTGTCCTGCGAGCGCACGTACTCGCGCAGCGCCACCACGTCGTTCGCCGGCAGGCTGGAGGCGTTGCCGTGGCCGCCCGCGAGCAGGTCCTGCAGCGTGGCCGCCTGGCCGTTGTGGAAGAACGCGGTGGTGTTCCAGGTGCCCGACAGGGTCGGCGTGTCGAAGCCCACGCCCGCCAGCGGCTGGTTGCTGCCCTTGCCCGACGAGGCCTGGATGGTCCCCACGTCGTGCCGCAGGCCGTCGCGGAAGGTGGCGCCCGTGTGGCAGGTGGCGCACTGGGCCGTGTTGAACACGGTCTGTCCGCGCACCGCGTCCACGCTCAGGCTGCCGTCCGCGGCGCGCGCCGGGCTGCGCATGTACTTGTTGAGCGAACCCAGGTACACGGCCAGGTCGTCCAGCTGCGCGCTCTTGCCGGCCTTCGGGGCGCCCAGCGGAGCCTGCGTGGCGGCCCAGTCGGCGTTGCTCAGGAAGCCGGTGCCGCCGAACTCGTTGCGGATGTCGTTCTCGAAGTCCTGCACCTCGTCGAAGTTGGCCGTCCAGTGCAGCTTGCCGTGGCTGGTGCCGCGCCGCCCCTGCAGGCTGATGGTGCGGCGCAGGCCTTCGCCGCGCTGGGTGAAGTCCCACACCATGCCGTCGTCGCCGCCGTCCGCGTGGCAGCTGGCGCAGGAGATGTAGTTGTCCTTGCTCATGCGCCGGTCGGCCGCGTTGTAGAACACCTGCTTGCCGCGCAGCGCCGCGGCCGCCATCGGCTCCTGCGCCACGGTGGCCACGTTCTGCAGGAAGATCGCCGCGTTGGTCTCGGCCGACAGCACCTTCGCCACGTCGTGCACCGACACCGAGCGCGCCAGGAAGTTGTTCACGAACAACCGCTTGCGCGCCGCGTCCAGGTACAGGCCGTGCGGGGCGCTGCTGGCGTTGATCTCGCCGCGCACCGCGCGGGTGTAGCTGTCGACGATGGCGACGCGGTTGCCTTCCATCTGCGCCACGAACAGGTAGTCGCCGGCGGGCGAATACAGCGCGGCGCGCGCGGGGGCGCGGTCGTCGAAGTCGATCTGCTCGGAGAACACCTCGGCGGCGCTTTGCAGGTTCACCTGCGACAGGATGGAGCGCACCGTCTGGTCGTGTGGCAGGTCCTTGCCGTCGCGGAAGCGGCCGCGCACGATGTTGTCCTTCTTCGAAGGCAGCACGGCGCGCGAGCCGTCGGGCGAGATCACCACCTGGCTCAGGTAGTTGGCCACGCCGCGCGCGCGGCTCTCGGTGTCGACGGTCGTGGTGTCCACCGGCAGCGGGATGGTCTGCAGCGCGGTCAGCGACTGCAGGTTGACCTTGTGCAGCTGGCCGCCCGTCATCTTCGACTTGAAGCGCGTGACGTAGGCCACCTGCGAGTCGGCGCTCACGGCGATGCCGCGCACGCCGCCCTCGAGCGCCAGCGCACCGGTGGTGGCGCCGTTGCTCGGGTCGAAGCTCATGAGCACCGACTTGCTTTCCAGCGTGAGCAGGCCCTTGGCGCCGTTGGGCGTGAAGGCCACGCCGTAGGGGCCGCTGCCGTAGGCCAGCGGGATCGACACCGACTGCGAGCCGTCGGCGGCGTTGAGTGCCACCAGCTTGTCCTCGCCCTGCACCGCGACCCAGATGCGGCCGTCCGGGCCCACGGCCAGCGTCTTGGCTTCATCGCCGACGCGCACTTCCCACAGCTTGGCGAGGGTCTGCGCGTCGATGGCGGCCACCGTGCCGCTGTCGGGGTTCACCGAGTACACCCGGCTCGCATCGCCCGCGATGTTGGTCGTGTGCGTGGGCGCGGTCGCGGTGACCGGCGCGATCACGGTCACGTTGTAGGTGTAGTAGGTCTCGCGGCCGCTGCTGTCCTTCACCGTCAGGGTCACCGTGTAGTGGCCGGGGGTGGTGTAGGTGTAGCTCGTGTTCGGCTGGTTCGAGAAGGCCGTCTGCGTGCCGTTGCCGAAGTTCCAGCGGAACTGCACGCCGCTGGCGCCGAGCGTCGCGGGGTTGAAGCTCAGCTGGCCGTTGACCAGCTTGGGCCCGCCGCCCAGGCCCGGGTCGCCGATGATGGCCTGGCCGCGCAGCGTGTCCACCTCGGCCTGGCCGAGCACGCGGCCGTACACGCGCACCTCGGCCAGCGTGCCCTTGAAGAGCGCCGTGTTGCCCTGGATCTGGCCCATGACCTGGAACTTGGTCGACAGGCCCTTGGTGCCGGTCGGCCCGGTCGACGTGGTCTTCACGCCGTCGACGTACACCGCCTGCGCGCCCGAGGCCGCGTCGCGCGTGAGCACGACGTGGTGCCAGTTGCCGTCGTTCACGGCCGCGGTGGAGGTGGTGCCGCCGTCATTGCCCACCGAGAGCTTGATGCGACCGCCGGTGTCCAGCCAGCCCCAGAACACGTCGTCGGTGCCGCCCGACTGGTCGCGACCGAAGATGCCGGGCGCGGTCCACGAGTTGGCGCCGCCGGCCTGCGTGGTCTTCATGTAGAAGCTCAGCGTGGCGGTGCCGCCCAGCGCGCTGGCCACGGTGTCGTTCTTCAGCGGCACGCCGGCGGTGCGGTTCGCGAAGTTCAGGCCGATGCTCTCGAACGCGTCGCCGGTGGCGGGGGTGCCGTTGTTGGCGCCGATCTGGTCGCCCAGGTTGCCCGTCAGCGGCCAGTGGTGCATCAGGTTGATGTCGCTGGCGTTGCCGGTGTTGAAGGTGGAGCGGTAGTCGGCGCCGATGGCGTTGCCCGCATAGTCCTTCACGCCGTTGGCCGGCAGGAACACCTCATAGCTGGTGCCCGGCAGCAGCGGCTGCGCGGGATGGAAGTTGACGATGCCCAGCTGCACGCTGTAGGTGCCCGCCAGCGTGTTGCCGCCCACCGGACGCACGATGAAGGTGTTGCTGTTCACGCTCTCCGGCAGGATGTTGTCGGTCATGCCCAGGCCGATGCGCGAGCTGAGGGCCTGCTGCTTCGCACCGTTGGCGGGCGAGACCTGCTTCACTTCGGGCTTGGTGGTGTCGGGGTCCACCGCGTGCACGACGAAGCCGCTGCCCGAGCCGTGGTCGTTGCCCACGAAGACGAGGTTGCCGAACATCGCGACCTGGCCGTTGTCCGAGTGCGAGAAGTTCGGGTCGTCCTCGCGCAGGATGCTGCCGCGGCCCACTTCCACGTGGTTGAGCGGGTTGCTCACGTCGACCTTGTGGATGCGCGTCTGCGCGCCCTGGATCACGTAGTTGTCCTGCGTGGCGCAATACAGCTGCTCGTCGATGACGAGCCGGTTGTCCTCGGCCACGAAGCGCGAGCGGTCGCTCAGGTCGTAGCTGTACATCTTGGCGCCGCTGCCGCGCGCGGAGGCGTGCACGCTCTTGCCGTCGAAGCAGGTCGCGTAATAGAACGGCGTGGCGCCGGCGATGGAATCGAGCACCTTGGGGTTGAGCGGGTCGGAGATGTCCAGGCTCGCGAAACCGCCGTTGCTTTCCATTGCGGTCAGCACCATGTGGTTGCCCATCGTGAAGATCGGGCCGAGCCGGAAGCCGCCGAGCTCGCCGGTGGGCACCGGGTTGGGCTTGCCGGCGCCGCGGTTGGCGACCACCGCGTTCGCGGGGTCCGTCGCGTCGACGATGAACATGCCCCGGCCGGCCGAGGCCACGTACAGGTAGGGCGCCTGCCACCACAGCTGCCAGGACACGTTCTCGTAGTCGCCCGAGTTGACGCCGGGCAGCACCAGCTTCTTCACCTGCTTGATGTCGTTGATGTCGGTGAAGTCCCAGAACTCGACGCCGTTGATGCTGGGCAGCACCACGTAGGTCTTGCCGCCGATCTTCGCGGTGCCGAAGGAATGCGTCTCGCGGAATTCCTTGGTGCGGCCGCCTGTCGCGTCATCGGGCTCGTAGATCTTCTTGACGAGCCTGATCTGGCGCGGGTTCGACACGTCGTACAGCAGGAAGCCGCCGGGGCCGAGGCCGCTGTCCGGCGCGAAGGAGGTGAGGAAGTAGCCGTTGACCATGATGCCGGCGTTCATGCCGTAGTCCTTGCGGCCCGGGTACGTGGCGGGCACGTCGCGCGCCTCGTAGGCGTCGCTGTGCGCCGGATCGAGCGGGTGCGCGGCGCTGGTGATCATCGACACCGGCTTGAACAGTTCCGCCGAGGTGTAGGTGAGGTTGCCCAGGCCCGGCCCCTGCAGCGGGAGCGGGTCGGCCACGACAGCGGCAGCCGCCGTGGCCATCTTGTTGAGGGTCGTCATCGGACTGACCCCGGTGATTGCCGCATGCGTCAGCAATGTGACGCACGGCACCAGGAACGCCATCAGGAAATACCGGATCTTCATCGTCGCCTCCAGGTTGTTTGAAGTTCGCAGGGAACCCTCTTGTCCTTGGTTCTCTCGAGTCACTCGGTCGCTTGCAGGGAAAGCGCACGCGCAGGCGCGCCCCCGGCGGGCAACGCATGCGTTGTCCGCCGTCCACTTCTTCTTCTGTCTTGCTCTCCCGCTGGTTGGCGCCGGCGCCTTCCGGGGGAAGGCACCGGCGCCTGGGCGCTCTTATTTCACGCCGCCCGATTCGTAGAGGTTCCAGGCCGCTTCGGCGCTGGCACCGTCGTGGATCATGGCCATCAGTGCGCTCACCACCGCCGAGGGGTTGGCGTGCTGGTAGACGTTGCGGCCGTACACCATGCCGACCGCGCCCTGGTCCAGGAGCACGCGCGAACGCGCGAACACCTGCTGCAGGTCTTCGCGCCCGCCGCCGCGCACGAGCACGGGGCAGCGCGCGGCCTGCACCACGCGGTGGAAGTCGGTGGCGTCGGTGGTCGGGTCGGCCTTGATGATGTCGGCGCCCATCTCGCGCGCCAGGCGCGTGAGCGTGACGATCTTCTCGGCGTCGCCGTCCACCATGTAGCGGCTGGTGGCGGTGGGTGCCTGCATCACCAGCGGCTCGATCATCAGTGGCATGCCGTAGCGGTCGCAGTCGGCGCGCACGCGGGCGATGTTCTGCACGCACTGGCGGAACAGGTCGGGCTCGTCGGGCAGCATGAACAGGTTGACGACCACGCAGGCCGCGTCCCGCTGCACGGCGGGCAGCACGGGGTCGTCCTGGTTCTGCAGCACGGCCCACATCACGCGGTGGTGCACGGCGTTGTAGGGGTTGCCCATGTCCAGGCGCATCACCAGCGCGGGGCGATCGCGCCCGGGCCGGTCCTGCAGCAGGTCGGACTGCCCGTAGTTCAGCTGGATCGCGTCGGGCTTCGCAGCCACGAGCTTGTCGATCACGCCGGGCATGTCCTCCAGGCCGTCCAGGAAGGTGGGTTCGTTGCACACGCCGTGGTCCAGGGCGATGTCCAGGCAGCGGCCGTTGTGCAGCAGGCGGTTGAGCCGCGCGGTCTTGTCTTTCGACATGAAGGAAGAACTCCGTGTTGAGGAAAAAGGAAGGGAAGAAATGCGCGCGCTCAGGCGAGCGCGTCCAGGTGGCGCTTGGCCGCAGCGTCGATGAGCTGCAGGGCTTCGCTGTCGAGCACGACCGCGCCGGCGCCGGCGTTTTCAATGGCCTGCTGGCGCACGCGCGCGCCGCACAGCGCCACCGAGACGGTGCCGCGGGCCACGGTCCAGGCGATCATCATCTGGCCGAAGGAGCAGCCCAGGTGCGTGCGCAGCGGCTCCAGCGTGTCGAAGAAGGCCTTCAGCTTCGCGCGGTTGGCTTCGCTGAAGCGCGGGTTGGTGGCGCGCTGGTCGTCGCCCTTGAACTCGCGCGCGGGGTCGATGGGCCCGGCCAGCAGGCCCAGCGCCAGCGACGAGTAGCCCAGCACCGCCACGTTGTGCTCGGCGCACAGCGGCGCCAGCGTGGTCTCGATGCCGCGGTCGATGAGGCTGTAGAGCTCCTGCGCCGCATCGACCGGGCCGTGCTTCAGGTACTCGGACAGGATCTCGGGCGTCGCGTTGCTCACCCCGATGGCGCGGATCTTTCCCTGCTTCTTGAGCGCCAGCAGCGCGTCCATGGTCTCGGCCACGGGCGTCGTGTGGTCCTGCCAGTGCGTGATGTACAGGTCGATGTAGTCGGTCTGCAGGCGCTTCAGGCTCTCTTCGCATTCATGGAAGATCGAGTCGCGCCCGAGGTAGCGGTACACCGGGTGGCCGTCTTCCTCGAAGAAGTGCGTGCCCTGCTGCGTGTGCCACACCAGGCCGCACTTGGTGGCGATCACGGCCTCGTGGCGACGGCCCTTGAGCGCGGTGCCGACGATGCTCTCGGAGCGGCCCAGGCCGTAGGCCGGTGCGGTGTCGATCAGGTTCACGCCCGCATCGAGCGAGGCCTGGATGGCGATCACGGCAGCGGCGTTGTCGCCGCCGCCCCACATCCATCCGCCCATGGCCCAGGTGCCCAGGCCGATGGCCGAGCTTTCGATGCCCGAGGGGCCCAGGGTGGTCATCTTCATGTGCGTTGCGCTGCTCATCGCTTGGTCTTTCTCGTGTTCAGGATGTGGTCGATGGTCACGGCCGCGAGCAGGATCAGGCCCTTGATCACGTCCTGCCAGTAAGGCGACACGTCGAGCAGGATCAGCGAGCTGGTCACCACCGACAGCAGCGCCAGGCCGAGCACGGCGCCGAGCACGGTGCCCGAGCCGCCCTTGAGGCTGGCGCCGCCGATCACGGCCGCGGCAATCACGTTGAGTTCCATGCCCATGCCGAAGGTCGGCGTGGCGGCGCCGAAGCGCGCCGTGTAGATCACGCCGGCCAGGCCCGCCGAGGCGGAGCACAGCACCGTGACCCAGAACTTCACGCGGCCCACGCGGATGCCGGCATACAGCGCGGCCTTCTCGTTGCTGCCGGTGTAGAACACGCGGCGCAGCAGGGTGGAGCGGCGCAGCACGAAGTCGCTCACGATCACGATGGCCAGGAAGATCAGGATCACGGCCGGCACGCCGAACAGCGTGCCCTGGCCGATGAACTTGAACTCGACCGGCAGCGAGAACAGCGACTGCGGCGTGCCCTGCGTGAGCGCCAGGCACAGGCCGCGCACGATCACCATGAAGGCCAGCGAGGCGATGAAGTGGTTCAGCCCGATGCGCGTGACGCAGCCGCCGATCATGGCGCCGATGAGGCCGCTCGCGCCGATGGCCACCAGGCTCGCGAGCCACGGGTCCATGCCCATGAGAAAGAGCTTGCCGGTCACCACCATCGCGAAGCACACCACCGAGCCCACCGACAGGTCGATGCCGCCGACGATGAGCAGGATGGTCATGCCCACCACCACGATGCCTTCGATGGAGAACGACAGCAGCATCGCGCGCACGTTGTCCCAGGTGAGGAAGTAGGGCGATGCGAAGCTCATCGCAACGCACAGCGCCACGATGATCAGCACCAGCCCGGCCTCGCGCATGCTCGTGAGCTTGTTGGCCTGCTTCACGGGGTCTCCTGTTCGGCGGGGTTGCAGGGAGCCGGCCGTGGCCGTGGCCGCAGCGCCTGCGTCGATTCTGGTCGGAAAGTTCATGCCATTGCCTCTTCGGGTTCGCAAAGTCCGGAGGCCAGCCGCAGCAGGGCTTCCTCCGTCATCTCGTCATGGGCCAGTTCGCCCGCCAGTCGCCCTTCGCGGATCACCAGTGCGCGGTCGCACAGGCCGATGATCTCGGGCAGTTCGGAAGAGATCACCACCACGCCCACGCCCTGGTCGGCCAGGTCGCGCAGGATGTGGTGGATCTCGGATTTCGCGCCCACGTCCACGCCGCGCGTGGGCTCGTCCATCAGCAGCACCGCGGGCTGCGTGGCCAGCAGCTTGGCGATCGCCACCTTCTGCTGGTTGCCGCCCGACAGGCTGGACACCTCGATCGCCACGCCGTCCGACTTCAGGTTGAGCTTGGCGCCCAGCTGCACCGCGAGCCGGTGTTCGCTGGCGCGCTGCAGCAGGCCCAGGGCCGAGCTGACGCGGCGCAGCGCCATCGACGAGATGTTCTGCGCGATCGGCAGGTCGAGGAACACGCCGGCCGCCTTGCGGTCTTCGCTGAGGTAGGCAATGCCTTCGCGCAGCGCGTCGCTGTATTTGCGGATGGCCAGCGTCTTGCCGTTCAGGCGCACTTCGCCGCGCCGCGCGGGGCGCAGGCCGCACACGGTCTCGGCCAGCTCGCTGCGCCCGGCGCCCATCAACCCGGCAATGCCGAGGATCTCACCACGCTTCAGCGTGAAGGAGATGCCGTGCACGCGCTCGTCGTCGGCGATGCCGTCGACTTCCAGCACGGGACCGGCGTTCGCATCAGCGGCAGCGCCGGCTTGCTTGGGCGGGTAGTAGTTGCCCAGGTCGCGCCCGACCATGCGCCGCACCAGCTCGTCGGGCGTCATGCCTTCGAGCGGGCCGCTGTGCACGTTGCGTCCGTCGCGCAGCACGGTGGCGCGGTCGCAGTGCGTGAAGATCTCGGCCATGCGATGGCTGATGTAGATGATGCCGATGCCCTGCGCCTTGAGGTCGTGCAGCACCCGGAAGAGCGCGGCCGATTCGTTGTCGGTGAGGGCGGCGGTGGGCTCGTCGAGGATGAGCACCTTGCAGTCCAGCGTGAGCGCCTTGGCGATCTCCACCAGCTGCTGGCTCGAAATGCTCAGGTCGCGCACCAGCGCGGCCGGGTCGATGTCCTGGCCCAGGCGCGCCAGCACTGTCGCGGCGCGCGTGTTCAGCGCGGAGAAGTTCATCCACGCCTGCTTGCCGGCGTTGATTTCCGGCATGAAGATGTTCTCGGCCACGGTGGCGTCGGCGCACAGGGCGATTTCCTGGTGCACCAGGCCGATGCCCAGGCGCATGGCGTGGGCGGGGCCGTCGATGACGACCTTCTGGCCGCACAGCACGATCTCGCCTTCGTCGGGCTGGTGGATGCCGTCGATGATGTTCATCAGCGTCGACTTCCCCGCGCCGTTCTCGCCGCACAGGGCGTGGATCTCGCCGGCCTGCAGCGAGAAGTCCACGCCCGAGAGCGCGCGCGAAGCGCCGAAGCGCTTCGCGATGCCGCGCAGTTCAAGCAATGCGGCAGGGGTGCTCACTCGCCGATTCCCTTGGTGCCACGGCGGGCAAGGTACTTGTCCCAGTAGAAGTCGTCGGCGTTGGCCTTGCTCACCACGGCCAGGCCGTTGTCCAGGAAGGGCACCGACATCGGGTTCGTGCCGTTGCGCTTGGCGTCGTTCATCGGATCGATGAGGCCGGGGTTCTTGGCCAGGAACAGCATCATCATGCCCATGTAGCCCTGCATGCCCTGGTTCGGGTTGATGGCGCCGAACACGTCGCCCGACTTGATCATGTCCAGGATCTTGGCGTTGACGTCGCAGCACATCACCTTGATGTTCTTCTTGGTCTCGACCTTGGCCTGCGCTGCGCCGAGCGCCGAGTTGGCCTCGGGCATGAAGAGTGCACCCAGGTTCGGGTTGGCCTGCGCCAGGCTCAGCACGGCCTGGTAGGCCTTGTTCGGGTCCTGGTTGCTGGCGGCGCGGCCGACCAGCTTCATGCCCGGGTGCTTGGCCTTCATGCGGTTCACGAACGCGGCGATGCGGCGGTCGTGGTTGTCCTGGCCCGGGTTCTCGAGCACGGCGTACTCGCCCTTGCCGTTCAGCGACGCGGCGATGGCGTCGGCGGCCTGGTTGCCTTCGCGGTCGTTGTCGGAGGTGATGAACGAGGTGCGCTTGGAGTTGGGCGAGTCGGCCGCGAAGGTCACGACCGGGATGCCCATCGCGGCGGCGCGGTTGATGGGTTCGATGAACGGGTCGGGGTTCATCGGGTGCAGCAGGATGCCGGCGGGCTTGCGGGCCAGTTCCTGCTCGAACGATGCGAGCTGCTTGTTCACGTCGTACTCCGGCGTGCCGGTGTAGCGGGTGCGAACGCCCAGCGTGCGGCCGAGCTGCTTCATCATTTCGTAGACCGGGAACCAGTACTCGACGCCCGAGACCATCACGTTCATCACGTAGACGTCGCTGGCATTGCCGCGCAGGCCGGCACCTGCCGCAGGGGCTGCGGACTGCTGCTGCGCAAATGCGCTCGCACCGGCCAGGCCGATACCGGCGGCGGCTGCGGACTTCAGGAAATTACGCCTCATTCTTTGTCTCCTCACGTTGACTGGCAGAGCTTTCGGCCTGCCATTGCGTGGCAGACCTGTGGACCGTGGTGTCACGACAGTTGTTATGACAGGCTAGAATGTAATGGCGGGCCGTTTCACCCGATAACTAGGGGAAACGCTACTGGTGACAGTCTTTTTTTCCGCCGAAGCTGTTATGACATGAAGACCAAAATACTGATCGGCATCGACATGGGCTCGAGCAGCCTGAAGGCGCTGGCCCTGGACGCGGGGAGCGGGCGCAGCCTGGCCGTGTCGCGCCTGCCCCTGCGGCATGCGCGGCTGCCCGGCGGCGGGTGCGAGGTGGGCGCGGCGGCGATCCGCGCGGGGTTGACCCACGTGCTCGGCGACGTGGCGCGCCAGCTCGGCCCGCGCGCGGCGGACGTGTGCGCCATCGGCTGCACCGGCCACGGGGCGGGCCTGTACG
>NZ_BCUS01000048.1 GCF_001591345.1 Variovorax boronicumulans NBRC 103145 | reverse complement strand
ATCTCTCCAAATCAGTGATTGTCTCGCGGCACAAAGGCCCCACGGCGACCACGCAGAAAGGCCAGGTCCGCCCCCTGGTCGGCCTGCAGCACCGTGTCGACGTACAGCTTCCAGTACCCCGAGTCCAGCGGCGCTTTGGGTGCCACCCACTTCGCGCGGCGCTTCGCCAGCTCCTCGTCGCTCACGTGCAGGTGCAGCTTGCGGTTCGGCACGTCGAGCTCGACGATGTCGCCGTCCTGCACCAGTGCCAGCGGGCCGCCCGCAGCCGCTTCGGGCGCGGTATGCAGAACGACGGTGCCGTAGGCCGTGCCGCTCATGCGCGCGTCGCTGATGCGGACCATGTCCGTGATGCCCTTGCGCAGCACCTTCGGCGGCAGCGGCATGTTGCCGGCCTCGGCCATGCCGGGGTAGCCCTTGGGGCCGCAGTTCTTGAGCACCATGATGCAGTGCTCGTCGATGTCCAGGTTCTCGTCGTCGATGCGCTTGTGCAGGTCGTCGGCGCTCTCGAACACCACCGCGCGGCCCTTGTGCACCAGCAGCTCGGGCGTGGCCGCGCTGGGCTTGATGATGGCGCCGTTGGGCGCGAGGTTGCCGCGCAGCACACAGATGCCGGCCTTGTCCTTGAAGGGCTCGGCCTGGGTGCGGATGACCTGCGGGTTGTAGTTCTCGGCGTCCTTCACGTTCTCCCACACGCTTTGGCCGGTGACGGTCAGGATGTCCTTGTGCAGGTGGTCGGCGATTTCCTTGATGACCACCGGCAGGCCGCCCGCGTAGCAGAAGTCTTCCATCAGGAACTGGCCCGACGGCTGGAGGTTCACCAGGCAGGGCAGGTCGGCGGCGAGGCGGTCGAAGTCGTCGAGCGTGAGCTCGACGCCCATGCGCCCCGCGATGGCCAGCAGGTGGATCACGAAATTGGTCGAGCCGCCGATGGCCGCGTTGACCTTGATCGCGTTCTCGATCGCCTGCCGCGTGAGGATCTTCGACATGTTCAGGTCTTCATGCACCATGTCGACGATGCGCCGGCCCGCCTGCCGTGCGAGCACGTTGCGCCGGCCGTCGACGGCAGGGTAGGCCGCGTTGCCCGGCAGGCCGATACCCAGCGACTCGACCATGCTGGCCATGGTGCTGGCCGTGCCCATCGTCATGCAGTGGCCGTGGCTGCGGTGCATGCAGCTCTCGGCCTCGAAGAAGTCCTGCAGCTTGAGCGTGCCGGCGCGCACCTGCTCGCTCATCTGCCACACGCCGGTGCCCGAGCCCAGCTCCTGGCCTCGCCATTTGCCCGAGAGCATCGGGCCGCCCGACACGCCGATGGTCGGCAGGTCGACGCTGGCCGCGCCCATCATCAACGCGGGCGTGGTCTTGTCGCAGCCCATGAGCAGCACCACGCCGTCGAGCGGGTTGCCGCGAATGCTTTCTTCGACGTCCATGCTCGCGAGGTTGCGATACAGCATGGCGGTGGGGCGCAGGAGGGTCTCGCCCAGCGACATCACCGGGAACTCGAGCGGGAAGCCGCCCGCTTCGTACACGCCGATCTTCACCTGCTCGGCGAGCGTGCGGAAGTGCGAGTTGCAGGGCGTGAGTTCGCTGAAGGTGTTGCAGATGCCGATCACCGGGCGACCGTCGAACTGGTCGTGCGGCACGCCCTTGCCCTTCATCCAACTGCGGTAGATGAAACCGTCGCGGTCATGGCGTCCGAACCACTGCTGGCTGCGCAGTTCGCTGGCGGGCTTTTTCTTCGGGGCGTTGCTCATGGGATGTGTCTCTTCGTCGTTGATGCTTTGCGGAAATCCTCAGGGTTTTTCCTGCGGGACGACCGTTTCAATCATCATATGATAAGCGTGATGAGCTGTCGCGCATTCAGGGTTTTCGAGTGGCCGGCACAGGCAGATCCGCCTGAATCCGGCCCCGATACGGGCAGGCAAACAGGCACCGGACACCACCAGAACCACACACCCACAGGCAGGCATGATCAAGAACGTTCACGGCAACACGGTCGACCGCATCGGCAGCGACATCGTCGCGGGCCGCTATGCGCCCGGCGCGTCGATTCCGCCGGAGCCGCTCTTGTGCGAAGAGCTCGGCGTGAGCCGGACCGTGGTGCGCGAATCGATCAAGTCGCTGATCGCCAAGGGCCTGGTGACCAGCGGCCCGAAGGTGGGCACGCGCGTGCAGCCGCCCGACCAGTGGAACTGGTTCGACGCCGACGTCATCGTGTGGCAGACGCAGGCGGGCCTGTCGGCCGAGTTCCTGCGCGACCTGCAGGACCTGCGCCGCGTGGTGGAGCCCGCCGCGGTGGCGCTGGCCGCCCAGCGCGCCACCGCCGAAGACATCGCCGACATGGAAGACGCCTACGCGGGCATGAAGCGCGCCATCGAATTCGGCGGCGACTACATCACGCCCGACCTGCGCTTTCACCAGGGCCTCATCCGCTCCAGCCACAACCGCATGCTGGTGCAGATGAGCCGTGCGCTGGGCGCGCTGCTGCGCACCAGCTTCGAGATATCGACCACCCGCAAGAACGGGCCCGCGAGTTCGCTGCCGCTGCACCGCGCGGTGCTCGACGCCGTCATCGCACGCGATCCGGCCGCCGCCGAGAAAGCCGTGCTGGTGCTCATCGACGGCGCGCGCCACGACATCGAGACGGTGCTGGCCTCGCGCAAGAAGATTCCGCGCATCAGCCGCCCGGCCACGCAGCTGAAGGCCTTCCCGCTCTAGACGCGGCGGCCGCGCAGACATCCCATAACAACACTGGAAAGTCAGGAGACGCAGATGCTGATGCAAAGGGCAATCGACGGATTTTTTCGCCTGCTGGAGTTCCTCGTCGTCGTGTGCATGGTGGCGATGGTCGTCATGGTGTTCGGCAACGTGGTGCTGCGCTACGGTTTCAATTCGGGCATTTCGGTGTCGGACGAGATGTCGCGCTACTGCTTCATCTGGCTCACCTACATCGGCGCCATGGTGGCCATGCGCGACGGCGCGCACCTGGGTGTCGACACGCTCATCAAGCACTTGCCGCTCATGGGCAAGAAGGTCTGCTTCTTCCTGAGCCAGTCGCTCATGCTGTTCTGCAACGTGCTCTTCTTCATGGGCACCTACGAGATGCACGAGCTGCAGGTGACCAACATCTCGCCCGTGGTGGGCATCTCGATGATCTGGGTCTACGGCATCGGCTACGTGGTGTCGGTGGTGATGGCCCTCTTCAACATCGACAAGCTCTGGCGATTGTTCAGGGGCCGGGTGCCCGACCAGGAGTTGATCCAGATCATGGAATCCGAAGAACAGGTGCTCGACGCCGCCGCACACGGGAAGGTGGCGCAATGACCGTCACGATCTTCATCGTCTCCCTGCTCGGCGCGATGGCACTGGGCATTCCGATCTCGTATTCGCTGCTGGTGTGCGGTGTCTCGCTGATGGGCTGGCTGGCCTACACCGGCGGCCTGCCGGCCTTCGACAGCCAGATCATCGCGCAGCGCTTTGTCGACGGTGCCGACAACTTCCCGCTGCTCGCGGTGCCGTTCTTCCTGCTCGCCGGCGAGTTCATGAATGCGGGCGGGCTCAGCCGGCGCATCGTGAACCTGGCGATGGCCTGGGTCGGCCACTACCGCGGCGGCATGGGCTATGTGGCGGTGCTGGCCGCGATCATCATGGCCTCGCTGTCGGGTTCGGCCGTGGCCGACACGGCCGCGCTGGCCGCGCTCCTCATCCCCATGATGAAGGCCGCCGGCTACCAGATGAACCGCTCGGCCGGCCTCATTGCCGCGGGCGGCATCATCGCGCCGGTGATCCCGCCGTCGATCGGGCTCATCGTGTTCGGCGTGGCGGGCAACGTGTCGATCACCAAGCTGTTCCTCGCGGGCATCGTGCCCGGCATCCTGATGGGGCTCGCAGTGGGCGTGGCCTGGTGGATCGTGGCCCGGAAGGACAACGTGAAGTCCTCGCCGCGCGTGCCCTGGGGCGAGCGGCTGAAGGTCACGGCGCAGGGCAGCCTGGCGCTGGCGCTGCCGATCATCATCATCGGCGGCATGAAGTTCGGCGTCTTCACGCCGACCGAAGCCGCCGTGGTCGCGGCCGTCTATTCGCTCGTGGTGGGCCTCTTCATCTATGGCGAACTCAAGGTCAAAGACCTGTACCGTCTCACGCTCGCGGCCGGCAAGACCACGGCGGTCGTGATGTTCCTCGTGGCCGCCGCGATGGTGAGCGCCTGGCTCATCACGGTGGCCAACATCCCAACCGAGGTGGTGGCGCTGCTGGAGCCCTTCCTGGACAACAAGACGCTGCTGATGTTCGTGATGATGGTGCTGATCGTCATCGTGGGCACCGCGCTCGACTTCACGCCCACCGTGCTGATCCTCACGCCGGTGCTGATGCCCGTGGTGCTCAAGGCCGGCATCGACCCGGTGTACTTCGGCGTGCTGTTCATCATGAACAACGCCATCGGCCTGATCACGCCGCCCGTGGGCACGGTGCTCAACGTGGTGAGCGGCGTGGCGCGCATCTCGATGGACGATGCCTTCAAGGGCGTGATGCCTTTCTTCATCGCTCACCTGGTGGTGCTGTTCACGCTGGTGTTCTTCCCGCAGCTCGTGACCGTTCCGCTCCAGTGGTGGATGGGGCGCTAGTTCTTCTTTTTTCCTGTCAGTCAGTTCGTTCAACCAACCCCTCGAATCGAAGGAGACAAGCATGTTGTTTCGCAGAACCCTGATGACCGCCGCCCTCGTGGCCGGCGGCCTGCTGGCGTCGACCGGCGCCCTCGCGCAATTTGCCGAACGCACGATCAAGTTCACCAACGGCGTGAACGAAGACCACCCCGTGGGCGTGGGCGTGAAGAAGATGCAGGAAGTGCTCGCTGCCAAGACCGGCGGCAAGATGAAGATCACGGCCTTCTGGGGCGGCGCCGCGGGCGGCGACCTGCCGGCCACACAGGCGCTGCGCGCCGGCACGCAGGAAATGGTGTGCACCTCGAGTTCGCCGCTGGTGGGCATCGTGAAGGAACTCGGCGCCTTCGACCTGCCGTTCCTGTTCGCCAACGAGAAGGAGGCCGATGCGGTGCTCGACGGCCCCGCGGGCGAGTACTTCAACAAGAAGCTCGAAGCCGCCGGTCTCGTGAACCTGGCCTACTGGGAGAACGGTTTTCGCAACCTCACCAACAGCAAGAAGCCCGTGGCCAAGGCCGAGGACTTCGAAGGCGTGAAGCTGCGCGTGATGCAGAACAACATCTTCCTCGATTCGTTCAAGACCCTGGGCGCCAACGCCGTGCCCATGGCCTTCGGCGAGGTGTTCACCGCACTCGAAACCCGCACCATCGACGGCCAGGAGAACCCCTTCGTGACCATCGAGACCTCCAAGTTCAGCGAGGTCCAGAAGTACCTGAGCGTGACGCGCCACGCCTACACGCCCTTCCTCATCCTCTACAGCAAGAAGCTCTGGGACCAGCTCAACCCGCAGGAGCAGGCGGTGCTGCGCGAGGCCGCGAAGGAAGGCCAGAAGGTCCAGCGCGAAGCCAACCGGGCGCTCAACGAGAAGTCGCTCGCCAGCCTGCGCAAGACCATGACGGTGAACGAAGTCTCGGCGGCCGAACAGAAGCGCATGCTGGAGAAGGTCAAGCCCGTGTACGACAAGAACGTGCCCAACATCGGCACGGAAGCCGTGGGCGTGGTCACCGACGCGCTGAAGAAGGCGCGCGGGGGCTGACCGAGGCTTTCGGCCATGCGCTGAATGTGTGCAAGAGCCGCGCGGCACCTGCCGCTGCGGCTTTTTCTTTTTGCGGAATCCTTGTCATGAAAATCACGCAGCTCGAAACCATCCGCCTCGGCGAGTTTCCCAACATCCTGTGGGTGCGCCTGCACACCGACGAGGGCCTGGTCGGCCTCGGCGAAACCTTCATGGGCGCCGAAGCGGTCGAGGCCTACCTGCACGAGTGGGCGGCGCTGAAACTGCTGGGCACCGACCCGCTGCAGATCGAGGCGCGCAACCGCGACATCACGGGCTACCTCGGCTGGCGCGGGTCGGGCGTGGAAACGCGCGGCAACTCGGCCGTCGACATCGCGCTGTGGGACCTGTTCGGCAAGGCCGCCAACATGCCGGTGCACACGGCGCTGGGCGGCAAGAGCCGCGATGCCATTCGCATCTACAACACCTGCGCGGGCTACCAGTACATCCGCAGCGCCACGAACCAGACCAGCTCGAACTGGGGCCTGGCCAACAACAACGGGCCCTACGAAGACCTGCAGGGCTTCCTGCACCACGCCGACGAGCTGGCCGAGTCGCTGCTGTCCGAAGGCATCACGGCCATGAAGATCTGGCCCTTCGACCCGGCGGCGGAGAAGAGCCACGGGCAGTACATCAGCAACGCCGACCTCGACACCGCGCTCGAGCCCTTCCGCAAGATCCGCCAGGCGGTGGGCGGCAAGATGGACATCATGGTCGAGTTCCACAGCCTGTGGCGGCTGCCGATGGCGCAGAAGATCGCGCGCGCGCTGCAGGAGTTCGACACCTTCTGGCACGAGGACGCCATCCGCATGGACAGCCTGGACCTGCTCAAGCAGTACGCGAAGGACTGCCAGGCGCTCGTCTGCGCAAGCGAAACGCTGAGCTACAAGTGGGGCTTCAAGGACTACCTGCAGACCGGCGTCGCCGGGGTCGCGATGCTCGACCTGAGCTGGTGCGGCGGCCTCACCGAGGCGCGCAAGATCGCCGCCATGGCCGACGCCTGGCAACTGCCCGTGGCGCCGCACGACTGCACCGGGCCGGTGGTCTGGGCCGCGTCCACGCACCTGAGCCTGCATGCGCCCAATGCGCTCATCCAGGAGAGCGTGCGCGCCTTCTTCACCGGCTGGTACAAGGAGCTCGTCACCGAGCTGCCGAAGGTCGAGAACGGGATGATCAGCCTCAACGACAAGCCCGGCCTGGGCCTGGAGCTGCTGCCCGACCTGCACAAGCGCGCCGACGCGATCGTGCGGGTGTCGAAGGCGGCGTAGGGGCGTTCGTCAGCGGTTGTCGTCGGTGCGCAGCCGCAGCAGGGCGCGCACGAAGCCGTGGTCCGAGCGCGAGCGGTCGCGGCCTTCGTGCAGGTGGTCGTTGAAGTAGTCGACGCGGCGCACGTCGCCCAGGCTGTGGCGGCTGCTGGCAACGAACTCTTCGCTCACCAGGATCTGGTCGAGCACATCCGGAAAGCCCTGGTGGATGTGCGAATAGGCCACGTCCTTCTTCAGCGCCGACTCGCCCTGCATCTCGTAGGCGTTGAACAGCGCCACGTCGCGCGCGGCCTTGTCGTAGGCCACTTCGGAGGTGGCGGCCACCAGCTGCGTGGTCACGCTGTGCGGGTTGTCGTTGAAGTCGCCCATCACCACCAGCGGCACGTTGGTGCCCTGCAGCAGGTCGATCACGATGCAGCGCAGGGCCGCGGCCTCGGCGCCGCGCATCAGCAGCGAGCGCAGCGAGGCCATGGCGCCGATCTTGCGGTCGTCGCGGTCTTCGAGCTGGTTGCCTTGCGCGTCCTGCAGGAACTTGGGGCGCTTGGACTTCAGGTGCACCGTCAGCACATGCACCTGCTGGCCGTGCTTCATGCGCACGGTGGCCAGCAGGGGCGGGCGCTCGAAGCGCGTGTGCGGGCCGATGCCCGGCACCTCGACGCCGAAGCCCGCGGGAAAGTCGACGAAGGACTGCACGCTGTCCACCTGCAGCCGCGTGACGATGCCGACGCGCGGCGTGCCCTGTGCGCCCGGCCGCCCGGGCGTGCCCGGCGGGCTCGCGGGCGGCGGCGAGTTCTCGGCGCCCGGCACCGAGACGAAGTCGTAGCGCAGCCCGCTGCGCCCGATGGCGGCCTTCAGCGCGGCCTCGTCCCACACCTCCTGCACCGCGAGCACGTCGGCATTGAGCGCGTGGATGCGCTCGCCGATCCAGTCGATCTTGCGTTCGTATTCGCGCTCGTTGTAGGCGTCCTGGTTCTCGTAGTACACGCGGTTGGGGTTCGCGAGGTTGAGCAGGTTGCAGGTCGCGACGAAGAGCGTGGCGTAGTTGGGCGGGATGTATGGCATGGAAACGCGATTGTGTCCCGGGTTAGGATTTCAAGCTGAGGTGCGCCCGCCATGTCGTCCATGTCATTCGATGGCGAGGCCGGCCGCAAGAAACAACAACGAAACCGGGGAGCCGCCCAGCGCGGAATGCATGAAGCTCATCCATCTCACCTCCTGCGCCGTGGCGGCGCTGCTCGTTGCGGGCTGCGCGTCCAGGAGCCATCCGTCGATGTCTTTCGGCGGCAGCCTTGTCGAACACAGCCTGCTGCGCGTCGAGGACCATGTGTCCTTTGCCCTGGAAGATGGGCCCGAGACGCGCAACTTCACTGTCGCGTGCAATGCGCCCCAGGCGTGGTTGCTCTACTCCGACCTGCGCACCGGCCGCAGCTATCCGGTGACCGGCCGGCGGTATGGCGTGCGCAAGGAACTGGACGAGCGCCAGGCATCGGCCCTGAAAGCGCAGCCGGCGGTCGAACGCGCATGCCGCGCGACCCCGCCCGATTGGCGCGAGGTGCAACGCCGCGCAGACGGCACATTCACGCTCATCGACATCGCAAGCGTCGAGACCTCCGAGGGCGCCTTGCTCTTCTGGGGCGCGTTCGACTATCCGCGCATGGACTTCGACCTGCCTTACCGGGCACCCTTTGGGCAGAAGCGCGAGCGCTTCAGGCTCGCGTGCCCATCGCAATCCTATGCCCAGGTGAGCGGATTCGACATCGACGAGCGCGGCCGCGTCACGGACGGCCGGGTTGAAGGTGACAGGGCGAAGTCGTACACGGTCGGCGGCGACACGAATGCGGACTACAAGGCGCTCTTCAAGGCGGCCTGCAGCGGTGCTTCGGCAGGGCAGGCGTTGCCTGCCTTCACTTCTCGCGCCAAGGCGCTGCCTGATCCCGCAGGCCTGACGCCGCCGAGCCCGGCGGTGATGAAGGCTGTTTCCCAGCTGGGGCTTCCACCGGCGCCCAAGCGCCTGAAGCGCGTCGTGCTCGAAGGCACATGGACCCGCGACGGGAAGACGACGCCGACCCGCAATGAGCTCCAGATTGCGCCGGACGCGACAGCTTCCGTGTTCCGAACCCGGACGAAGACCGGCACAGGCCCCGCGGACGGCACGCGGTCGCAGACCGCTTCATTCCTGGGCCTGGTCGACTTGAGCAGCTTCGTCAACTTTCTTCCTGGCTCCGACACGATCAGCCAGGCCATGACCGATCTCACTTTGACGGGCGACTGGCAACGCATGGCCGTGGGCTCGGAGTTGCGCTACGAGACGAAGAAACTGAGCTTGTTCAGCATGATCGGCGGAGTGACCTACGACTACACGACGGTCTGCAAGGTCGTCGGCGTGAGCGCGGCTGCCGAGCTTCATCCTGTCCTGAGTGGCGACGCCAGGCGCCTGGAGTGCCGCATGCAGCCCGATTCGCTCGAACGGACCGACACCTACGTCTATCTGACCGACTACGGCTACGCCCTGCAGCTTCGGGAGGCCGCAGCCAAGCCGCCTTCAGAAGGCATCAAGAAGATCACTGCAGTCGAACAGTGAACGCAGCTGCGGCGCATCGGCGCACGCTGCTGCACGGCCTTGGTCTGGCCGTGGCCTGCGCAGGCGCGCTGGTTCCCGTGGCCCGGATGCAGGCGGCGCCGCCGCGCTGACGGCTGCTCCCGCGGGAGCTCAAAAGAAAAGGGCACCGAGGTGCCCTTTTTCAGTTTCCGGATGGCGTGCCACCCGCGGTGTCTTGTCAGCGACCGAACGAACGACCGCCGCCGCCACCGGAGCGGCCACCACCGCCGCCGCCGTAGCCACCACCGCCGCCACCCGAGCGGCCACCGCCACCCGACCGGTTGCCGCCGTAGCCGCCACCGCCGCCCGGACGACCGCCGCGACCGCGACCACCCATGTGGTCCACGCTCGTGCGCAACGGGTCCGGCTGACCGGCGCCGCCGCCTGCGACGGCTTCAGCGCGCAGGTGCGCGACCTGGTTGGCCTGCGTCGGGCTGTGGCTGTTGCCGTGATGGCGCGGTTGGCGCTCTTCGTGCGGTGCGTGGTGATGCGGCTGCTGCGGTGCGCGCGGCTGGCCTTGCTGCGGGCCGCGGCCCTGTGCGGGACGGGCTGCGCCCTGGCCGCGCGGGCCCTGGCCCTGGCCTTGGCCGCCACCGTTGGCATTGCGGCCTTGGCCGCCGCCACCCTGGCCGCCACCACGGCGTTGACCGCCGCCATTGCCGCCGCCACCACCGCCGTTGCCGCCACCCTGGCCGGCCTTGTTCTCACGGATGCGCGACATCATTTCGGTGCGGGCGGCCTTGGCGGCTGCCTGCATGACTTCGCGGCTCGGCGGACGGCCGGCGCCGCCCCAGATCGTCTGGCGACCCATGGCGATCGGCTCGGCGCGTTCGCCTTCTTCAGGACCGAAGCCCTCGACCTTCTGCACCGGGATCGTCTGCTTCGTGAAGCGTTCGATTTCCTGCATGAAGCCTTCTTCGTCCAGGCACACGAAGCTCACGGCCTCGCCGCTCGAACCGGCGCGGCCGGTGCGGCCGATGCGGTGCACGTAGTCTTCGCTGACGTTCGGGATTTCGTAGTTCACGACGTGCGGCAGCTCGTCGATGTCGATGCCGCGCGCGGCGATGTCGGTGGCCACCAGGGCGCGGATGTCGCCGCTCTTGAAGCCGGCCAGCGCCTGCGTGCGGGCGCTCTGGCTCTTGTTGCCGTGCAGCGCCATCGCCTCGATGCCGTTCTTGGTGAGGAACTCGGCCACGCTGTTGGCGCCGAACTTGGTGCGCGTGAACACGAGCACCTGGCTCCACTTGTTCTCGTTGATGATGTGCGCGAGCAGCGCCTTCTTCTTGCCGCGGCCCACGGGGTGGATCACCTGCGTGATGCGCTGCACCGTGGTGTTGCGCGGCGTGACCTGGATGCTCTGCGGGTTCTTGAGCAGCGAGCCGGCGAGGTCGCGGATCTCGTCGCTGAAGGTGGCCGAGAACAGCAGGCTCTGCTTTTCCTTGGGCACCAGGGCCAGGATCTTCTTCACGTCGTGGATGAAGCCCATGTCCAGCATGCGGTCGGCTTCGTCCAGGATCAGCATCTGGACCTGGCTCAGGTCGAGCATGCCTTGCTGCTGCAGGTCGAGCAGGCGGCCGGGGGTGGCCACGAGGATGTCGACGCCCTTCTTGAGCTTGCTGATCTGCGGGTTCATGCCCACGCCGCCGAAGATCACGGTGGAGTCGAGCTGCAGGTACTTGCCGTAGGTGCGCACCGACTCTTCGACCTGGGCCGCGAGTTCGCGCGTGGGGGTCAGCACGAGGGCACGGATGCCGATGCCGCCGAACTTGTTGGTGGCGCTGCGGCTCATGGTGAGCTTGTGCAGCATCGGCAGGGTGAAGGCCGCGGTCTTGCCGGTGCCGGTCTGGGCGCCGCCCAGCAGGTCGTGGCCGTCGAGGACCACGGGAATGGCTTGCGCCTGGATGGGGGTGGGGGTGTCGTAGCCGTGCTCGTGCACAGCCTTCAAGATGGCGGGAGCCAGCTTCAGTTCGTCAAAATTCATTGTGGAAACAACAAGCGCCATACACGGCGCAGTGGCATCGGCCCGCCAGGCGTCGTTTTGGGGTGACGCCGAGCCAGTCAAGGCAGATGAAGGTCAGGGGTGGGAGCCGGAAGACCCGCGGTGATTTGGGGTTTTCTTCGTCCCCGGCAGAGAGCCGGTTTGCGGGCAACTGGACCCGGCAACGAGGACTATTGTCGCATGAGTCGATAATCATGGGTTCGCCGCGCCCGGATCACTGTCCGGACGACCGTGCTTTTACGCAAATCCCAAGCTACCCAAGGTAATCATTCACAGATGGCTCAATACGTCTATTCGATGAACCGCGTCAGCAAGACCGTGCCGCCCAAGCGGCAGCTCTTGAAGGACATTTCGCTCTCTTTCTTCCCCGGCGCCAAGATCGGCGTGCTCGGCCTGAACGGCTCGGGCAAGTCCACGCTGCTCAAGATCATGGCGGGTGTGGACAAGGAATTCGAGGGCGAGGCCCTGCCCATGCCGGGGATGACGATCGGCTACCTGGAGCAGGAACCCAAGCTCAACGCCGAGCACACGGTGCGCGAATCGGTCGAGGAGTCCATGGGCGCGGTGTTCGCGGCCAAGGCGCGCCTCGAAGAGGTGTACATCGCCTACGGTGCCGAAGACGCCGACTTCGACGCGCTGGCGGCCGAACAGGCCCAGCTCGAAGCCATCATCGCCACCGCCGGCACCGATTCCGAGCACCAGCTCGAAATTGCCGCCGACGCGCTGCGCCTGCCGCCGTGGGACGCCAAGATCGGCCTGCTGTCGGGCGGTGAAAAGCGCCGCGTGGCGCTGTGTCGCCTGCTGCTGTCCAAGCCCGACATGCTGCTGCTCGACGAACCGACCAACCACCTGGACGCCGAATCGGTCGAGTGGCTCGAAGTGTTCCTGCAGCGCTTCACGGGCACCGTGGTGGCCATCACCCACGATCGCTACTTCCTGGACAACGCCGCCGAGTGGATTCTGGAAATGGACCGCGGTCGCGGCATTCCCTGGAAGGGCAACTACAGCACCTGGCTCGAGCAGAAGGGCGAACGCCTGGCGCAGGAGCAGAAGAGCGAAGAAGCCCACGCCAAGGCCCTGAAGAAGGAACTCGAGTGGTCGCGCCAGAACCCGAAGGCACGCCAGGCCAAGAGCAAATCGCGCCTGGCCCGCTTCGAGGAGCTGAGCGACATGGAATACCAGAAGCGCAACGAAACGCAGGAAATCTTCATTCCTGTGGCGGAGCGACTGGGCCAGCAGGTGTTCGAGTTCCACGGCGTCAGCAAGTCCTTCGGCGACCGCATGCTGATCGACAACCTGAGCTTCACCGTGCCGCCGGGCGCGATCGTCGGCATCATCGGCCCGAACGGCGCCGGCAAGTCGACGCTGTTCAAGCTGCTCGCGGGCAAGGAAAAGCCGGACACGGGCGAGGTCGTCATCGGCCAGACCGTGAAGATGGCCTTCGTCGACCAGCACCGCGACGAGCTGGCGTCCGACAAGACCGTGTGGGAAGACATCTCCAACGGCCTGGACATCATCAACGTCGGCAAGTTCCAGATGGCCAGCCGCGCGTACGCGGGCCGCTTCAACTTCAACGGCGCCGACCAGCAGAAGAAGGTCGGCACGCTGTCGGGCGGTGAACGCGGCCGCCTGCACCTGGCCAAGACGCTGATTGCGGGCGGCAACGTGCTGCTGCTGGACGAACCGTCGAACGACCTGGACGTGGAAACCCTGCGCGCCCTGGAAGACGCGCTGCTCGAGTTCGCCGGCACCGTGATGGTCATCAGCCACGACCGCTGGTTCCTCGACCGCATCGCCACGCACATCCTCGCGGCCGAAGGCGACAGCCAGTGGACCTTCTTCGACGGCAACTACCAGGAGTACGAAGCCGACAAGAAGAAGCGCCTCGGCGAAGAAGGCGCCAAGCCGAAACGCATGCGCTACAAGGCCCTCAAGTAAGACAGGACGCGGGCGGCTTCGGCCGCTTCGACCATCAGAGCGCGCGGTTCCGCAAGGGGCCGCGCGCTTTGTCGTTCAGGGGGCGTCGTGGTCGACGAGGTCGGCGTCGAGCCAGCCGCGCAGGCTGTTGATGAAGGCGAGGGCCTCGACGCGAGGCAGGTCGTCCACGCACACGACCGCTTCGGTCAGTTGTTCTTCGCGCAGCCGGCGGGCACGCCCGATGCCGTCGAGCAGCCCGCAGTGCAGCGGCGGCGTGACCCAGCGGCCGTCGAGCCGCAGCGCGATGTTGCCGCGCGTGCATTCGGTGATCTCGCCGTCGCGGTTCCACAGCAGCGTGTCGAACACGCCGGGTGTGGTCGGTGTGAACGCCTCGTAGTGCGCGCGGCGCGTCGTCTTGAAGCGCGAGAACTCGCTGTCGGCCTCGTCGAACGCGCGCGCGGCCAGTTGCAGGCGCACGCGCGGCGGCGCAGCGTCCATGGCGAAGGCTTCGGCGCGCGGTTGGCCTTGTGCGTCGAGCAGCAGGCGCACGCGCCATGTGCCTGCGGCATGCGCGGTGCGTAGTTGGTCCAGGCAGGCCGTCACGTGTGCTTCGTGCCACGGATAGCCGAAGTGCGCAGCCGCGTTGCGCATGCGGGCCAGGTGCGCGGGCGCATCGCGCAATGCGCCATCAGTCAGCGCCAGGGTTTCGAGCAGCTCGAAGGAGGTCATGGTTGCGAAGATACCGCCGCGTCGAGAAAGGCGCGCTTGTGCCGCCACTCGTCCCACTCCGCATCCGCCTGCGCATCGGCCGTGATGCCGCTGCCGATGCCGCAGCGCGCGTCATTGCCGCGCAGCGTGACGGTGCGGATCGGCACGTTGAAGGTCGCGTGCCCGCCGGGCCGCACCACGCCGACGGCGCCGCAGTACACGCCGCGCGCATCGGGCTCCAGCGCGCGGATCATGCGCATGGCGCTCACCTTCGGCGCGCCGGTGATGGAACCGCAGGGGAACAGCGCCGCGAACAGGTCGGCCAGCGTCGTGCCTTCGCGCAGCCGGGCCTCCACGTCGGAGGTCATCTGCCACACGGTGGGCAGCGCCTCGGTGTGGAAGAGGCGCGGCACGCGCACCGAGAAGGGCTGGGCCACGCGCGAGAGGTCGTTGCGGATCAGGTCCACGATCATCACGTTCTCGGCGCGCTCCTTGGGCACGGTGCGCAGCCGCAGCGCGTGGGCCGCGTCCTCGGCGGGCGTGGCGCCGCGCGGCGCGGTGCCCTTCATGGGGCGCACGAGGATGCGGTCGCCGTCGCGGTCGAAGAACAGCTCGGGCGACACCGACAGCACCTGTTCGTCGCCGGTGTCGATGAAGGCGCCGTAGCCGTTGGGCTGCGCCTGCCGCAGCGCGTGGAACCAGGCCTGCGCGTCGCCGTCGAAGGCCGCGCGCAGCGGCGCCGTGTAGTTGAGCTGGTACAGCACGCCGTCTGCGATGGCGTGGTGGATCGCCTGCATGTTGCGGTCGAAGGCTTCGCGCGACAGGTCGGCCGACCACGCGACGGGCGCCACGGCGGGCGCCGGCGCGTCGGGCCACGGCAATGCTGCGTCGTGCACGCCGAACCAGGCCAGTGGCCCGTCGGGCGCATGCACCTCGAACGCCGGATCGAACGCCGCAGCGGCCTCGTAGCGCAGGTGGCCGATGCACCAGCGGCCTTCGCGGGCCAGCGCCTCGACGGCCTCCAGCACAGGGCGCACCTCGTGCGGCGCATGGGCGACGAGCACGCGCACCGGTGCGCCGAAGGCGGCACGCAGCCGGGTCGCCCCGTCGGTGCGCGGGTCGGCGAAATCGATCAGCGTGGACAGCAAGCGCGCGCCCGGGCCTTTTTGTCAGGTGGCCGCGCGGACCGGCGCAGCGGC
Organism: Variovorax boronicumulans NBRC 103145; assembly: GCF_001591345.1. GTDB lineage: Bacteria > Pseudomonadota > Gammaproteobacteria > Burkholderiales > Burkholderiaceae_C > Variovorax > Variovorax boronicumulans. Next base: position 28,434 of record NZ_BCUS01000048.1, on the reverse strand, counting down.
GGCTGCCCCCGCCGATCCCGCGAGTGCCCGCTTGCGCACCGCGTAGATGTTGTTGCGCAGCGCGTAGAGCTCGTCGGCGTACGACAGCGGCACGGCCACCTTGTTGACCACGCGGTCGAGGTCGTCGAGTTCTTCCAGCAGCTTGTCGCGCTCGGCCTGGCTCTGGCGCCCGTCCACCTTGGCCTCGATGTCGCGCAGCCGCGCGTACCAGCGGAACACGCGGCGGCGCACGCGGAACTGGTACAGCGGCGGGATCACGCGGCTCAGCGGCAGCATCAGCACCAGCACGCCGCCCAGCACCAGCCACATGCGCTCGACGAGGTTGCTGGCCCAGAACGGCAGGTAGCGCTGCCAGAAGGGCGGCGTGCCGTTGATCGCGCGGTCGCCCTCGGGGCTCACGGGCAGTTCGCTGGTGCGGGTGTTGGGAAAGTCGCGCGCGCGGTTGAACCAGCCGGCGTCGCTGTGCACGGTCTGCGCGGCCTGCGCGAACAGCTGGCGCAGGGCCGGGTGGGTCTCGTCGCGCGACAGCAGCGAGGTGGTGGCGGCGAGCAGCGACACGTCGTGCAGCGGCAGGTCCTTCGACAGGTCGACCACGCCGCGCGGCAGCGACACGGCCGAGAGGAACGGAAAGCGCCGCGTGTAGGCCTCGGCCTGGCCGAAGTCCATGAGCTGGATGTCGCCGGCGCGCAGCAGCCGCTGCACCTGCGGCGACTGCGGGGCCGAGAACAGCACGATGGCGTCGAGCAGCCCGGCCTGCAGCGCCTCGGCCGCGGCGGCCTGCTCGAGGTTCGACAGCAGCAGGTCGTCGGGCCCGAGCCGGTTGGCCTTGAGCAGCCGCTCCATGATCTCGGGCAGCCCGCTGCCGGGCAGGTCGACGTTCACGCGCAGGCCGCGCAGCTGCGTGAGCGAGGTCAGCGTGCCGGTCTTGCGGTCGATCTTCTGCGCGGTGTCGGTGCGGTAGAAGAGCCAGATGGGCTCGAAGAACAGCGCGCCCAGCGAGCGCAGGCCGGCCTCTTCGTCGGCCACCGGGTCGGCGCTGCCGCCGCGCACGAAGGCCACGTCGGCGCCGCCGGTGCGCAGCAGCTGCAGGTTCTCGGTCGAGCCCGAGGTGGCCTTGAGTTCGACGGTGATGCCGCTGTGCTTCAGGGCGTCCGCGTAGCGCTTGCCGAACTGCGCATAGGCGCTGCCCGTGGGGCCGGTGGCCAGCGTCACGTGCTTGGGCGGCTGCGGCTGCAGCCACCAGTAGGCCGCGATCAGCAGGCCGATGACGATGAACACGATCGGGCCAGCCGAGGCGATCAGGTCGCGGATCGACAGCAGGATCAGCTTCAGGGTGCGGGGAAACGCCATGGGGTGCCTCGTCGTGCGGTGCGCGGGTCAGCCGCGCGGTGCGGCCAGGTCGGCGGCGCAGGGAATGTGCAGCTCGCCCACGGTCATCGCGCGTGCGGCGCGCACCGCGCGCACGGTGGCGATCGCGGTGGCTTCGGCGGCCATGGTGCTCAGCACGGTCATGCCGGGCGCATCGCCTTCGAGCGGCACGCGGCCGGTGGCCAGTGCGAACAACGTGTCGCCGTCGCTCATGGTGTGCACCGGGTTGATGGCGCGCGCCAGGCCGTCGTGCGCCACCATGGCGAGCCGGTTGGCCTGCACCTTGGTCAGCACCGCGTCGGTGGCGATCACGCCGATGGTGGTGTTGGTGCCGGCCAGCAGCGGCTTGGGCAGCTCGCCGCGCAGCAGCGCGCGGCGCGTGTCGAGCAGGGCGCTGCCGTCCTCGGTGCGCGCGCCGGCCACGGGCAGGGCGGTGTCGGGGTCGATCACGTCGCCCAGCGAATTGACCGCGATGAGTGCGCCGACCGTGACGCCGCCGACGGTGACCGAGGCGGTGCCGATGCCGCCCTTCATCGCGCGGTGCACGCCGAAGAGCTTGCCCACCAGCGCGCCGGTGCCCGCGCCCACGTTGCCTTCGGCGGGCGCGTCGGTCGAGGCGGCTTCGCAGGCGGCGTAGCCCGCGGCCGCGTCGGGGCGGATGCGCGCGTCGCCCATCGGCAGGTCGAACAGCACGGCGGCCGGCACGATGGGCAGGGTGCCGAAGCGCACGTCCATGCCGACGCCGCGCTCTTCGAGCCAGCGCATCGCGCCCTCGGCGGCGGCCAGGCCCCAGGCGCTGCCGCCGGCGAGCATGACGGCGTGCACTTCCTGCACGAGGTTGCCGGGCGAGAGCAGGTCGGTCTCACGCGTGCCGGGCGCGGCGCCGCGCACATCGACACCGGCCACGGCGCCGTCGCGCGCAATGATCACGGTGCAGCCGGTGGGGCGGCGGGTGTCGGAGAAATGGCCGACTTCGATGCCGGCGACGTCGGTGATGGCACCGGCGCGAGAAGAGGGGGAAGAAGACGCAGCGGACATGGCGGCCGATTATGGGACCGCGACCTTTACGATCCCCACAATGACAGTTGCAAGAAGTTTCTCCCCCGAGGGCGGCAGCCGCCACGTGGTGGTGATCGGCGCGGGCGCGGTGGGCTGCGCCACCGCCATCGAGGCCCTGCGCGCGGGCCTGCGCGTGACGGTGGTGGAGCCCGGCGAGCCGGGTGGCCCGCAGGCCACGAGCTACGGCAATGCCGGCTGGCTGTCATCGCACTCCGTGGTGCCGCCCGCGCTGCCGGGGGCCTGGCGCAAGGTGCCGGGCTGGCTGGCCGACCCGCTCGGGCCGCTGGCGTTGCGCTGGCGCCACCTGCCGCGCGCGCTGCCATGGCTGTTGCGCTACCTGGCCTCGGGCTGGACCGAGGCGCGCGTGCAGCGCACCGCCGACGCATTGCGCACGCTGCTGGTCGATGCGCCCGCGCTGCATGCACAACTGGCCGCCGAGGCCGGCGTGCCGCAGCTCATCGAACGGCGCGGGCTGCTGCATGCCTACCGTTCGCGCGCCGAGTTCGACGGCGATGCGCTGGGCTGGCGCGTGCGCCGGCGCGCCGGCGTCCAGTGGGAAGAATGGCCGGCGGACGAGCTGCGCCGTCGCGAGCCCGATCTGGCCACGCGCTACACGCTCGGCATCTTCGTGCCCGAAGCCGGCCACTGCCGCAATCCGGGCGCCTACGTGGCGGCCCTCGCCCAACATGCGCTCGACGCGGGCGCCGAACGCGTCGCCGCGCGGGCCACCGGCTTTCGCATCGAGGGCGGCCGGCTGCGCGCCGTGCGCACGGAGGTCGGCGAGATCGCCTGCGATGGTGCTGCCATCTGCGCCGGCGCGCGCTCGGGCCCGCTGGCCGCGGCGGCAGGCTCGGCGGTGCCGCTGGAGTCCGAGCGCGGCTACCACGTGGTGCTCGAAGGCGCCACGGCCGGCCCGCGAACGCCGACCATGGTGGCCGACGGCAAACTCATTGCGCACTGGATGGACGGCGGCCTGCGCGCGGCGGGCCAGGTGGAGATCGCGGGTCTCGAGGCGGCGCCCGACTGGCGCCGCGCCAAGATCCTGCACGCGCATCTGCAATCGATGTTCCCGTCGCTGGCACCGCCCGCGCCCGGTGCGCCTTCGGTGGCGCACTGGCTCGGACACCGCCCGAGCCTGCCCGACGGCCTGCCGTGCATCGGCCCGTCGGCGGCCAGCGCCGACATCGTGCTGGCCTTCGGGCATGGCCACGTCGGCCTGTGCGGCTCGGCGCGAACCGGGCGGCTGGCGGCGCAGCTGCTGGCGGGCGTTGCGCCGGAGATACCGCTGGCGCCCTTCGATCCGGGGCGCTTCAGGTCCTGAGGTTCAGTTTGCCGGCGTGATCGACAGCACGGTGAGTGCGCCGTCGACCTTGTCGACGGTGAACTTCACCTTGTCGCCGGCCTTCACCTTGGCGAGCAGCGCCGGGTCGCTCACGCGGAACACCATGGTCATGCCGGTCATCTCGAGGTTCGGGATGTCGCCGTGGCGCAGGGTGATCTTCTTGGCGTCGGTGTCGACCTTGCGGACTTCGCCGTCGACCTGGGGCAGTGCGGCCTGCGCGAACGCCGCGGCGGCGAGCACGAGGGTGGAGAGGGCGGTGAGGACTTTTTTCATGGTCGGGGTTCCTTCCTGGTTTGGATGGGATGAAGGGTGAAGAGGGGCTCAGCGGTAGCTCTGGAAGACGCGCGTGCTGCCGTCGGCCAGCACCAGCAGCACGTCGTAGGCGTCGCGCTGGTCGCCGTAGGCCGGGCCGTCCATGCCGGGCGAGCCGATCGGCATGCCGGGCACGGCCAGGCCGACGGCCTTGGGCTTTTCCTTCAGCAGCCGATGCATTTCGCGCGCCGGCACGTGGCCTTCGATGGCGTAGCCGCCGACGCGGCCGGTGTGGCACGAACCCAGCTTCGTCGGAATGCCGAGCCGCTCGCGCGCCGGGCCGTTGCCCTCGTCGTGCACGCGCGTGGCAAAGCCGTTCTTGTTGAGGTGCTTGACCCAGTCCTGGCAGCAGCCGCAGTTCGGGTCTTTCCAGATCTCGACCATCGGTGCGGCGGCCTGCGCGGCGAGCGGCAGGGACGCGGTGGCGGCGGCGAGTTTCAGGAGGGTTCGTCGTTGCATGGTGGGGTTCCTTTCAGTGGGTCATCGTGTGGGCGCGGCCGCGGCGAGCACGCGCACGCGGCCGGCCATGCCGAGTTCGTAGTGGTCCTTCACGAGGCAGGCGAAGTCGAAGTCGCCGGCGCGGTTGAAGGTCCAGATCAGTTCGCCGGTCTTGCCCGGCTGCACGTGCGCCATCCAGGGCTCGTCGTGCTCCATGCCGGGGTGCTTCTTCATCATGGCGGCGTGGTCCTCGATGACGGCGGCGGTGCCCAGCACCAGCTCGTGCAGGTCCTTGCCGCGGTTCTTCAGCCGCAGGCGGATGGTGTCGCCTTCGCGCACTTCGAGGACCGAGGGCGTGAAGGTCATGTCGTCGGCCATCGCGATGTCGATGGTGCGCTTCACGGCGCTGGCCTTGCCGGCGATGCCCCAGGCTTTTTGCTCGGGCGCGAGCGTGGCGGTGCCGGCCTTGGGTGCGTGGCTTTCGTGGGCTGTGGCGAACGTGGTGACGGCCGCCAGTGCGATGCCGGCGACGAGGGTGGAGAAACGGGTGTTCATGAATGGAATTTCAAAAAGTTGGATCGATGCGATCAGTGGTTGTGGGCCCCATGGCCCGAGGGCTTGCGCACGGTGGCGCTGCCGCTGCCGCTGCCGCTGCCGCTGCCGCTGCCGCTGCCGCTGTCGGGGCTCGCGGGCGCGGTGCCGGTCTTGCGCGGCGCCACCGGCGCACCGCTGGCCGACACCTCGCGCGCGACCGTGCCGGCCGGGTGCTTGAACCAGCCCGGGTCGCGGTAGTCGCCCGGCTTCTGGTCGCGCCGCACTTTGAGCAGCGTGAACATGCCGCCCATCTCGGCCGAACCGAAGGGGCCGGTGCCGGTCATCATGGGCACGGTGTTCTCGGGAATGGGCATTTCCATCTCGCCCATGTCGGCCATGCCCTTGTCGCCCATCACCATGTAGTCGGGCACGAGCTTCTTGATTTTTTCGGCCACGCCCTTGTGGTCCACGCCGATCATGGTCGGCACGTCGTGCCCCATCGGGCCCATCGTGTGGTGCGCCTTGTGGCAGTGCAGCGCCCAGTCGCCTTCCTCGTCGGCAATGAACTCCATCTGCCGCATCTGGCCCACCGCCACGTCGACCGACACCTCGGGCCAGCGCGCGGTGCGCGGCACCGGGCCGCCGTCGGTGCCCGTGACCTCGAACTCGTGGCCGTGGATGTGGATCGGGTGGTTGGTCATCGTGAGGTTGCCCGCACGGATGCGCACGCGGTCGCCACGGCGCACGTTGAGCGTGTCGATGGCCGGGAACACGCGGCTGTTGAAGCTCCAGATGTTGAAGTCGGTCATGGTGTTGACCTTGGGCGTGGCGCTGCCGGGCTCCACGTCGAAGCTGCCGAGCAGGAAGCAGAAGTCGCGGTCGACCTTCTCGATCAGCGGATGCTCGGCCTTCGGGTGCGTGACCCAGAAGCCCATCATCCCCATCGCCATCTGCACCATCTCGTCGGCATGCGGGTGGTACATGAAGGTGCCGGGGCGGCGCGCCGTGAACTCGTAGACGAAGGTCTTGCCCGGCGGAATGTGCGGCTGCGTGATGCCGCCCACGCCGTCCATGCCGTTGGGCAGGCGCTGGCCGTGCCAGTGCACGGTCGTGTGCTCGGGCAGCTTGTTGGTCACGAAGATGCGCACGCGGTCGCCCTCGACCACCTCGATGGTCGGGCCCGGCGACTGGCCGTTGTAGCCCCACATGTTGACCTTGAAGCCGGGCGCCATCTCGCGCACGACGGGTTCGGCGACGAGGTGGAATTCCTTGACGCCGGCGTTCATGCGCCAGGGCAGCGTCCAGCCGTTGAGCGTGACGACGGGGTTGTAGGGTCGGCCGTTGGGCGGCACGAGCGGCGGTGCGGTGGCGGTCGATGCCTGTGTCACCGGCTCGGGCAGCGCGGCCATGCTCACGCGGCTCACGGTGGAGGCGGCCACGGCCGTGGCGGCGCCCGCAAAGAAGTTGCGACGGTTCATGTCAGTGGCCTCCCGCCGCTGGTTCGTTGGTGGCCGCGGTCTGCAGGGCCGTCATGCCGCCGGGCGAGCTGCCCGTGAGCACCAGTTGAAGGTCGGTGTCGGCCAGCCAGAAGTCGCGCTGGGCCTCCATGCCGGCGTTCACGGCGAGCATGCTCGCGCGCGTTTCGCCGAGCAGCTCCCACACGCTGGCGAGCATGCCGTTGTAGCGCAGCACCATCTCCTCGTTGACCTGCTTGCGCAGCGGCAGCACCTCGTCGCGGTAGCGGCGCGCCAGGGCGTAGGCGGTGTTCCAGCCCTGCCAGGCTTCGCGCGCCTCGCTGGCGGCGAGCACGCCCACGTCGCGCACGCGCGCGGCCGACTGCAGGTACTGCGCCTCGGCGCGGCCGCTGCGGGCCTGGCCCCAGTCGAAGATCGGAATCGGCAGCTCGAGCTCGAAGCCGCGCGTGGTCGATTTCGAGCGATCGGCGTCGTTCTCGAAGGTGGTGTTGCGCACCACGCCCAACTCCATCGCATTGATCATGCGGGTGGCGTGCGTGAGGCCGAGCGAGCCGGCCACGGCCGTGTTCTGCGCCTGCGCCGAGCGCACGTCGAGCCGGTCGCGCAGCGCCAGGGCCTGCACGTCGCCGAGCTCGGGCGCGGCCTTCGGCAGCGGCGGCAGGCGGTCGGGCAGGGTGTAGCCGGTGCGCGCGCCGCTCAGGCCCAGCAGGCGCGTGAGCTGTTCGCGGCTGGCGACGGCCGCCTGTTCGGCGCGTGCGAGCTGCGCGGACGCGTCGGCCAGCAGCAGCTGTTCGCGCGTGCGCTGCAGCGCGCTCCAGTTGCCGACTTTGGCCATGCGGTGCGCCAGTTCGGCGCCGGCCTCGGTGGCGTCCTTCGCGTCGCGCAGGTAGCTCACACTCTGTTGCGCGGCCACCGCGCGCACCCAGGCGCGGCGGGTGTCGGCGGCCAGCAGCAGCACGCTTTGCGCCGCCTGCAGCTTGGCGGCCTCGTGCCGCTGGCCGGCCCAGCGCGCCTGCCACGGCAGCGTGAGCAGGCCCACCACGTTGAAAGTCAGCATGCGCTCGAACTCGCGCTCGCTGCCCTGCGCCAGTCGGCTGAAAGACAGCACCGGGTTCGGCAGGCTCGCGGCCTGCACGCGGTCGGCGTCGCTCAGTTGCAGCGTGGCAAAGGCCTCCTGCACGCGCGGGCTGTTGACGAGCGCGATGCGCACGGCGGCTTCGGCGTCCAGCGGTTTGGCCAGCAGCGCGTCGACGCTTTGCTGCGAGGCGTCGTCCGGCTTGCGCTGGGCTGCGGCGCCCGCCATGAGCGGATTGCCGTCGACCAGCGCCTGCACGTCGCCGGCGCCGCCGTCGGGCGACAGGCTGGCGCAGCCGGCGAGCACCAACGCAGCGGTCAGCGCGGTGGCGGTTCTGAGGAATGAAAAGTGACTTTTTCGCCCGAGGGGCGGGCTATCTGTCCGATAGCGGGGGATGCCGGCATACGGCCGGCGAGCAAGGGAATTCACGAGCGATCTCCATGGGCAATACGGCGAACGCTGCGAGCCAAAGGCTCACTGCGGACGGACTACGGGCAGGAAGATCAGGAAATGGGCGGCTTGAAGCCCAGGACGGGCTCGGCGCTGGCAAAGCGGGCCGCGTGCGCGGCCGGCGGCGCCTGGGGCGCCGCATGCGGGGTGTCGACCAGCGGCATGCCGCCGAGTGCCACCGTGTGGCAGACCTGGCAGGCGACACAGGTGCCGCAGTTCGCGTGGTCGGTGCCGTGGGACTGCTGCGAATCGCCGCTGTTGTCGTGCATGGCCGCCATGTCGTGGCCGGTGTCGGCCTCCATGGTGGCTTCATGGCAGTGCGTTTCGGCGATGCCGTTTGCCGCGGCCACCACCGCCTCGGCGGCGGGCAGCGAATGCCGCACCATCTCGAGCGCCATGGCGTCGCCGAGCCAGCCGCGGATGGGCAGCAGGGCGATCATGAGGGCGAGCAGCAGGGTGCGCATGGTTGGGCGCGATGATAAACCGGGGCGGGGCGCCGGCGCCTCAAGACACCAGTTGGCCGCGGGCCTTGTCGACCCACACCTGCAGGTTGTCGAGCAGGTCTTTCTGGCTGAACGAGCAGCTTTCCTCGCTGAAAAGCGCGCTCGATTCGAGTCGGTCCAGCAGGTTCAGCAGCACCTCGCCATAGCGCGGCGGCAGCGCGCCGAGCAGCTCGGTGCTGGCGCGCGCGGCCGTGGAGAGCGTGGTGACGGAGCCGCTGCCGCCTTGCAAGGCGGCGATGCCCGAGGCGATGGTGTCGAGTTGCGTCACGGTGCTCATGAGGCGGCCTTCGCTGGTGGTGGCAGTGCCAGTCCGCGCTCGCGCATCAGGTCGCGCAGCACGTCGGGGTAGTCGGTGATCAGGCCATCGGCGCCCGCGTCCATGAGCCGCACCATGTCGGCGCGCTGGTTCACGGTCCAGGGCACGACCTTCATGCCGAGCTTCTGCGCTTCGCGGATGGCGGGGGCGCCCAGGTCGGCGTGCGCCGGCGACCAGATCAGCGGCCCGGCCGATACACCGGCCGCGGCCTTCACGAGCTGCGGCACCGAGGCGAAGCCGGCGGCGTCAAGGCCGGCGGTCCAGCGGCTGTCCTTCAGCGTGCGGGGCGTGGTGAGGTAGGCGCGCGACAGCTGCGGCGCGAGCTGGCCGACCAGCGCGAGCGTGCGCCAGTCGAAGCTCTGGATGGTCACGCGCTCGCCCATCTTCGCCTTGTCGATCTCGGCCAGCAGCGCGCGCACCATGGGCTCGGGCGCGGCGGTCTCGTCGGGCTTGGTCGGGTCGATCTTGGTCTCGATGTTGAAGTGCACCCGCGCGGCATCGGCGCCGCGCGCCTGCACCTGCGCGAACAGCGCGGCCAGCGTGGGAATGCGCTCGCCGTCGCGCGGCTGCTGCAGCGCGAACTGCTTGCCGTAGTTGCTCTCGGGGTTGAGGCGGCCCACGTCGTAGGTCTGCAGCTGCGCCAGCGTGAGCGAGCGCACGGACGGGGCGGGCTTGGCCGTGAGCCAGGCGCCGCGCGCGTCGCGCGTGTGGTCGGCGTTGAGCGCCGTGTCGTGCGACACCACCACCACGCCGTCGGCCGTGAGCCCGATGTCGAGTTCGAGCGTGGTCACGCCCAGGTCCATCGCGTTGGAGAACGCGGCCAGCGTGTTCTCGGGCGCCAGGCCGCGTCCGCCGCGGTGGGCCTGCAGGTCGAAATGCTGCTTCGCCTTCGGGGCGATGGCGGCGCAGCCGGCGCCGACGAGCGCAGCGGCGATCAGGACAAGAAGGGCGGCACGTTGTTTCATTTGAGTTGCACTTTGATGCCGTTGTCTTGCACCGTGATGTCGCCCACCTCGTAGGTCTTGCGCCCGACCGTGAGCTCGTCGGCCGTGAAGCTGCGCAGGATCTGGCCCTGCAGCAGTTCCTGCGCGACCACCGCGCCGACCTTCTGCAGGCGCTCGGCGTCGCGGCCTTCCACGCCCTGCAGCTCGAGCCGCTCGGCCTTGGGCTGATCGAGCCGCAGCGCGCGTGCCGCCGCGTCGTAGCGCAGCGCGCTGCTCACCGACACCACGCCCTGCACCGGCGAGGCCGCCAGCAGCGGGCTGGCGATGGTCAGCGTGGCCGTGATGGCCGCGCGGTTGGCGCGCCCGTCCAGGCCCAGCTGCGGGTCGCGCAGCCCGACCATGAAGATCTCGGCATAGCGCTCGGCCACCGGAAAGCGCTTGGCGATCTGCGACTGCAGCTCCTCGCGCGTGGCGGTGTATTCATTGGTGAAGAAGTTGAAGCCGGCCAGCGCCGCGAACGGCGCGGGCAGGGCGGCGGCGCCCAGCAGCGCGCGCAGCACCCGACGGCGGAAATGAGAGGGCGGGATTCGGTCGGTCATGGAGCGTGCGAGCTTGCCACAGGCCACGATGTTCCCGCCAGCGCCGAAGGGACGCGTCGGCGTGTCGGACGGTCAGCCGTTCACGCGCAGTTCGTAGCGCGCAAACGTCCCGCCGCGCAGGTCGATGCAGCTGTGCAGCGCGAAGCCGAAGCCCTCGTACAGCGTGCGCAGCGCGGCGCGATCGGCCACGCAGTCCAGCCGCAGCCAGGGGCGCCCGAGCGCGCGGGCGTGGTCGCGTGCATGGCCCAGCAGCGCGCGCGACACGCCCCGGCCGGCCCAGGCGCGGCGCACGGCCAGCTTGTGCACGAACAGCGCGCTGCCGGGCGCGATCTCGGGCCAGAACGACGGGTCTTCCAGATCGAGGCGCATCACGCCGGCCCAGTCGCCGTTCTCCTTGGCCACCACGTAGCGGCCGGCGTCGGTGTCGCGCTGGATGCGTTCGAGGCCGGTGTCGGCGGCGCTCCAGAGCGGGCGTCCTCCCTCGGCGAGCCATTGCGCGGCTTCGGTCAACACGGCCGCGACGGCGGGCGCTTCAGTGGACAGGGCGGGTTCGATGTGCATCGGCGCGCAGCTTACCGATCGTGGCGGATCACGTGGAACCCTTCCTCGGCCGTGGGCGGCACGAAGTGGCGGGTGATCAGGTCGAACTGCGCGTCGGAGGTTTCGAAGGGGTGCTCGCCCGCCGCGTTGCGCGCCCGCAGCCGTGCCTTGCAGATGTCGTCCGGCACGTCGAGAAAGTGCAGCTGGTGCGCCGCGCCGGCCTGCTCGAAGAGGCCGCGCGCCCAGGCGCGGTGGCTCACCGTGTTGGCCGGAAAGTCGAGCACCACCGACACGCCGGCGCCCAGCAGCGCGCAGACGTGCTCACCCATCGCCTGCTTTAGCCGGCCGGCGGCGCGCACGTAGTCGGGCAGCGCGTGGATTTCACCGGGGTAGAGCGCGGCGAGCCAGGTGTCCTCGCTGATGCACACGGTGGCGGGCGCCTGCGCCAGGCGCCGGGTCAGCGTGGACTTTCCGGCGCCGATCTTGCCGCAGACCATGTGCAGCACGGGCGTAGATGTGGGTGGTGTCGGTGTCATTCGGTCTCCTGCGGGTGGGGAACAAAGCTCGGGAGACGGACAAGAAAAACCCGCCTCCTGGGGCGGGTTGCATGGCGTGGTTTCGAACCGTGCGCTAGCTCACCCGCTCTCGCGAGAGCGGGCGAATGATCGATGCGGTGCGAAGGCGGGCCATGAAGGGCGAGGTTAACCCGGCCCGGGGCGCGCGGGAAAGCGCCGGCGATCACGCGTTGCCGATGGCGCGCCATTGACCGTGCGGCGCGGGCGAACCAGGAACCACGGTTCGAAATGCGCAAGAAATACCCGTGGGGCGATTTGGGCGCATTTGTGAATCGGATTCGATATTTTTGTTATCTGTGTAATTATTTGTGTTTATTCCATTTTTTATATTCTTAGCCGATGTAATTAGTTTGAACTAATTTGAATTTCTTATTGCAGCCTGGCAAAAAATACGTGCTAAAGAAGTGAGCCGGTTTTTTTCGAAGCCGCCAGGGCAGGGAAATCGCAGGGGCCGCGAGGCTCCGGGCCCTCACTTCTGGAGCAGCTCATGGACGAATTCCTGATCGCCGTCGACGCCGAAGACCGGCCGCTGCACGCGGTCGAAAAGATGAGTGCCCACCGCGAGGGCATCCTGCACCGGGCGTTCTCGATCTTCCTGTTCGACACGCAGGGCCGGGTGCTGCTGCAGCAGCGCGCGCTGGGCAAGTACCACTCGCCCGGCCTGTGGAGCAACAGCTGCTGCGGGCATCCGCGCCCCGGCGAGGACACCGGCGCGGCCGCCCTGCGGCGGCTGCACGAAGAGCTGGGCCTGCGGTGCGCGCTGCAGCCGGTGACGGCCTTTCTCTACCGGGAGGCGGTGTCCGCGGAGCTGGTCGAGCACGAGTACGACCACGTGTTCGTCGGCATCGCGCACGGGCTGCCGCAACCCGACCCCGGCGAGGTGCGCGAGTGGCGATGGCTGGCATTGCCCGAGTTGCACCGCGAACTGGCGCGGGCCCCGGCGCACTTCACCATCTGGCTGCACCGCATCGCCGAGCGCTTCGGGCCGGAAGGCCTGGGGGCCTGGCGGGAGCGCGCATTGGCGACGCATTGACGGCGCATTGACGCGCGGCCCCGGCCAGGCCCACAAGGCCCACCGATTCCCGTGGCTTTCGGTCGAATTGCACCTACCACCAAAGTTCTATATCAAAAAAATTCTCTTTAACAGGAACTGTGATTGCACTAAATTCTCAATTCACTCCCGGCGATGCCTTACAAGCCTGGGAGTCGGTTAATTCAAGGATTTGATGAGAAGGAATCACCTCTGTTGAATTGGATTGGATCCGTGGTTTGCGTCCGTGGTCATGGGAATTCACGCAATTAGAATTCCCCGTTGCGTGGCCTTCTCGCCATTCGATGCGATTGAATTGCTTTGAAAGAAGGCAGACATGAAGCAGAAGAGCGAACAGGCCGCGGTGTACCCCTGCACGTCCACGACAGCCCTCGGCTGAAAGGGGGCTGCGGTGTTGCGCATCACCTTCCGGCAACTGGAGGCCTTTCACTGGGCCGCGACATTGGGCTCCGTCAACGCGGCGGCCCGCCACCTCTTTGTCAGCCAACCGGCCATCACGGCCCGCGTGAGGGAGCTCGAAGGCATCCTCGGGCACGCGCTGTTCGCGCGCAGCCAGCAGGGCGTGCAGCTGACCGCGGCCGGCGACGAACTCTTCCAGCAGGTGCAGCAGCTGCTGAAGGCAGGCGAAGAGGTCGAGCGGCGCGGCGGACGGCTGGTGCCGCCGCTGGCCGCGGGGCTGCGGCTGGGCATCGACGAATCGCAGCACCTGTAGCGGCGGCTGCTGCTGCTGCCGCCGCGCGCGCGGTCAGTCGTGCAGCGACGACAGGAACTGCTTCAGCTCCGGCGTCTGCGGCGCACCGAACAGTTCCGCTGGCGGGCCCATCTCGTGCACGCGGCCCTGGTGCATGAAGATCACGCGGTCGCTGACCTTGCGCGCAAAGCTCATCTCGTGCGTGACCATCAACAGCGTCATGCCTTCGTCGGCCAGCGACTCCACCACGCGCAGCACCTCGCCCACCAGCTCGGGGTCGAGCGCCGAGGTGATCTCGTCGCACAGCAGCACGGCCGGTTCCATCGCGAGCGCGCGCGCAATGGCCACGCGCTGTTGCTGGCCGCCCGACAGCTGCTCGGGCATCGCATCGAACTTCTCGGCCAGGCCCACGCGTTCGAGCAGCTTGCGCGCCTGCGAAGCGGCTTCCATCGACGAACGCTTCTTCACCAGCGTGGGCGCCAGCATCACGTTCTTGCCGACCGTGAGGTGCGGGAACAGGTTGAAGCCCTGGAAGATCATGCCCACGCGCTGGCGCAGCGTGCGCATGGCCATCGCGCTCTCGTGCAGGAGCGGCTTGCCGTCGACAGTGAGCGCACCTTCCTGGAACACCTCGAGCCCGTTGATGCAGCGCAGCAGCGTGCTCTTGCCCGAGCCGCTCTTGCCGATGATGGCGATCACCTCGCCGCGCTTCACGTCCAGGTCGATGCCCTTGAGCACCTCGTTCGTGCCGTAGGACTTGCGCAGCGCCGTGATGCGCACGATGGGCGCGGCGAACGATGCGGCTTCGGGTTGGGTTTGGGGTTCAAGCACGGCGGCCATGGGTCTTCCTCTCGAGGGTCTTGGCGTACAGGCTCACGGGGAAGCACAGCACGAAATAAAGCAGGGCCACGCAGCTGAACACCACGAAGGGCTGGAAGGTGGCGTTCGAAATCATGCTGCCGGCCTTGGTGAGTTCGACAAAGCCGATCACCGACGCCAGCGCCGTGCCCTTGATCACCTGCACCAGGAAGCCGACCGTCGGCGCGATGGCGATCTTCACGGCCTGCGGCAGGATCACGTGGCGCATCTGCTCGCCGAAGCTCAGCGCCAGGCTGCCCGAGGCCTCCCACTGGCCCTTGGGGATCGAGGCCACGCAGCCGCGCCAGATCTCGGTGAGAAAGGCGCTGGTGTACAGCGTGAGCGCCACGCTCGCGGCCGTCCACGCCGACACGTCGATGCCGAACAGCGCGATGCCGAAGTAGGCGAGAAACAGCTGCATCAGCAGCGGCGTGCCCTGGAACAGCTGCACGTACAGGCCCACGGCCCGCTGCGCCGCCTTGCCGCCGCGCAGCCGCGCGAACAGCAGCAGCCCGCCCACGAGCCCGCCGCCAACGAAGGCGATGAGCGAGAGCACGACGGTCCAGCGCAGCGCCATCAGCAGGTTGCGCAGGATGTCCCACAGAGAAAAATCGACCATGGTGCAAGGGCCTCGCGTTCAGCGGCCGAAGAAGAAGCGCGGCCCCGCCCACTGGAGCAGGCGGCGCAGCGCCACGGCCAACGCCAGGTAGATGAGCGTGGCGACGATGAAGGATTCGAAGGCGCGGAAGTTGCGGCTCTGGATCAGGTTGGCCGCATAGCTCAGCTCCTCGGTCGAGATCTGCCCGCACACCGCCGAGCCCAGCATCACGATGACGATCTGGCTCACCATCGCGGGCCACACCTTCTTGAGCGCCGGCGGCAGCACCACGCGCAGGAACACCTGCGCCTTGCTGAGCGCCAGGCTCACGGCGGCCTCGATCTGCCCCTTGGGCGTGGCCTCGATGCCGGCGCGGATGATCTCGGTGGAATACGCGCCCAGGTTCATCACCATCGCGATCACCGACGCCACCTCGGGCGAGAGCTTCACGCCCGCAGCCGGCAGCCCGAAGAAGATGAAGAACAGCTGCACGATGAAGGGCGTGTTGCGGATCAGCTCCACGTACGCGCCCACGAGCGCGCGCAGCCACGCCGGCCCGCCCGAGCGGGCCCACGCGCACAGCGTGCCCACGGCCAGCCCGAGCACGGTGCCGACGGCCGTGAGGCCCAGCGTCCATGCCACGCCGCGCAGCAGCAGCGGCCATTCGGCGAGCACCGCGCCGAAGTCGAATTCAATGCCCATGGCCGCGCCCTTCGATCAAACCGGCAGGTCGCCGGCCGCCTTGCCGAGCCACTTCTTGGACATCGCGTCGAGCGTGCCGTCCTTCTTGGCGGCGGCAATGATCTCGTTGACCCGGGTCTTCAATGCGGTCTCGCCCTTGGCGATGCCGATGAAGCAGGGGCTGTCTTTCAGCAGCAGCTTGTACTCGGCGCTCACCTTCGGGTTCTTCGCGAGCATGTCGCCGGCCACCGCCGCGCTGGTGGCGAGGGTCTGCGTCTGGCCGGCCACGAAGGCGGCGATCGTCGCGTTGTTGTCCTCGAAGCGGCGGTAGTCGACGTTAGGCGGCGCCACCTTGTTCAGTTCCTGGTCTTCCATGGCGCCGCGCGTCACGGCGACGGTCTTGCCGGCCATGTCGGCGAAGCTGGTGAGCTTCATGCTCTTGGCCGCATACACGGCCTGGAAGAAGGGCGCGTAGGCCGCGCTGAAGTCGATCACCTTCTCGCGCTCGACGTTCTTGCCGAGCGTGGAGATCACGAGGTCGGCCTTGCGCGTCTGCAGGTAGGGGATGCGGTTGGCGCTGGTCACCGGCACCAGCTCGACCTTCACGCCCAGCTTGGCGGCGACGAGCTGCGCCATCTCGACGTCGAGGCCCTGCGGCTGCATGTTGCGGTCGACCGAGCCGTACGGCGGGTAGTCGGTGGGCACGGCGATCTTGATCGTCTTGGCCTTGAGCACGTTGTCGAGCGCGTTCTGCGCCTGGGCGGCGCCGGTGACGGCCAGCAGGGCGACGCTGGCCAGCGCGAGGGCAAGGCGGCGGGAGGCGAAAGAGGTCATAGAAGGGCTCCTAGGTAGGTCGATGAATCGGTGGTGGCGTCGTCGGCGGGCGCGGCGTTGCGGCGGCGCTTCGGTGTGGGGGTGTTGTTCAGCGGTGCCAGCGCATCGCGCAGCTGCGCGAGCGGGTCGGCGGGCGCCTGCACGCGCAGCGCCGACTGCACCGTGCCGATGTGTTCGGCCATCAGCGCCTCGGCGGCGGCGTGGTCGCCGCGCTCCAGCGCCGCGACGATCTGCACGTGGTCTTCGCACGACTGCACGGCGTCGTGCGTGCTCTGGTAGAGCATGGCGATCAGTGTGGTGCGCGCGGTGAAGTCGCGCAGCGTGTCGGCCAGCAGCGTGTTGCCCAGGCATTCGGCCAGGCACACATGGAAGTCGCCCAGAAGAAAGCTGCGGTGGCCGACGTCGCTCTCTTTCAGTGCGGCCTTTTCACGTTGCAGGTGCGCCTTCAACTGGCGCAGGGCGGCCTTGTCGATCCGGCCCGTGCTGCGGATGAGGCCGAGCTCGATCACGCGCCGCGCCTCGAAGGCCTCGCGCGCCTCGTCCTGCGAGGGCTCGATGACGAACCAGCCGCGCCGCGCGCTCACCGTGACGATGCCGCGCGCAGCCAGCCGCGTGAGCGCCTCGCGCACGATGGTGCGGCTGCAGTCGAACAGCATCGCCAGCGGCTGCTCGCCCAGGCGCGCGCCGGGCGCGAGCTTCTGTGCCATCACCGCTTCGACGATGCGTGCACTGATTTCGGATGCGGAGATGGCCATAGGCCTGCATATCAGCAGCTTCCGTGCCAACTGGTATGCAAGCCGTGTGCACCGAAATGGGCCGGCCGTGGTGCGCCGGCGGTGCGCGCTAGCGCTGGCCGAGCGCGCTGCGGGGCAGGGCCAGCAGCATGAGCAGCGCCGACAGCACCAGCGCGCCGCTCAGCACATACAGGCTGGCCGTGAAGCCGCCCGTGAGCGTCTTGAGCGCGCCCACCATCATCGGTGCCACCAGCCCCGCGCTGCCGCCGATGGTGCTGATGAGCGCAATGCCCGCCGCCGCCGCGCTCTTGGACATGAAGCTGCCGGGAATTGCCCACAGCACGGTGAAGGCGCTCGAGATGCCCATCGACGCCAGCGCCAGGCACAGCACGGCGGCCACGGGGTTGTGCATGAAGAGCGTGGTCAGCGCCAGCCCGGCCGCGCCCGCGAGCGCGCCCAGCGCGAAGTGCCAGCGGCGCTCCTGGTGCCGGTCGGAATGGCGCCCCACGACGATGTTGGCCGCGATGCCGGCCACGGCGGGAATCACCGAATAGAAGCCGATCTGCAGCACGCTGAGCCCCATCGACTTCAGGATCGTCGGTTGCCAGAACGACAGCGCATAGATGCCCAGGATGATCAGGAAGGACATGAAGCCGATCAGCCACACGCGCCCGTCGCGCATCGCCGCGCCGAAGGTGTGGCGCCCGGCGGCGCCGTGCGCGGCCTGGTCCTCGGCCAGCAGGTGCGCCACGCGCTGCTTCTCGGCCGCCGAAAGCCACGGCGCCTGCGCCGGGCTGTTCGACAGCGTGCGAAAGGCGATCACGCCCAGCAGCACGCTCGGCAGCCCTTCGAGCAGGAACAGCCACTGCCACCCGCGCAGTGCCAGCACGCCGTCCAGGTAGGTCATCGTGAGCCCGGCGATCGGCCCCGCGACGATGGGCGCTGCGCCGAAGGCCATGAAGAAGAGCGCGGTGGCCTGCGCGCGGCGGCGCGAGGGAAACCACAGCGTCAGGTAGAACAGCACGCCCGGTGCGAAGCCGGCCTCGAACACGCCGATGAGAAAGCGCAGCACGTAGAACTGCGTGGGCGTGGTGGCGAACATCATCGCCGCCGAGGCCAGGCCCCACAGGCCCATGATGCGCAGCAGCGTGGCGCGCACGCCGATCTTCGCGAGCATCAGGTTGCTCGGGATCTCGAACACCGCGTAGCCGAGAAAGAAGATGCCCGCCCCCAGGCCGAACACCGCGTCGCTGAAGCCCAACTGGTCCTTCATCTGCAGCTGCGCGTAGCCGACGTTGGTGCGGTCCAGGTAGTTCAGCACGTAGCAGGCGCACAGCAGCGGCATCAGCCGCCAGGTGATCTTGCGAAAGAGCGCGGCGTCGTCGCGCGCATCGGCCGAAGCCGGCGTGCGCGCGCCGGCGGCGGCATCGAGGGTGGCGGTGTTCATCGGTGTGTCTCCTTTTCTTTTTTGTGCGCGTGTTGGCAGGTCAGGCCCGCACGAGCGCGCCGAAGCTGGTTTCGCCCCACAGGTGGCTCGTGGGCGCGCCCGGAAACAGCCAGTGCGGCGAGCACTCGGCCGACGGCACGACGTTGCTGAAGCCATGCAGCGCCGAGGTGCCCGCGAGCGTCTTCTCGAGCACCATCGACAGGTACTGGTCGTTGCTGCTTTCCTGCGTGTTGCCGTTGAGGATCACCTCGGCGCCCGTGGCCTGTGCATAGCGGCGGATGCCGTTGTGGCGCGACTGCAGCGGCGCCCAGCTGTCGGCCGACACGCCGTTCTCGCTGCTCACGCGCAGGCCGTCGCCCGTGCGGTACACCAGCGAGTGGTTGCCTTCGGTGTGCCCCGGCGTGTGCACCAGCGCGACGCCGGGGCCGAGCTGCAGGCTGCCGTCGAAGGCGACGATGCGCTCGGTCGGCACACCGTCCAGGCCGTGCGGGCAGTACCACTCGGCCTGCACCGGCAGCAGGCCCTGCACGTTCGCGAGCTCCTGGCGGTGCACCAGCAGCTTCGCGTTCGGCAGCAGGCCCGGTGTGCCCGCGCTGCCGAGCCAGCGGCGCACGTCCTGCGTGTGCAGGTGGTCGTAGGTGATGTGGTCGATCTGTTCGGGCGCCACGCCGCAGCCGGCGAGCGCCTGCAGCACGGTCTGGTAGACCGGTGCGATGGCCTTGTGCAGGAACTTCGGCGTCTGGTCGCTCAGGCGCTTGAAGTAGGGCGTTTCGTTGCCGGCTTCGAAGTCGGCCGGCGTGAAGAGCAGCGTGCGCAGCCGGCCTTCGAAGTCGTCGTACTGGACCAGCACGGTGCGCGCCAGCAGGTGAACCATGTGCGGCTTGAGCAGCTGCTGCGAGTACACGCCGGTGAAGGCGAACCACGCGGGGTACGGAATGCGCAGCAGGTTGAAGCTGCGCGCGAAGTGAACGGGCGGTGCGTCGAGCAGCCGCTCGCGCAGGGCTTCGGCGCCGCGGCGGATGGCGCGCAGGCGGTCTTGCGGCATGGCGGCGTGGCGCGTGCCGTCGAGTTCGGTGATCTGCGCGAAGCCGGTGGGGTCGGGGTCTCGGGTCATGGTCGTCTCCTGTGTCTGGATGCGTGGGCTGCCTGGTGCGTCGCTCAATACATCGAGCGCCCTCCGGAGATATCGAACACCGCCCCGGTGCTGAACGAGCACTCGTCCGACGCCAGCCACGCGGCCATCGCCGCCACCTCGTCGACGTCGACAAAGCGCCCCATCGGCACGCGCGAGAGCAGGGCGGTGCGCAGCTGTTCGCGGTGCTCGGCGGGCACACCCGCGAAGACGGCCGTGTCGGCCGCCGACGGCGTGATGCAGTTCACCAGCACGCCCGACGACGCCAGCTCCTTGCCGAGCGACTTGGTCAGCGCGATGAGCCCGGCCTTCGAGGCCGAGTAGGCGGCGTTGAAGCCATTGCCTTCCTTGCCCGCGACCGAGGCGATGTTGACGATGCGCCCGCGCCGCTGCGCCAGCATCAGCGGCGCGATGGCGCGGCAGCACAGCCAGGCGCCCGTGAGGTTGATGTCGAGCACGTGGCGCCATTGCGCGGGCGTGTGCTCCCACGCGGGCACCGTCGGCCCCAGCACGCCCGCGTTGTTGACGAGCACGTCGACGCGGCCGAAACGCTCCTGCGACTGCGAAGCCGCGTGGGCGATCTGGTCTTCGTCTCGCACGTCGACCAACGATGTGACCACGGTGCCCCGCGGCGCCAGTTGCGCCATGGCATCCATCAGCGTCGCAGCCTCGACATCCCACAGCGCGACGCTCGCGCCGTTCGCGAGGCAGCGCCGCGCGATGGCCAGGCCGATGCCGCGCGCACCGCCGGTCACGATCGCATGGCGCCCTTCGAGTGGCCGGGCGAGCGTGTCGGTCATGCCGTGGCGGCCTCAGGTTGCGGGGCGGTTTGGCCGAGCAGCCCGGCGACCAGGCCGCCCACCATCTCCGGGGGCACGCCCACGAGCAGCTGGCGCAGCATCGTCAGCGTGTCGAAGTACACGCGCTCGCACACCAGCCGGTCGCCCTCGAAGATGAAGAAGGCGTTCATGCGGCAGCGAAAGCTGTTGCCCGTCGGCGGCAGGCCCTTGAGCGGGCCGTGGTGCGTGCCGAGCAGCCAGAACTCCACGACCACCGAATCGTCGGCATGGCGCAGCTGGATGATCTCGTGGCGCTGGTCGGGGAAGGCGCGGCGCGTGTCGGTGTAGTACTGGCGCACGTCGGCGATGCCGTCGTGCACCTCGCCGCTGGGAATCAGCTCGTAGTGCGGGTGCGGGAAGGTGCCGAGCACCGCGTCGAAGTCCTGGCGGGTCTCGTCGGCGAAATGGTCGAGCACGAGGCGCTCGCGGCGGGCTTGCAGGTCGGTCAGTGTGGTCATCGGGGTGTGCTCCATGCGACAGGGGTGACAGGGGACATCGGGTTGCCGCGAATGCGTCGACCCGGGTGGCCTGCGTACTATCGACAGCCCCTCGACGCCAGACTGTCCGGTGTTGGCAATCGAGGCTCCGGACAAACCCGCGATGCCACGCTCTTCCCCTTCTGCCAGCGCCAGCCCCGCCGAGCCGGACGCACAGCCTTCGCCCGTGCACAACAGCGACATGCGGCTGGCCGACGACGTGCAGCAGCGCCTGCTCGCCGTGGCGCACCGGCGCACGCTGGTGCGCGGCGAATCGCTGTTCCACAAGGGCTCGTCGCCCGACGCGCTGTTCGGCGTGGTCAGCGGCTCGTTGCGCGTGAGCGTGGTCGCGCCGGGCGGGCGCGAAGCGGTGATCGCGATGCTCGAGCCGGGCCACTGGTTCGGCGAGGTCTCGCTGCTGGTGGGGCGCGAGCGCGTCTACGACACCTGCGCCGTCGGCACCACCGAGATGGCCGTGGTCGCCGCGGCCGACTTCCACCAGCTGGTGGCCGACCATCCCGACGTGCACATGGCCTTCACCCGGCTCGTGTGCCTGCGCCTGCGCCAGGCGCTGGCCTGGATCGACGACGTGATCCTGATGCCGCTGCCCGTGCGGCTGGCGCACCGGCTGCTCACGCTGGACGCGCGCGCGGTGGCGCCGACGGAGGAAGGGGGCGGCACGCTGCTGGGCGTGTCGCAGGAAGACCTGTCGTTCATGCTCGGCGTGTCGCGCCAGAGCGTGAACCGCCAGCTCAAGCTGTGGGAAGAAGACGGCACGCTGCGCGTGCGCTACCGCAGCATCGAGCTGCTCGACCGCGCGCAGCTGGAGCGGCACGCGGCCACGCCGCGCTGAGCGCTGGCGGGGCTCAGTCCATCCGCGCGCCCGAGGCCTTCACCGCCTTGTCCCAGCGCGGCGTTTCCGTCGCGAGGAAGCGTGCGAAGTCCTCGCTGCCCAGGTAGGCCGGGTCCGCGCCCTGGCTCACCATGCGCTCGCGCACCTCGGGGCTGGTCAGCACCTGCCTGAACGCATCGCTGAGCTTGGCGACCACGTCCTTGGGCGTGTCCTTCGGCGCCAGGAAGCCGTAGAAGCCCACCACCTCGAAGCCCTTGACGCCCGACTCGATGACGGTCGGCACGTCGGGCAGCGCGGGGTTGCGCTCGCGGCTGGTCACGGCCAGCGCGCGCACCTTGCCCTGCTTGTGATAGTTGGCGGCCTGCGGAATCGATTCGGCCATGAACTGCACCTGCCCGCCCATCAGGTCGGTGAAGGCTGGCGCGCTGCCGCGGTAGGGGATGTGCACCATGAAGAGGCCGGTCGCGGTCTTGAACATCTCGGGCACGAGGTGGCTGATGCCGCCGTTGCCCGCCGAGCCGTAGTTGACCTGGCCCGGCCGCGCCTTGGCGTAGTCGATGAACTGCTTGAGGTTCTGCACCGGCAGCTTGGGCGTGACCAGCAGCGCCAGCGGCTGCATCGCGGTGCGCGCGATCGGCACGAAGTCGCGCTGCGTGTTGTAGGGCAGCTTGCTGTAGAGCGCGCCGTTGATCACCGCCACGCCGGTGTTGGCCAGCACCAGCGTGTAGCCGTCGGCCGGGCTCTTGGCGACGAAGTCGGCACCGACCGAGCCGCCCGCGCCGGGCTTGTAGTCGACGATCAGCGGCTGGCCGAGCACGGCCTGCAGCTTGTCGGTCAACAGGCGCGCATGCTGGTCGAGCGGGCCGCCGGCCGGGAAGCCGATGACGACCTTGATCGGCTTGTCGGGGTAGGCGGCCAGGGCCGCCGTGGTGCCGAACGCACCGAACGCGCCGAGGGCGAAAGAAAGGACCGCCGATGCGGTCCGGGTGGGCTTGCTCATGATCCGTCTCCTTTTTTGTGGAGACGATCATAAGCAGCGCGGTCAGCTCGCCAGCGTGGCCTTCAGCGTGATCTCGGGCACGCTCGCCAGCGCCTTCGACAGCGGGCAACCGGCCTTGGCGGCGGCGGCGATTTCCTGGAACTTCGCTTCGTCGAGGTTCGGCACGGCCGCGTCCAGTTCGAGCTGGATGCGGTCGATCTTGAAACCGGCGCCGTCCTTGGCCAGCCGCACGGCGGCCTTGGTGTCGATGCGCGTCGCGGTCAGGCCTGCCGCTTCCAGCGCGAAGGCAAAGGCCATCGTCAGGCAGGCCGCATGGGCCGCGCCGACGATTTCCTCGGGGTTGGTGCCGCGCCGGTCGTCTTCGAAGCGGCTGGCGAAGCCGTAGGGGTAGTCTTTCAGGGCGCCGGTCTCGGTGCTGACCAGGCCCTTGCCGGTCTTGCCGGCGCCTTCCCAGTGAACGCTTGCGTGCTTGTCTGCTGCCATGACATTCCTTCAGTCAGGTGGAGGGTGGATCGGAAAGGGAGAACCGCAGGTATCGCTCCGAAATCCGCGCCTGTCTGTAGTCGCAGAGCGCATCGCATCGGGGTCCGACGTCAGCCGCCGTGCACGCCCCACGTGCTGCGCTTCAACTGT
The DNA here is from genome assembly GCF_001591345.1 of Variovorax boronicumulans NBRC 103145. Taxonomy (GTDB): domain Bacteria; phylum Pseudomonadota; class Gammaproteobacteria; order Burkholderiales; family Burkholderiaceae_C; genus Variovorax; species Variovorax boronicumulans. The sequence continues at coordinate 5,077 of NZ_BCUS01000048.1, read as the reverse complement.
CCGCGGACCTCGCCGCCCGGCCAGGCCTGCGTCGACACGCTGACGTACCAGAGGCCGGCCATCAGGTCGGCCATCTGCGCGGGCGTCAACCGGCTCGTGCCGGTGCGCTCGTAGCCGGCGCCGGTGCCGTCGTTGCGCGGCTCCCCCTCGCTGGGCAGCGGCAGCTGGATCGCCAGCGGGCCGTTGCTGCCCGCGGCGGCGGGGCCGTAGAAGCCGACGACCGTCGCCGGGCCGCTCAGGCGCGCGGCGTTCACGCGCCATTCGAACAGCCCGGTGGCCAGCGTCAGGGTGCCGGCCGCCGAGCCGCCGGCCTTGCCCTTGTGCGGCGGGACCACGTCCTCGGTTCCGAGCCAGCAGTCGGCCACGAACCAGGTCGGTGGTTCCTTGGACGGCTGCTCCGTCGCCGGGGACGACAAGCCGAACCGCGGGACCCGCGAGCAGCCCGCCGCGGCCAGGGCGGCCAGTGCGGCACCGAAGAGGGCGATGCGTCGGCGCAAGGTGGGGCGGGCGGGATCGGGCATGGCAGACAGGCACAGGTGAAGCGGAGCCCGCACGATAGCCGATGCGCCTGCGCATGCCCGACGTACGAAGAATGGGCGTCGCCAAGGTGACGCCCCGGGGGCTTCCCCGATGGGAGCGGCGGCCGGTGCGGCTTAGGCTGGCGCATTGCGCCTTTGTCGCACCGCTTTCTTTCCCTCTCCTTTTTCCTCCTCCGCCTGTTCACAGACCATGCAACCACGCCCGCATTACAAGTTCTGGCCCAAGCGCCTCCCGCATTCGATCACCGTCCCCGCGACCTCGCTGTGGCACAACCTGGCCACCTCGGCGGCGCGCTACCCCGACAAGGCCGCGCTGGTCTTCTTCGGCCGCGTGCTGAGCTACCGCGACGTGGCCGACCAGGTCGAGCGGCTGGCCGGCACGCTGCATGCGCTGGGCGTGCAGCGCGGCGACCGCGTGGTGCTGAACATGCAGAACTGCCCGCAGCTGGTGATCGCGCATTTCGCCATCCTGCGCGCCAACGCCGTCGTGGTGCCGGTCAACCCGATGAACCGGGCCGAAGAGCTCAAGCACTACATCGTCGACCCCGACGCCAAGGTGGCGATCACCACCGGCGACCTCGCGGCCGAGCTGGCCAAGGCCAGCGACGCACTGCCGCCCGAGCAGCGCCTGTCGCACCTCATCGTGAGCCAGTTCACCGACGCCTTCGATGCCGGCGTGACCGGCGACGACGCCCCCGCGCCGGCCTGGGCCGACTGGCTCGGCACGCGCCACCCGCTGCCCGCGCTGGCCGACGGCCAGGTCATGGCGTGGACCGACGCGCTCGCGGCCGGCCACCCGGCCCCCGCACACGTGGTGGGCGCCAACGACATGGCGCTGCTGCCCTACACCAGCGGCACCACCGGCCTGCCCAAGGGCTGCGTGCACCACCATTCGAGCCTCATGCACAACGCGATGGCCGGCCAGCTCTGGGGCCAGGCCACGTCGGAGGCGGTGGTGCTGGCCGTGGTGCCGATGTTCCACATCACCGGCGTGGTGAGCATGATGCACACCTCGATCCTCGCGGCGGCCACGCTGGTCATCATGCCGCGCTGGGACCGCGACGTGGCGGGCCGGCTCATCTCGCGCTGGAAGGTCACGAGCTGGACCAACATCCCCACCATGGTCATCGACCTCATGGCCAGCCCCAACTTCGCGAGCTACGACCTCACGAGCATGACCCACATCGGCGGCGGCGGCGCCGCCATGCCGCAGGCCGTGGCGCAGCGCCTGTTCGAGCAGTACGGCCTGAAGTACCAGGAAGGCTACGGCCTCACCGAGACCGCCGCGCCCTCGCACACCAACCCCTCGGACCACCCCAAGCAGCAGTGCCTGGGCATTCCGTTCATGAGCACCGACGCGCGCGTGGTCGACCCCGACACGCTGCAGGAGATGCCCATCGGCGAATCGGGCGAGATCATCATCCACGGCCCCGAGGTGTTCCAAGGCTACTGGAAGCGCCCCGACGCCACCAAGTCTGCCTTCGTCGAGTTCGAGGGCAAGCGCTTCTTCCGCTCGGGCGACATGGGCCGCATGGACGAGGAGGGCTACTTCTTCATCACCGACCGCCTCAAACGCATGATCAACGCGAGCGGCTTCAAGGTGTGGCCGGCCGAGGTCGAGCTGCTGATGTTCCGCCACCCCGCGATCCAGGAAGCCTGCGTCATCTCGACCAAGGACGACTACCGCGGCGAATCGGTCAAGGCCGTGGTGGTGCTGCGCGCCACGCACAAGGACACGACCGAGCAGCAGATCATCGACTGGTGCCGCGAGAACATGGCGGTCTACAAGATTCCGCGCAAGGTGGAGTTCGTCGATGCGCTGCCCAAGAGCGGCAGCGGCAAGGTGATGTGGCGCCTGCTGCAGGAGAAGGAAGGCACCGCGGCCTGATCGTCGCTGTGGGCTACAGCTGGCGCGCGTAGCGCCCCGGCGCTTGGCCCACATGGCGGCTGAAGGCCGTGCTGAAGGTGCTGGCCGAGCTGTAGCCGACGCGCGCGGCCACCTCCGCCGGCGCGCAGCCGCCGCGGCGCAGCAGGTCCTTGGCGATCGCCATGCGCCACGCCAGCAGGTATTCCATCGGCGGCAGGCCCACGGCGCGCGAGAAGCGCTCGAAGAAGGCCGAGCGCGAGAGCGCGGCCTTGCTGGCGAGTTCTTCCACCGTCCATGAACGCGCGGGGTCCGCGTGCATGTGCCGCACGGCGGCGGCCAGCCGGCTGTCCGCCAGCGCGCGCAGCAGCCCCGGCGGCGCGCCTTCGCCGGGCGCCGAGCGCAGCGCCTCGATCAGCAGCACCTCGACCAGCCGCCCGAGCACGAGGTCGCGCCCCGGCCGCTGCGCCAGGGACTCTTCGCGCACGAGCTGCACCAGCAGCGACAGCCGCGCGACGCCGCGCATGTGCAGCACAGAAGGCAGCAGCGACACCATCAGGGCGGCGTCGGGCGAATCGAAGGCGAAGTAGCCGCCGAGCATGCGCACCTCGGGTGGACCGTTCCGGTCGCCGTGGCGGACCTCGTTGTGTGCGTCCTCGCGCGCCGCCTGCTCATGCGAATCGAGAAACACCGGCGGCGCCGGCGTGCGCCCCGACAGCGTGAAGCCGGGCGTGGCCGGCATCAGCAGGAAGTCGCCGGCGGCCAGCGCCAGCGGCGGCTGGCCGTCGACCGCCAGGATGCAGTCGCCCTCGAGCATGGTGCAGAAGCTGGGCTGGCCGAAGGCCGTGTAGCGCACGGCCCAGGCGCCGGCGCCCGCGATCACCTTGGAATACACGGCGCGCGGGCGAAGCAGCGCGATGACCTCGGCCAGGGGATCGGCCATGGCTGGACTCCTGCAAAAGAAATGGCGACGTTCGATGGTAGCAAGTCCGGTCGGTCATCCCTATCGTTGGGACTCTTCATCGCCCACCACCAAGGAACCCCATTGAAAACCGCACTGATCACCGGCTGCTCCTCCGGCTACGGCCTGGCCACCGCGCGCCACTTCCACGCCCAGGGCTGGCGCGTCGTCGCCACCATGCGCACGCCGCGCGACGACCTCTTTCCCGACGCGCCGAACCTGCGCGTGCTGCCGCTCGACGTGACGCAACCCGACAGCATCGCCGCCGCCATCGAGAACGCGGGCCCGATCGACTTGCTCGTGAACAACGCGGGCGTCGGGCTCTTCGGCGCCTTCGAGGCCACGCCCATGGCCACCGTGCGCGAGGTGTTCGAGACCAACACCTTCGGCATGATGGCCATGGCGCAGGCCGTGCTGCCGCAGTTCCGGGCGCGGCGCTCGGGGGTGCTGGTCAACGTCACCTCGACCGTCACGCTCGCGCCGATGCCGCTGGTGGCCGCGTACACCGCGAGCAAGACGGCGATCGAGGGCTTCACCGCCTCGCTCGCGTTCGAGCTGGCGGCCTTCAACGTGCGCGTGAAGCTGGTCGAGCCGGGTTACGGGCCCGGCACGCGGTTCACCGAGAACGGGGCGCAGCGCATGCAGGGCCTGATCCCGCCGGACTACGCACCGCTGGCGCAGGACGTCTTCGCTGCGCTGGGCAACCCCACGGCCGTGACCACGGCGGCCGACGTGGCCGAGGCCGTCTGGCGCGCCGCGAACGACACGGCGGCGACGCTGCGCTATCCGGCGGGCGCGGACGCGGTGGCGCTCGCGGCGGCCCGGCCGGCCTGAGCCACGCTGTCCGCAAGCGCGGGCACTGCGGCCTTTTTGCTTAAAATGAGAATAATTCTTATTTGTAGGCGGAACCCCCGCCGCCGTGCCGCCCGCCATGTCCGCTGCCGAAGCCGCCTTCCAGCAAGTCCACACCCTCTACAGCGACCACCACGGCTGGCTGCAGTCGTGGCTGCGCAAGAAGCTCGGCAATTCGTGTGACGCGGCCGACCTGGCGCAGGACACCTTCGCGCGGCTGCTGACGGCGCGCAACCTCGAGGTCATCGCGCAGCCGCGCGCCTACCTCACGAGCGTGGCCAAGAACATCCTCGTGAACTGGTACCAGCGCCAGGCGCTGGAGCGGGCCTACCTCGAGGCGCTGGCCGTCATGCCCGAGCCCGAGGCGCCGTCGCCCGAGCAGCGGCTGGTGATCCTGCAGACGCTGCACGAGATCGACGCCATGCTCGACGCCCTCAAGCCGCTCGCACGCCGGGCCTTCCTGCTGTCGCAGCTCGACGGCATGAAGTACGAGGACATCGCGCGCGAGCTGGGCGTGTCGCTGGTCACGGTCAAGCGCTACATGCAGCAGGGCTTCCGGGGCTGCCTGGCGGTGATGGCATGAGCGCCGCGCCGGGCCGCCCCAAGCAAGCGCGCGCCGAAGTGCGAAGCACGAAGGCATTCTGATGAGCGCCATGAATTTCGAAACGTCAGCACTTGCGCCTCGCGTGCTCGACGAAGCCGCCGAATGGCTGATGCGGCTGCACGACAGCGCCGTCACCGACGAAGACCGCCGCGCCTGCGAGCGCTGGCGCCAGAGCCACCCCGACCACGCCCGCGCCTGGGCGCGCGCCGAGCAGCTGATGAACAAGCTCGGCGGCCTGCCGCCGGCGCTGGCGATGT
>NZ_BCUS01000047.1 GCF_001591345.1 Variovorax boronicumulans NBRC 103145 | reverse complement strand
GCGGGGAAGGGCGCCTGCACCGCGGCGGGCGGGCGCGTCAGGCCGCAGCCGGCAAGGCCGAGGCCCAGCGGCAGGCTCAGAACAAGGGCAATCCGTCGGAGTCGTCTCATGGCTTCTTTCTCTGCTCGGCGGCCACCTGGCGGCGGCGTGCGGTTTCGGCCTGGACCAGCGCCATCGCGTAGCCCGTGAGCCGGTCGGCCCAGGTGTCGATGGCGCGCGGCGTGCGCAGCAGCGACGGGCGCAGGGCCTCGATGAAATCCTGGCTCACGTACAGCTGCATCGACAGTCCCGTGATCGCGAAGGTCAGGCGGTGGATGTCGTCGTCGGCGCGCTCCACCTGCAGGTGGCGGCACAGCAGCTCGACGATGGCGCGGTGCGGGCCCTTGATGTCGCGTTCCAGTTCCTTGGCCCACTGGCTGGTGGGCTCCAGCATCTCGCGCATGTGCAGCTGGATGCACTGGCGCACGATCTCGCCCTGCTTGAGCGGATCGATCATGGCCGCCATGCAGATGCGCAGCGTGTCCTCGAGCGACTGGCCGGGCACGTTGCAGGCGGCCACCAGGTCGTTCGAATCGCTGCCCATCGGCTCGTTGAAAGTGGCGGAGTACAGCCCCTCCTTGTCGCCGAAGTAGTAGCTGATGGCCGAGACGTTCACGCCGGCCTCGCGCGCGATCTCGCGGATCGAGGTCTTGGCGAAACCGTTCTGGGCGAACAGCCGCAGCGCGGTGTGCAGCAGGCGGTGGCGCGCCTCGGCGCCGTCGCTGCGGGGGGCGCGGCGCGGCGAGGGCACGGGCGTTGGCATTGGCGTTGGGGTGAGGGGGTCCCTGGCGTTCATCGGCGCGATTAGAGCATGATTGAAATCAAACGATTGATTTACTTAAGGCTTGCTGAAGGCTTTTGTTTTTGGTTGCATGTGGGCCTGCGCGCGGCAGGGGCGGGGGCCGCACACAGTACGATCCGCGCATGTCCGTCGCTCCCTCTGCCGCCGCACCGCCGCCCGCCTTGCCCCTGGACGCCGAAGGCATCCTCGCGCTCGCCGCGCGCTCGATGTTTCATCTGTTTTCGAGCATCAGCCAGGGCATGTTCCTGGTCGACCGCAGCGGGCGCATCGTCTGGGTGAACGAGGGCTACCGGCGCTTCCTGCCGGCGCTGGGCTTTTCGTCCATCGACGAGTTCATGGGCCACATGGTCGAGGACGTGATTCCCAACACCATGATGCGCCGCGTGCTCGAAACCGGCGAGCCGATCCTCATCGACCTGCTGACCAACAAGGCCGGCACCTTCGTCGTGAGCCGCATCCCGTTGCGCGAGGAGCGCGAAGACGGGGAGGGCCTGGGCAAGGTCATCGGCGCCATCGGCATCGTGCTGTTCGACCAGCCCGAGACCACGCTGCAGCCGCTCATCAGCAAGTTCGCGCTGCTGCAGCGCGACCTCGACGACGCCCGCCGCGAGCTGGCCAGCCAGCGCAACAACCCGCTGTACCAGCACGCGCCCGACGGCCAGCGCCGTTCCAAGTACACCTTCGCGAGCTTCATCGGCAGCAGTCCGGCGGCCGTGGAGGTGAAGCGCCACGCGCGCCGCGCCGCGCAGTCCACCAGCCCGGTGCTGCTGCTGGGCGAGACCGGCACCGGCAAGGAGCTGCTGGCACATGCGATCCATGCGTCGTCCACGCGCGCCAAGGGGCAGTTCGTCAGCGTCAACATCGCGGCCGTGCCCGACACGCTGCTCGAGGCCGAGTTCTTCGGCTTCGCCCCCGGCGCCTTCACTGGCGCCGACAAGCGCGGGCGCGAAGGCAAGTTCAAGCTGGCCGATGGCGGCAGCCTGTTCCTCGACGAGATCGGCGACATGCCGCTGGGCCTGCAGGCCAAGCTGCTGCGCGCGCTGCAGGAAGGCGAGATCGAGCCGCTGGGCTCCAACAAGCTGATTCCCTTCGACGCCCGCGTGATCGCCGCCACTTCGCGCGACCTGCCCGAGCTGGTGCGCCGCGGCCTGTTCCGCGAAGACCTGTATTACCGACTCAACGTGCTGCCGCTGCGCGTGCCACCGTTGCGCGAGCGGCGCAGCGACATCCCGGCGCTGGTCGAGGCGCTGGGCGAAGACATGGCGCTGCGCAGCGGCGAGGCCCCGCCCGAGCTCACGCCCGACGCGCTCGCGCTCCTGGCCGGCCAGCACTGGCGCGGCAACATCCGCGAGCTGCGCAACGTGCTGGAGCAGGTGACGATGCGCAGCGACTCGCAGCGCATCGACGCGGCGCAGCTCGAACGCATCCTGCGCGAAGCGGGGCTGGAGCAGATCGAGGCGCCCGACACCTCGCACAGCCTGCGCGATGTGGACCAGGAAGCCGCGTTGCTGCGCCCGCTGTCGCAGCAGGTGGCCGAGCTGGAACGCAAGGCGATCGCCGCCGCGCTCGAAAGCACCGGCGGCAACAAGCTCGCGACCTCGCGGCTGCTGGGCATCTCGCGCGCCACGCTGTACGAGCGCATGACGGGGATGGGTCTCTCATGAGCGTGAAGGCACTGCGCTCCACCTTCGGCCCGAACTGCCACTGGTGCGGGCTGCCGATGGACTTCGACGAGCCGCACGGACGCCCCGAGTCGGCCACCATCGAACACCTGCTCGACGCCACGATGGGCGGCGTGCGCCAGCAGAAGCACCGGCGCCTCGCACATGCGGTGTGCAACCACACGCGCAACGAGCTGCGGATGCGGGCCGAGCGCGAGTTCGAAAACTGGCTCGCGGCACGCCGCGACTCTGCTGGGAAACCCTGACTGATCAGCAGACAGTTGTCTGAAAAAAAGACAACGCGAATGCACTGAAATCAGGCGAAACCGGTTGCGCCCGAATGAGGAAGCCTTTGTTATCAATGGCTTAGGCGGGTGGCACGAACTGTGCAATATTCAGTCACCTTTATCAGGAGACAAGACATGCACCGTCGCCACCTCATCGCCCTGGCCGCCCTGGGCGCCACCGTTGCCACCATGCCCGCCTGGGCCCAATCGAACGAGATCCGCATCGCCCACGTCTACAGCAAGACCGGCGCGCTGGAGGCCTACGGCAAGCAGACGCAGACCGGCCTGATGATGGGCCTGAACTACGCCACCGGCGGCACGATGATGGTCAACGGCAAGAAGCTCGTGGTCATCGAGAAGGACGACCAGGGCAAGCCCGACCTGGGCAAGTCGCTGCTGGCCGCCGCGTACTCCGACGACAAGGCCGCGCTCGCGGTCGGCCCGACCGCTTCGGGCGTGGCGCTGGCCATGCTGCCGGTGGCCGAGGAGTACAAGAAGATCCTGATCGTCGAGCCCGCCGTGGCCGACTCGATCACCGGCGACAAGTGGAACAAGTACATCTTCCGCACCGGCCGCAACTCGAGCCAGGACGCCATCTCCAACGCCGTGGCCATCGACAAGGCCGGCGTCACCGTTGCCACGCTGGCGCAGGACAACGCCTTCGGCCGCGACGGCGTGAAGGCCTTCGGCGCCGCGCTGAAGAAAGCCAAGCTCGCCCACGAGGAATACCTGCCGCCCGCCACCACCGACTTCACGGCCGGTGCGCAGCGCCTGATCGACAAGCTCAAGGACCAGCCGGGCCGCAAGATCATCTGGATCGTCTGGGCCGGCGCGGGCAACCCGTTCAAGATCGTCGACCTCGACCTGAAGCGCTACGGCATCGAGATCGCCACCGGCGGCAACATCCTGCCGGCCATGGCGGCCTACAAGTCGCTGCCGGGCATGGAAGGCGCGGCCTACTACTACTTCGGCATCCCGAAGAACCCGGTGAACGAGGCGCTGGTCGCGGCCCACTACAAGGAATTCAAGACGCCGCCGGACTTCTTCACGGCCGGTGGTTTCTCGGCCGCAATGGCGGTGGTGACGGCGCTGAAGAAGACCAACGGCGACCCCAACACCAACAAGCTCATCAGCACCATGGAAGGCATGAGCTTCGACACGCCCAAGGGCAAGATGACCTTCCGCAAGGAAGACCATCAGGCGATGCAGTCGATGTACCACTTCAAGATCAAGGCCGACCCCGCCTTCGCGTGGGGCGTGCCGGAGCTGGTGCACGAGATCAAGCCGGAAGAGATGGACATCCCCATCAAGAACAAGAGGTAAGAGCTCGCCCCCAGGCTGCGCGCACTTCGTGTCGCTACGCCAACCCCCTACCGGGGGCAACACCAGCGGCCCGGCAAAGCCGGTTCCGCGGTGTTCACTTGAACATGCGGCGACTCAGAAATCGCTGCTTCCCTTTTCGCCCCGGATGGCCGCCGGGCGAAGCGCCAGCCTGCGTCCGCGCCAGCTGTCGTGTGCCACGGTCAATTCGTCAGTCTGCAAGCAAGCGTTCGATCAAACACAACAGAAGGAGACAGCGATGCCAGCGATGCGATGGAACAACTGGAAGGGGTTTGCCGCAGCAGCGGTGATCACGGCGGCGGCGCAGGCCGCGACGGCGGCCGTGCCGCTGCCGGCACTGGGCGCCAACCCGGCGGAGGTGAGCGTGTCCGGCCTGTCGGCCGGCGGCATCATGGCGGTGCAGCTGCACGTGGCCTACTCGGCCACCTTCAAGCGCGGCGCGGGCGTGGTTGCCGGCGGTCCGTATTACTGCGCCGAAGGCTCGGTGCTCAACGCCACCGGGCGCTGCATGACGCACAGCACCAGCATCCCGGTCTCCACGCTCGTGAGCACCACCAACAGCTGGGCCGCCAGCGGTGCGATCGACCCGGTGTCGAACCTCAGCAACTCCAAGGTCTACCTGTTCTCGGGCACGTCCGACAACACCGTCAAGCAGCCGGTGATGGACGACCTGAAGACGTACTACCAGAGCTTCGTGCCGGCCGCCAACACGGTCTACAAGAACAACCTCGGCGCCGGCCACGCGATGGTCACCGACGACTACGGCGGCGCCTGCAGCACCACGGCCGCGCCGTACATCAACAACTGCGGCTTCGACCTCGCGGGCGAGATCCTCACGCAGCTGTACGGTCCGCTGAACCCGCGCAACAACGGCGCGCTGGGCGGCACCTTCACCGAGTTCAACCAGTCGGAGTTCGTCTCCGGCCACGGCGTGGCCGCCACCGGCTGGCTCTACGTGCCGCAGGCCTGCACCACCACCTCGTGCCGCGTGCACCTGGTGCTGCACGGCTGCAAGCAGAACTACACGGACGTGAGCGACCAGTACGTCAAGAAGACGGGCTACAACCGCTGGGCCGACACCAACAACATCATCCTGATCTACCCGCAGACCAGCACCGCGGCCACCAACAGCTGCTGGGACTGGTGGGGCTACGACAGCGCCAACTACGCCAAGAAGTCGGGCCCGCAGATGACCGCCATGAAGGCCATGATCGACCGCGTCACCGGTTCGGCCGGCGGCGGCGGGCTGCCGGCGCCCACCGGCGTGGGCACCTCGGGCGCGACCAGCAGCAGCATGGTGATCGGCTGGGCCGGCGTCTCGGGCGCCAGCGGCTACAACGTGTACCGCGGCGGCAGCAAGGTCAACACCTCGCCGGTGACGGGCACCAGCTACACCGACACCGGCCTGGCCGCGTCGACCACCTACAGCTGGACCGTGGCCGCGCTGAACGCGAGCAACGTCGAAGGCGCGATGTCGGCGGCCGCCACGGGCGCGACCACGGCGGGCCCGGGCGGCGGCGGAACCTGCTACACCGCGAGCAACTACACCCACACCATCGCCGGGCGCGCCTATGCGCTGTGGGGTCTGACCTATGCCAACGGCTCGGGCCAGTCGATGGGCCTGTGGAACATCTACGCCATGACCACGCTGAAGCAGACGGGTACCAACTACTACGTGATCGGCACCTGTTGAGGCCGTTCACCCTGCACTGTTTTTTTCGATTCGCAAGGACCTTTCCACAATGCTTGAGACCCGGGATCTGACCATCCGCTTCGGAGGGCACGTGGCCGTCAACAGCGTGAGCTGCGCATTCGCGCCAGGCACGCTGACGGCCATCGTCGGCCCCAACGGCGCGGGCAAGACCACTTACTTCAACCTGATCTCCGGGCAGCTCAAGGCCACGGCCGGCACGGTGTCGCTCGACGGGCAACCGTTGTCGCACCTGTCGCCGTCGGCGCGCACGCACGCCGGGCTGGGGCGCGCGTTCCAGCTCACCAACCTGTTCCCGAACCTCACGGTGCTGGAGAACGTGCGGCTCGCGGTGCAGGCCACGCGCGCCGGCGCCCACCGCCACGGGCTCAACCTGTGGAGCATCTGGAGCGACCACAAGGCGCTGACCGAACGCGCCGAGCAGATCCTGGCCGACGTGGCGCTCGAGCCGCGCGCGCACGCCACGGTGGCCAGCCTGCCGCACGGCGACCAGCGCAAGCTCGAGGTGGCGCTGCTGATGGCGCTCGAACCCAAGGTCTTCATGTTCGACGAGCCCACGGCCGGCATGCATGCGGCCGAGGCGCCCGTCATCCTCGACCTGATCCGCAAGCTCAAGCAGGACAAGACCAAGACCATCCTGCTGGTCGAACACAAGATGGACGTGGTGCGCGAACTCGCGGACCGCATCATCGTGTTGCACAACGGCACGCTAGTGGCAGACGGCGAACCGGCCGAGGTGATCGCCTCACCGGTGGTGCAGGAGGCCTACCTGGGCATCGCGAAGGAGGCCGCATGAGCACCGACAACTTGCTGACCCTGGAAGGCGTGCAGACGCACATCGGGGCCTACCACATCCTGCACGGCGTCGACCTGGCCGTGCCCAAGGGCCAGCTCACCATGCTGCTGGGCCGCAACGGCGCGGGCAAGACCACCACGCTGCGCACCATCATGGGCCTGTGGCATGCGTCGCAGGGCAGGGTGCAGTTCGCCGGCAAGGACATCACGGCCCTGCACACGCCGCAGATCGCCGAACTCGGCGTGGCCTACGTGCCCGAGAACATGGGCATCTTCTCCGACCTCACGGTGAAGGAGAACATGGTGCTGGCCGCGCGCGGCGCCAAGAACGCCGACGCCATCGACGACACGCGCCTGAAGTGGATCTTCAAGCTCTTCCCTGCGGTCGAAAAATTCTGGAACCACCCGGCCGGCAAGCTGTCGGGCGGACAGAAGCAGATGCTGGCCGTGTCGCGCGCCATCGTCGAGCCGCGCCAGCTGCTCATCATCGACGAGCCCAGCAAGGGCCTGGCGCCCGTGATGATCAACAACATGATCGAGGCCTTCGGCGAGCTCAAACGCAGCGGCGTGACGATCCTGCTGGTCGAACAGAACATCCACTTCGCCCAGCGCCTGGGCGACACCGTCGCGGTGATGGACAACGGCCGCGTGGTGCACAGCGGCTCGATGGCCGCGTTCTCCGCCGATGCGCAACTGCAGCAATCGCTGCTCGGACTCGCCCTATGAAACTCGACTTCGACTGGAAGCCTCTGCTTCTTGCCCCCATCCTCGCGCTCGTCGCGCTGCCGCTCACGGGCTCGGTCTCGACCTGGCTCACGCTCACGGTGGCGGGGCTGGCGATGGGCATGATCATCTTCATCATCGCCTCGGGCCTCACGCTCGTGTTCGGCCTGATGGACGTGCTGAACTTCGGCCACGGCGTGTTCATTGCGCTGGGCGCCTTCGTGGCCAGCAGCGTGCTCGGCCTCATGGGCGACTGGACCGGCTCGGGCGAGCTGTGGCGCAACCTCGTGGCCGTGTTCCCGGCCATGCTGGCCGCGATGGCGGTGGCCGGTGCCATCGGCCTGGCCTTCGAGCGCTTCATCGTGCGGCCGGTGTACGGCCAGCACCTGAAGCAGATCCTCATCACGATGGGCGGCATGATCATCGGCGAGGAGCTCATCAAGGTGATCTGGGGCCCGGCGCAGATTCCGCTGCCGCTGCCCGAGGCGCTGCGCGGCTCGCTGCTGATCGGCGACGCCGCCATCAGCAAGTACCGCCTGCTGGCGGTGGCCGTGGGCGTGGTGGTGTTCGGCGTGCTGGCCTGGACGCTGGGCCGCACCAAGATCGGCCTCTTGATCCGCGCCGGCGTGCAGGACCGCGAGATGGTCGAGTCGCTGGGCTACCGCATCGGGCGCCTGTTCGTCGGCGTGTTCGTGGTGGGCAGCGCGCTGGCCGGCCTGGGCGGCGTGATGTGGGGGCTGTTCCAGCAGAACCTGGTGCCGCAGATGGGCGCGCAGGTCAACGTGCTGATCTTCATCGTGATCATCATCGGCGGGCTGGGCTCGACCGGCGGGGCGCTGCTCGGCGCGCTGCTGGTGGGGCTCATGACCAACTACATCGGCTTCCTGCTGCCCACGCTCACGCAGTTCGCGAGCATCTTCCTCATGGTGGCCGTGCTGCTGTGGCGCCCGCAGGGCGTGTACCCCGTGGCGAACCGTTGAGGAGAAAGCCGTCATGTTCCTGAAACGACTTCTCTCCAACGACATGCCGCGCAGCCGCCTGCTGGCGCTGCTGCTGCTGGCCCTGTTCCTGGCGCTGGCCTTCGCGCCGTTCTTGTTCCCGGGCGTGAAGGCGCTCAGCGTCGCGGCCAAGATCCTGGTGTTCGTGGTGCTGGTCGCGAGCTTTGACCTGCTCTTGGGCTACACCGGCATCGTGAGCTTCGCGCACACGATGTTCTTCGGCATCGGCGCCTACGGCATCGCCATCTCGGCCTCGCGGCTGGGGCCCAACTGGGGCGCGGTGCTGGTGGGGCTGGGCGCGTCGCTCGCGATCTCGCTGGTGCTCTCGCTGGCCATCGGCTTGTTCTCGCTGCGGGTGCGCGCGATCTTCTTCGCGATGATCACGCTGGCCGTGGCCTCGGCGTTCCAGACGCTGGCCTCGCAGCTGTCGGACTTCACCGGCGGCGAAGACGGCCTGACTTTCAAGCTGCCCGAGCTGATCTCGCCGAGCTTCGAGTTCGCCGAAGAGCCGTTCCTCGGCGTCTCGCTCGACGGGCGTCTGCTGTGCTACTACCTGCTGTTCGTGGCGGCGGTGGTGCTGGTGCTGGCGATGCTGCGCATCGTGAACTCGCCCTTCGGCCGCGTGCTGCAGGCCATCCGCGAGAACGAGTTCCGTGCCGAGGCCATCGGCTACCGCGTGGTGGTGTACCGCACCACGGCGGCCGTGCTGTCGGCGCTGTTCGCCACGCTGGCCGGCGCGATGCTCGCCATCTGGCTGCGCTACAACGGGCCGGACACCTCGCTGAGCTTCGAGATCATGATCGACGTGCTGCTCATCGTGGTGATCGGCGGCATGGGCACGATCTACGGCGCGGCCATCGGTGCTGTGCTGTTCGTGGTGGCGCAGAGCTACCTGCAGGACCTGCTGCGCCTGGGCAACGAGGCCGCCAGTGGCCTGCCGTGGCTCGCGGCGCTGCTGTCGCCCGACCGCTGGCTGCTGTGGCTGGGCGTGCTGTTCGTGCTGTCGGTGTATTACTTCCCCACGGGCATCGTGGGCAAGCTGCGGGCGAGGGCGGCGAAATGAGCGACGGCAAGAACAACAGCACCATGACGCCGTCATCGCACATCTCGCCGACATCGCACTACGCGCAACTCGCAGGCCGTGAAATCCACTGGCTCGACTGGGGCCCCGCCAACGCCCCCGTCGTCATCGCCTGGCACGGCCTGGCGCGCACCAGCCGCGACATGGACGAACTGGCGCAGCACTTCGCGGCGCGCGGCTTCCGCGTGATCTGCCCCGACACGTTGGGGCGCGGCCTGAGCCAGTGGAGCCCGTCGCCCGACGACGAATACACGCTCGCGTTCTACGCGCGCCTGGCCAATGCGCTGTGCGACGAGCTGCGGCTGGGCCGCGTGCACTGGGTGGGCACCTCGATGGGTGGCGCGATCGGCACGGTCTGCGCGTCGGGCCTGTTCGAGCCGCGCATGAAAGCGCGCATCGCCAGCCTCACGCTCAACGACAACGCGCCGCAGCTCGCGCAGGCCGCCATCGAGCGCATCCGCGCCTATGCCGGCGACCCGCCGGCCTTCGACACCGTGGCCGAACTCGAGGCCTTTTTCCGCACCGTCTACAAGCCCTACGGCTGGCTCAGCGACGCGCAGTGGCGCCGGCTGACCGAAAGCTCCACGCGTCGGCTGGCTGACGGCCGCGTCACGCCGCACTACGACCCGGCCATGGTCAGGCAGTTCAGCGCGCACGACAACGACTACCTGATCTGGCCGCACTACGACGTGATCGAGGCGCCGGTGCTGTGCCTGCGCGGCGCCGAGTCCGACCTGGTGCTGCCCGAGGTGCTCGACGAGATGCACCGGCGCGGGCCGGGCGCGGCCGGGCGCCTGCAGGTGATCGAGGTGCCGGGCTGCGGCCATGCGCCCGCGCTCAACGTGCCGGAACAACTGGACCCGATCGAGGGGTTTATCCGCGCGGCCGGTCGTTGAAGGCAGGGCGCGATCACAATCGCGCCGACTTCAACTCCAAGATCACCTCGCCATGGCCCTCTCGATGTACGACCTGTCCGTGCCGGTTTTCACCCGCGGACTCGGCCAGCTGACCCACCTGCTCGACAAGGGCCTCGCGCATGCGAAGGCCCAGGGCATTGATCCGGCGACGCTGGTCGACGCGCGCCTCGCGCCCGACATGCTCACGCTGGCCGGCCAGATCCAGCGCGCGAGTGACGCCTCCAAATTGGGCACGGCGCGCATCGCGGGCATTACGGCCCCGAGCTTTCCCGACGAAGAGAAGACCTGGGACGACCTGCTGGCGCGCATCGTGAAGACGCAGGATTTCCTGGCCGGCGTGGACCGCACGCTCATCGACGGCCACGAAGAACGCCCCGTGACCATCAAGGCGCGCGAAGGCGAAGCGCACTTCACCGCGCAGCGCTACCTGCTGCAGTTCGCGCTGCCGAATTTCTTCTTCCACGTGACCACCGCCTACGACGTGCTGCGCCACAAGGGCGTGCCCATCGGCAAGCTGGATTACCTCGGCCGCTTCTGAGTTTGTTCAGGCGCGGCGTGCCGCCAGCGCGTACATGAGCGGAATGCGCGGCATGCCTTCGGGCGGGGCCATGCGCCGCCCGCCGAGTTCGCGCATGCCCTCGAAGGGCTTCCAGCCGTTGGTGTACGGGTACTCCTCGAAGCGCTCGATGGCCAGGCCCGCCTGTGCGAGCGCGGTCGTCACCTGGCCCACGCCCCAGGTGAACTCGAAGCTCGGGTGCGGGTTGCGAAAGCCTTGTACGCCGGGCATCGGCCGGTCGTCGGCCACGAGGCCGTCGCCCGACTCGGCCACGTAGTCGCCCACGCCTTCCTCGGGCACGGGCGCGTCGTTGAAGTAGTCGTAGTGGAACCTCCACTGCGGGTCGAACACCAGCGCGAACGGGTGGAACTCGACGATCACGAAGCGACCGCCGGGTTTGAGCAGCTGTGCCACGCCGCGCGCCCAGGCGCCGATGTCGGACAGCCAGCACAGCGTGCCGTACGAGCAGAACACGAGGTCGTGGCGCTCGCCGCGCGCGGCGGCAGCCTCGAAGTAGTCGTAGACGTCCGAGCGCTCGAAGCGCGCCGCAATGCCCGACTCGGCCGAGAGCCGGGTGGCGAAGTCGATGGCCTCGTCGGAGATGTCGACGCCGGTCACGCGGGCGCCGCGGCGCGCGATGCTCAGGCTGTCCTGGCCCGCGTTGCACTGCAGGTGCAGCACCGAGAGGCCGTTCAAGTCACCGAGCAGGGCGCTTTCCTCGGGGAAGAGCGTGGAGCCGCCCGCGCGGAAGAAGGCGGCCTGGTCGCCCTTGTGGCTGTTGTGCGCGACCGTGGCGGCGTTCCACGATTGGCGGTTGGCTTCGTGCAGGTCTTTCTTCATGGCGTGGTCGTGTCGGGTCGGGTGGGCCAGCCCGCCAGGTGACGTTCGGCGATGCCCGTGAGCGCGGTGATCCACGCCGGGCTGTCGTTGAGGCAGGGGATGTAGCCGAAGCGCTCGCCGCCCGCGTGCAGGAAGGCTTCGCGGCCTTCCATCGCAATCTCTTCGAGCGTTTCGAGGCAGTCGGCCGGAAAGCCCGGGCACACCACGTCGACGTGCTTCACGCCGCTGGCGCCGAGTTCGCGCAGGGTGGGCTCGGTGTAGGGCTCGAGCCACTTGGCGCGGCCGAAGCGCGACTGGAAGGTCGTGCGGTACTGCGTGGACGCCAGGCCCAGCCGCGCCGCGAGCAGGCGCGCGGTCTCGAGGCACTGCGCCTCGTAGGGATCGCCCAGCGCGATGTTGCGCGCGGGAATGCCGTGGAAGCTCATCACCAGCAGCTCGCCGCGGCCTTCGGTCTTCCAGTGCTTTTCGATGCCTTGCGCGAGCGCTTCGATGTAGGCCGGGTCGTCGTGGTACTGGTTGACGAAGCGGAACTCGGGCACGTGGCGCTGGCGGTGGCTCCAGGCGTTCACGGCGTCGATCACGCTGGCGGTGGTGGTGGCCGAGTACTGCGGGTAGGCCTGCAGCACCAGCACGCGCGTGGCGCCCTCGGCCTGCAATGCATCGAGCCGCGAGGCGATCGACGGGTTGGCGTAGCGCATCGCGTCGCGCACCGTCACGCGGTGGCCGCGTTCGCCGAGCCAGCCGGCCAGCAGGGTGGCCTGCTTCTGTGTCCAGACCTTGAGCGGCGAGCCCTCGGGCAGCCAGATGCTTGCGTACTTGGCGGCCGACTTCGCGGGCCGCGTGCGCAGGATGATGCCGTGCAGGATCAGCGCCCACAGCACCCTGGGAATCTCGACCACGCGCGGGTCGCCCAGGAAGTCGGCGAGGTAGGGGCGCACCGCGGCGGCGGTGGGCGCATCGGGCGAACCCAGGTTGCACCAGAGCACGGCGGTGCGGTCGTTCTTGCTGTTCTGACTGTCTTGGGGGGCGAGAGGCATGCGATATTCTCGGGCATGACTTCCGCTTCCCCGGCGCCCGGCGGCGCCACGCAGCTCGACATCTCGCGCATCTCGGCGATCACGCTCGACCTGGACGACACCCTGTGGCCGATCTGGCCGACCATCGAGCGGGCCGAGCGCGTGCTGCACGAATGGCTGTTGCGCGAGGCGCCCAAGACGGCCTCGCTGCTGCTCACGCCGGGCGTGCTGCGCGAGCTGCGCGAAGCCACCGCCAAGGAGCGCTCCGACCTCGCGCACGACCTGAGCGCGCTGCGCCGCGAGTCGATCCGCACGGCGCTCGTGCGCGCGGGCGAAGACCCGGCGCTGGCCGACCCGGCCTTCGACGCTTTCTTCGAAGAGCGCCAGCGCGTCACGCTGTACGACGACGCACTGCCGGCGCTCAAATGGCTCAGCGAACGCTACCCGCTGGTGGCGGTGTCGAACGGCAACGCCGACCTCCACAAGACCGGCGTCGGCCGGTGGTTCCGCACCGCCTTCAATGCGCGCACCTTCGGCAGCGGCAAGCCGCACGCGCCGATCTTCCGTGCCGCGGCGGCCTCGGTCGGCCTGCTGCCGAAAGACGTGCTGCACGTGGGCGACGATGCCGCGCTCGACGTGGTGGGCGCGCTCAACGCCGGCATGCAGGCCGCCTGGCTGGTGCGCGACGAGCGCCCGTGGGAGCACGGCGCGCGTCCGCAGCTGATCGTGCCCAACCTGCACGCGCTGTGCATCGCGCTGGGCGCCTGAACCTCCGCGGTCAGCGGAACACGGGTCGGAAGAAGCTGCGTTCGTAGCTGACGATGCAGCGCGTTTCCTCCGCGTAGCGGAAGGCAGCCTGGCAGTCGGCGTCCTGCATCGAGTCGGCCCGGTAGGTTTCGTACGCGGCCAGGCTCGGGAAGCTGAACATCGCCAGCGCCACGTTGTTCGCGCCTTCGGACGGCAGGAAGTAGCCGTGGTGCTGGCCGCCGAACTTCTCGACCAGCGGAATCCAGAGCTTGCCGTAGTGCTCGAATTCCTTGAGCTTGAAGGGATCGACGATGTAGCGCAGGTAGCAGGTGATCATGGGTGAGGAGCGTCAGGGGACTATCGGCGCGGCCCGAGCGGCGCGCGGCTGCCCGGACTATAGTTTTGCGACGGCCTTCTTCCACTGCTTTCGCGCGAATTTCCTCCCATGCATCTCTCCACCTGGCTCCTCTTTTGCGGCGTGACCCTGGTCGTCGCCTTCACGCCCGGCCCGGCCGTGCTGCTCGCGGTCTCCAACGCCATCTCCGTCGGCCCGCGCCGCGCGATGATCAGTTCGCTGGGCAACGCCTGCGGGCTCTTCCTGGTCTCGGCCGCCGCGATGGGCGGGCTGGGCGTGGTGCTCAACACCTCGGCCACGGCCTTCATGGTGCTGAAGGTGGCGGGTGCGGGCTACCTCGTGTACCTGGGCATCCGGCAGTGGCGCAGCCGCACGAGCGTGTTCGCCGAGCTGCAACCGTCGGCCGCGCCGGCACCTTCGCGTTCCGCGCGCCGGCTGTTCGGGCATGGCGTGACGGTGGCGCTGACCAACCCGAAGGGCATCCTGTTCTTCTCGGCGCTGTTCCCGCAGTTCCTCACGCACGACGCGCCGATCCTCACGCAGTTCGCCGTGCTCACCACGACCTTCGCGGCCGGCTCGGTGCTGGCGCATGGTTCGTACGTGCTGTTGGCGCGCCTGCTGAAGAAGCAGTTCGCGAACCCCAAGCGCGCGCAGCTGTTCAACCGCGTGTCGGGCGGCGCCTTCGTGCTGCTGGGGTTGAGCCTGCTGCGCCTGCGCAACAAGACGGCCTGAGAAGGCCGCCGACTTTCTTCAGTCGAGCCGGAAACGCTCTCGCAGCGCCGCGCAGAAATCGGTGGTGCCGCTGAGCGAGAGCGTGAGGGTGTCCAGGCGCGGGTTGTCTTCCCGCGTGCGCTGCACGTCGCAGTCCCACACCGCACCGTCGTCGAGCGCGCCGCGCGCACCGGGGAAGGTGGCCTCGGCCCAGGCCAGCACCTGCGCGATCTCGGCTTCCACCTCGGGCGTGCGCTCGGGCGGGGTCGAGGCCATGGCGTCGAAGGTGCCGTGGTCTTCGGTGTCTTCGCTGTAGTCGAAATCGAGGTAACGCAGGGTCGTGGTCATGGGGTGGCAAGTGCGCGCGCGACGGCCAGTCCGTTGAGGACGGCGCCTTCGAGCGTGGCGGGATAGGGGCCTTCGGTGTAGTCGCCGCAGGCCTGCAGCCCCGGTGCGATGGCGGCCGGTGGGCGGGCCAGGCCGGGCGTGCAGGCGAAGGTGGCGCGCTTCTCGACCACGGTCTGGATCGGCGTGAGGCCGGGCTGCCCGAGCTGCGCGCCGGCTTGCGCGAGCACCTGTTTCTCGAGCGTCTCGCGCGGCGTTTCGTTGGCGCTCACAACGAAGGCGAGCACGCCTTCTGGTCCGCCGAGCTGGCCGCGATCGAACACGAACTGGGCCGGTGCGATGCCCGGCTGGCTGCGCAGCGCAAGCATCGGCTCGGCCAGCGGCGCGGCGCCGCGCACGTAGACCGTGGCAATCGCCTCGAAGCGCAGCGATTCGGTGACGTTGCACCAGCGCGAAGCGGCCGGCAGGCCGGTGGCACGCACGAGCCGCGCCGCGTCCCAGGGCGCGCAGGCCAGCACGGCCTGGTCGAAGACCTCGTCATCGATGCGCCACTGGTCGCCTTCGGGCGCGATGGCGCGCACGCGGTGGCCGATGTGCGCGGTAGCGCCGTGCCGCGCGAGCCAGGCCAGCGCGGCATCGGGCAGCAGGGCGCCGAGGTCCACGCGCGGCAACAACAGGTCGGCGCCGCCGCGTCCACTGAACAGCGCATCGTGCAGCACGCGCAGGAACACCTGGCCGCTCGATTGCGGCACGGGCGTGTTGAGCGCCGAGACGCACAGCGGCTCGATGAGTTCGTGCATCACGCGCGGCGTGAGGCCGGCGCACAGCGTGGCAACGCTGGTGCCGGGCGCGCAGCGAAAGCCCGCGAGGCGCCAGCGCACGGCGGTGGCCAGCAGCGCGGCCTTGTCGCGCCAGGTCCAGCCGCGCGCGGTGAAGATGCCGATCAGCAGATCGAGCGGCGGCGGCCGGCCCGCGGGCAGCTGCAACCCGCCGCCGTCGGCAAAGCGCAGCGACAGCGGCAGGCGCTGCAGGGCGGTGTCGACATCGACCCCCACGTCGCGCATGAGCGCCAGCGTGGCGGTGTAGGCGCCGATCAGGATGTGCTGGCCGTTGTCCAGCGCCATGCCGTGCATGTGATCGACCCGCCGCGCGCGTCCACCTGCCATCGGCGCGGCTTCGAACAGGGTGACGGCGTGCCCGAGGCGCGTGGCCTCGACGGCGCAGGCCAGGCCGGCCCAGCCGGCGCCGATGACGGCGAGCCTCATGGGCACGAAGGGTGGGGCGTCATATCCGGCCCAGCGCCTGGACTTTCCAGGCCAGCCAGAACTTGCGCACGGGCGTCAGGCTGATGCGCTGGTTGAGCACCTGGAAGTCGTCGCGCTCGATCTCGCGCAGCAGCGTGCGGTAGATGCTGGCCATCATCAGGCCGGGTTTCTGCGTGCGGCGGTCGGCCAGCGGCAGCAGGGCCAGCGCCTCGTCGTAGGCGGCGTGGGCGCGCTGGGCCTGGAACTTCATGAGCGCGACGAAACGGTCGGAGTGCACGCGGTTCAGGATCTCGTGCGCCTTCACGTCGAACTGCTGCAGCTCGTTGACCGGCAGATAGATGCGACCGCGCAGCGCGTCTTCGCCGACGTCGCGCAGGATGTTGGTCAGCTGCAGCGCCAGGCCGAGCTTGTGGGCGTAGGCGGTGGTCTGCGGATCGGTCTGGCCGAAGATGCGCGCCGCCACCTCGCCAACCACGCCGGCCACCAGATGGCAGTAGCGCGCGAGGCCGGGAAAGTCGAGGTAGCGGGTCTGGTCCAGGTCCATCTGGCAGCCGTCGATCACTTCGTTGAGCTGGCGCGCCTCGATGCCGTAGGTGGCGGCATGCGGCATGAGCGCCTGCATGACCGGGTGGCGCGGCGTGCCGGCAAAAGCCTGGGCGACTTCGGTGCGCCACCAGGCGAGCTTGGTGGCCGCCACGCCGGGGTCGGAAACCTCGTCGACCACGTCGTCGACCTCGCGGCAGAAGGCATAAAAAGCCGTGATCGCGGCGCGCCGCGGCTTGGGCAGGAACAGGAAGGCGTAATAGAAACTGCTGCCCGAAGCGGCGGCCTTGTCTTGCACGTATTGCTCGGGATTCATCGGGGAGGCGCTGCTTTCATGGGCCGTGATTGTCTCCGCATCCGCCATGCCTTCCAGAGCAGCACGGGCGCGTCGGCCTTGCCGACGGTGGGGCGCTGCGTGAAGGTGTCGAAGCCCAGGTCCTCGATCTTGTCCAGGATGCGCAGGCCACCCTGCACGACCAGGCGCAGCTCCCAGCCCACGCGGCCCGGCAGGCGGTGCACGAGCGGGGCGCCCTCGGTCATGAGCTCGCGCGCCCAGAAGGCCACCACCGCTATCAGATTGATAGCTTCCTGCGGCGGCGGTGCGGAAGACAGCGGCGCGAAGACCTTGAAATGCTCCGAGGTCAGCCCGCGCCGCGCGCAGTCGGTGCGCGGAAAGTAGAAGCGCCCGCGCGGCAGGTCGACGCTCGGGTCCTGCCAGAAGTTGATGAGCTGCAGCGCGCTGCAGATGGCGTCGCTCTGGGCCAGCGCCTGCGCGTCGGTCACGCCGTACAGGTGCAGCAGCAGCCGGCCGACCGGGTTGGCCGAGCGGCGGCAGTAGTCGAGCAGCTCGGCGCGGTCGGCGTAGGTGCCGCGGTCGCGGGTCTTCTCGATGTCCTGCATGAAGGCGCTGAGCAGGTCGGCGAGTAGGTCTTCGGGCAGGCGGTACTGGCCGATGGCCCAGGCCAGCGGGCCGAACACATGGGGCCAACGCGAGTCGGGCAGCGCGTCGCCGCGCGCGGCGGCGGCCAGTTCCTCGCGGTAGGCGTGCAGCTCGGCCAGGCGCACATCGGGCGAGGCGTCGCCCTCGTCGGCGATGTCGTCGGCGGTGCGGGCGAAGTGATAGATCGCGGCGATCGGTGGGCGCAGGTGCGGCGGGCACAGCCACGAGGCCACGGGAAAGTTTTCGTAATGGGCCGGCGCGGCGGCATGGGGGGGAGTGGCGGACACGCCACGATTGTCGGCGACGTCATGTCCGGGCACTATGCTGGCGGCGTCGCCACTTTCCATCTCTCTTTCGCCCATGACGATGAAAGCAACTGCCGCGGCTTCCGGGACTGCGCTTCCCGCTTCGGGCGACACCGCACATCCGGCCGGGCCGGGGCTGATGATCGCGGCGCTGGGCGTCGTCTTCGGCGACATCGGCACCTCGCCGCTGTACGCCTTCAAGGAGACGATGAACCCCGAGCACGGCGTGCCGTTCTCGCCCGACGCGGTGCTGGGCCTGCTCTCGCTGATCTTCTGGGGCCTGATGTTCGTGGTGACGCTCAAGTACGTGGTGTTCGTGCTGCGCGCCGACCACGACGGCGAGGGCGGCATCCTGGCGCTGCAGGCGCTGGCGCGCAACGCCGTTTCCGGCCCGAAGACCCGACCCTGGGTGTGGCGCGGAATCGGGGTTCTGGGCCTGGTGGGCGCGGCCATGTTCTACGGCGACAGCCTCATCACGCCGGCGATCTCGGTGCTGTCGGCGGTCGAGGGCCTGGAGGTGCAGGCGCCGGTGCTGCAACGGGTGGTGATCCCGATCACGCTGGCGATCCTCGTCGGGCTGTTCATGGTGCAGAAGAAGGGCACCGGCGTGGTCGGCAGGATCTTCGGGCCGGTGATGCTGCTGTGGTTCCTGGTGTTGGGCGTGGCAGGGCTGTGGCAGGTGCTGCAGCAGCCGCAGGTGCTGGCGGCGCTCGACCCGCGCCGGGCAGTGGGCTTCCTGGTCGAGCACCGGGCGCAGTCGCTGGCCGTGCTGGGCGCGGTGTTCCTGGCGTTCACGGGCGGGGAGGCGCTGTATGCCGACATGGGGCACTTCGGCGCCAGGCCGATCCGTCTCGCGTGGCTCTTCATCGCGCTGCCGGGGCTGGTGCTCAACTACTTCGGGCAGGGCGCGCTGGTGCTGGCGAACCCGGCGGCCATCGACAACCCGTTCTTCCGGCTCTTTCCGTCGTGGGGCGTGCTGCCGATGGTGGTGCTGGCCGCCATGGCCACGGTGATCGCTTCGCAGGCGGTGATCTCGGGCGCTTTTTCGCTCACCGCGCAGGCGATGCGCATGGGCTACCTGCCGCGCATGCGCGTGGTGCAGACCTCGGGCACGGCCATCGGGCAGATCTACGTGCCAGCCGTCAACTGGTTGCTGATGGTCGGCGTGCTGCTGCTGGTGCTGGGCTTCCGCAGCTCGGGCGCGCTGTCGGCGGCGTATGGCATCGCGGTGTCGATCACGATGGTGACGACCACATTGCTGGCCGGCATCGTGGCCTGGGGCCTGTGGCGCTGGAACAAGGTGGCGGTGGCGGTCGGCGTGGCGGCCTTCGCGGCGGTCGACCTGACCTTCGTGGTGTCCAACAGCCTGAAGGTGGCCGAGGGCGGCTGGCTCACGCTGGCGGTGGCGGCCGGGGTGATGGTGCTGTTCACCACCTGGGCCAAGGGCCGGCGCCTGGGCTTGGAGGCCGCAGCCGCCGACAGCCTGCCGCTGCGTCCCTTCGTCGAGTCGCTGGCGCTGAACATGCCGCACCGGGTGAGCGGCACGGCCGTGTTCCTGAACCCCGACGCCACGGCGGTGCCGCATGCGCTGCTGCACAACCTCAAGCACAACCAGGTGCTGCACGAGCAGGTGATCGTGCTGCGCGTGCTCTCGTGCGACACGCCGCGCGTGGACGCGCGCCTGCGCATCGAGGCCGAGCAGCTGATGGACGGCATCTGGGTGGTCACGGCGCGGCACGGCTTCATGGAGCGGGCCGACGTGCCCGAGTTCATCCGCATCCTGGCCTACCAGAAGACCCTGGCCATCGACTCGATGAAGACCTCGTACTTCGTCTCCCGCGCCTCGGTGGGCGAGGAGAACCTGCCGGGCATGAACCCGGTGCGACGGGTGCTGTTCGGCTGGCTGCAGCGCAACGCGGGCCGGGCATCCGATTACTTCGAGCTTCCCGACAACCGGCTGGTGGAAATGGGGCAGAGAACCTAGCGCAGACATTGCTGTCGACATGGTCAACTGACCCGCGGGTCATTGACACTGTTTAACGTTTACCCTAGATTACTAACCGGTGGGTCATTAATGGCCCGGTTCCTTTCTTCTTGGGTGTCTCATGACCGCCTCCGCCGCCTCACTCCGTGCCCGCAGCGCCGCCTGGCTGCTGCTTCCCGCCATCTTTCTG
Organism: Variovorax boronicumulans NBRC 103145; assembly: GCF_001591345.1. Classification (GTDB taxonomy): domain Bacteria; phylum Pseudomonadota; class Gammaproteobacteria; order Burkholderiales; family Burkholderiaceae_C; genus Variovorax; species Variovorax boronicumulans. The sequence continues at coordinate 24,172 of NZ_BCUS01000047.1, read as the reverse complement.
GCCGGCTGTTCGCCGAAACCGCCTGCCCAGGAGCCCGTGAGGGCGGTCAAGTTCGTGACCGTCGGCACCAGCGACTACGACGCCCAGCCCGAGTTCTCGGCCGAGGTGCGGGCCAGGGTCGAATCGCGCCTGGGCTTCCGGGTGGCGGGCAAGATCATCCGCCGCCAGGCCGAGCTCGGCCAGCACGTGCAGGCCGGCCAGGTCTTGGCTCAGCTCGATCCGCAGGACTACCGCCTGGCCGCCGAGGCCGCCCGCGCCCAGCAGGCCGCCGCGCTGACCAACCGCGACCTCGCAGCCGCCGACCTGAAGCGCTACACCGAGCTGCGCTCGCAGAACTTCATCAGCGGCGCCGAACTGGAGCGCCGCGAAACCACCTGGAAGGCCGCGCAGGCCCAGCTTGAACAGGCGCAGGCGCAGCTGGCCTCGCAAGGCAACCAGGCCAGCTACACGACGCTGGTGGCCGACGTGGCGGGTGTCATCACGGCCATCGAGGCCGAGCCGGGCCAGGTGGTGCAGGCCGGCACGCCGGTCGTGCGCATCGCCCAGGACGGCGCACGCGACGTGGTGTTCGCGGTGCCTGAGGACCGCGCCGCGCTGATCAAGCCCGGCTCGCCGGTCGCGGTGCGCGGCTGGTCCGGCGGCGAGGTGCTGCAGGGCCAGGTGCGCGAGGTGGCGGCCAGTGCCGACGCGGTCACGCGCACCTACTCGGTCAAGGTGTCGATCGACGCCGCGACCTCGCCGGCGCTCGGCGCCACCGTTTATGCCCGGCCGCAGGCGCTGGCGCGCACCGACGTGGCGGTGATCAAGCTGCCGACCAGCGCGCTGCGCCAGGAAGGCAAGGGCTCGGCGGTCTGGGTGCTCGACAAGGACAGCATGACCGTGCGCTCGCAGCCGGTGCAGGTGGTCACGGCCGACGGCAATGAGGCGGTGATCGGCTCGGGCCTGTCGACCGGGATGATGGTCGTGGCCGCGGGCGTGCACGTGCTGTCTCCGGGGCAGAAGGTCACCATCTACCAGTCGAAGGAGGCCATGGCGGCCGCCGCCAATGGCCAGCAACAGGCGCAGGCGAAGCAGCAGGCCGTCGAGGCCGTGGCCGCGACGAAGAAGGAGATCGCAACGGGTGCCGCCAAATGACGGAAGGCCCTGCGACCCCCGCAACCCCTGCGACAACTCCGGCGTCCGAGTACAAGTCGCCCGGCTTCAATCTTTCCAAATGGGCGCTGGACCACGCGCCCCTCACGCGCTACCTGATGGTGGTGCTGATGGTGCTGGGCGCCTTCGCGTACTTCCAGCTCGGCCAGGACGAAGATCCGCCGTTCACCTTCCGTGCGATGGTGGTGCGCACCTACTGGCCCGGCGCCACCGCGCAGCAGGTGGCCGAGCAGGTCACCGACAAGCTGGAGCGCACGCTGCAGGAAGCACCGTACGCCGACAAGATCCGCAGCTATTCGAAGCCGGGTGAGTCGCAGATCATTTTCCAGATCAAGGACTCATCGAAGGCCGCCGAGGTGGCCAACGTCTGGTACACGGTGCGCAAGAAGATCGGCGACATGCGCGGCACCTTGCCCGCGGGTGTGCAGGGGCCGTTCTTCAATGACGACTTCGGCGACGTCTACGGCGTGATCTACGCGCTGGAGAGCGAAGGCTTCAGCTACGCCGAGCTCAAGACGCTGGCCGACGACGTGCGCCAGCAGCTGCTGCGCGTGAAGGACGTGGCCAAGGTCGACCAGTTCGGCGTGCAGGACGAAAAGGTCTTCATCGAGATCTCGCAGAAGCGCCTGGCCCAGCTGGGGCTCGACTTCAACGCCGTGCTGGCCCAGCTCGGCTCGCAGAACGCGGTCGAAAGCGCCGGCACGATCCAGTCGCCGCTGGACGTGGTGCAGGTGCGCGTGGGCGGCCAGTTCACCAGCGTCGAGCAGCTGCGCGAGATGCCGATCCGCGGCAGCTCGGGCAACCAGATCAAACTCGGCGACATCGCCGAGATCCGCCGTGGGTACGTCGATCCGCCGGCCGTGAAGGTGCACCACCAGGGCAAGGAAGTGATCGCGCTCGGTGTGTCGATGGCCAAGGGCGGCGACATCATCGCGCTGGGCAAGGCGCTCAAGGCCACCACCGCCACCATCGACCAGCGCCTGCCGGCCGGCGTGAAGCTGGCACAGGTGCAGGACCAGCCGGTGTCGGTGGCCAGCTCGGTCAACGAGTTCGTCGGCGTGCTCATCGAGGCCGTGGCCATCGTGCTGGCCGTGAGCATCATCGCGCTCGGCCTGCACAAGGGCGGGCGCTTCGGCTGGTACATCGACATGCGCCCCGGGCTGGTGGTGGCCATCACCATTCCGCTGGTGCTGGCCGTGACCTTCCTGGCCATGAACTACTTCGGCATCGGGCTGCACAAGATATCGCTGGGGTCGCTGATCATCGCGCTCGGCCTCCTGGTGGACGACGCGATCATTGCCGTGGAGATGATGGTGCGGAAGATGGAGGAGGGCTACGACAAGGTCCGCGCCGCCACCTTCGCCTACGACGTCACGGCCAAGCCGATGCTCACGGGCACGCTCATCACGGCGGCGGGTTTCTTGCCGATCGGCATCGCCAAGTCGGTGACGGGCGAGTACACCTTCGCGATCTTCGCGGTGACGGTGATCGCGCTGGTGCTGTCGTGGATCGTGTCGGTGTACTTCGTGCCGTACCTGGGCACGCTGCTGCTCAAGGTGAAGCCGCACGACCCCGATGCGCCGCCGCACGAGCTGTTCGACACGCCGTTCTACAACAGCTTCCGCCGCGCGGTGAACTGGTGCGTGCAGCACCGTTGGCTGACCATCGGCGCCACCGTGCTGATCTTTGCGCTGGGCATCGTCGGCATGGGCAAGGTGCAGCAGCAGTTCTTCCCCGATTCGAGCCGGCCCGAGATCATGGTGGACATCTGGTTCCCCGAAGGCACCTCGTTCGCCGCCAACGAAGAGGTGGCCAAGCGCGTCGAGCAGCGCGTGATGAAGGAAGAGGGCGTGAAGACCGTCAGCACCTGGATCGGCTCCGGCGTGCCGCGCTTCTACCTGCCGCTGGACCAGGTGTTTCCGCAGACCAACGTGTCGCAGCTCATCGTGCTGGCCAAGGACCTGAAGGTGCGCGAAACGTTGCGCCTGCGCCTGCCCGCCTTGCTGGCCGAGGAATTCCCCGAGGTGCGCGGCCGCGTCAAGCTGCTGCCCAACGGCCCGCCGGTGCCGTACCCGGTGCAGTTCCGCGTGATCGGCACCGAGCCCGCCCAGCTGCGCGCCCGCGCCGACGAGGTGAAGGCCGTGCTGCGCGAGAGCACCAACATGCGCGGCGTGAACGACAACTGGAACGAGTCGGTCAAGGTGATCCGCCTGGAGATCGACCAGGCCAAGGCGCGTGCGCTCGGCGTGACCAGCCAGGCCATCGCCCAGGCTTCGCGCACCATGTTCAGCGGCACCACGGTCGGCCAGTACCGCGAGAACGACCTGCTGATCGACATCGTGCTGCGCCAGTCGGCCGACGAGCGCGAGGCGATTTCGGACATCGGCAACGCCTACATCCCGACGACCACGGGCCGTTCGATCCCGCTCACGCAGATCGCCCGGCCGGTGTTCACCTGGGAGCCCGGCGTGATGTGGCGCGAGAACCGCGACTACGCCATCACCGTGCAGGGCGACGTGGTGGAAGGCCTGCAGGGCGCCACCGTGACCGAGCAACTGCTGCCGAAGCTGCGCCAGCTCGAAGCTGGCTGGCATGCGGCCGGGCAGGGTGGCTACCGCATCGAGGTGGCGGGCGCCGTGGAGGAAAGCTCCAAGGGCTCGGCCTCGATCGTGGCTGGCGTGCCGATCATGCTGTTCCTGGTGTTCACGCTGCTGATGCTGCAGCTGCACAGCTTCAGCCGCTCGCTGCTGGTGTTCATCACCGGCCCGATGGGCATCGCCGGCGTGGCCGCCGCGCTGCTGCTGCTGAACCGGCCTTTCGGCTTCGTGGCGCTGCTCGGCGTGATCGCACTGATGGGCATGATCCAGCGCAACGCCGTGATCCTGATCGACCAGATCGAGCTCGACCGCGCCGCCGGCGTGCCGGCCTGGGACGCGATCGTCGAGTCGGCCGTGCGGCGCCTGCGCCCCATCGTGCTGACCGCCGCGGCGGCGGTGCTGGCGATGATCCCGCTGTCGCGCAGCGTGTTCTGGGGCCCGATGGCCGTGGCCATCATGGGCGGGCTGATCGTGGCCACCGTGCTGACGCTGCTGGCGCTGCCGGCGATGTACGCCGCGGCCTTCCGCATCAAGCGGGAGCCGCAAACCGCTGCCGCCTGACAAGGCGCTTTTCACGGGCCGTTTTCGCGCGGCCCGTATCCCTTGCGCGAGAGTGGGTGAAATCCCCCAAAGGGGGAAGCCGGAAGGCCCCCATTCTTGCGTTTAAAATGCGCGGTTGACCGATTTCAGGCGGACGGTCTTGGGCCAGCGGTTTTTCCGCAGCGCCGAGGCCGTCCGCCTTTGCATTCACCTGAAATTTGGCATCGCGCGGGTGGCGAAATTGGTAGACGCACCAGGTTTAGGTCCTGACGTTCGCAAGAACGTGCCGGTTCGAGTCCGGCCCCGCGCACCAGCCACACCCCTCACAAGGAAGACACCATGACCGTGAACGTTGAAACTCTCGAGAAGCTCGAACGCAAGATCACGCTGACCCTGCCGGTCGGCACCATCCAGAACGAAGTCGATTCGCGCCTCAAGAAGCTCGCGCGCACCGTCAAGATGGACGGCTTCCGTCCCGGCAAGGTGCCGATGAACGTCGTGGCCCAGCGCTACGGCTACTCGGTGCACTACGAAGTCATGAACGACAAGGTCGGTGAGGCCTTCTCGCAAGCCGCGAACGAAGCCAAGCTGCGCGTCGCCGGCCAGCCGCGCATCACCGAGAAGGAAGAGTCGCCCGAAGGCCAGCTCGCCTTCGACGCGGTCTTCGAAGTGTTCCCCGAAGTCAAGATCAACGACCTGTCGGGCGCTGAAGTCGAGAAGCTGTCGGCCGAAGTCGGCGACGAAGCCATCGACAAGACCCTGGACATCCTGCGCAAGCAGCGCCGCACCTTCGCCCAGCGCGCCCAAGACGCCGTGGCCGAAGACAACGACCGCGTGACGGTCGACTTCGAAGGCAAGATCGACGGCGAGCCCTTCCAGGGCGGCAAGGCCGAAGACTTCCAGTTCGTCGTCGGCGAAGGCCAGATGCTCAAGGAATTCGAAGACGCCGTGCGCGGCATGAAGTCCGGCGACAGCCGCACCTTCCCGCTGTCGTTCCCGGCCGATTACCACGGCAAGGACGTGGCCGGCAAGCAAGCCGACTTCATGGTCACCGTGAAGAAGATCGAAGCTTCGCACCTGCCCGAAGTCAACGAACAGCTGGCCAAGTCGCTCGGCATCGCCGAAGCCACCGTGGAAGGCCTGCGCGCCGACATCAAGCGCAACCTCGAGCGCGAAGTGAAGTTCCGCCTGCTGGCCCGCAACAAGAACGCCGTGATGGACGCCCTGGTGGCCAACGCCGAACTCGACCTGCCGAACGCCAGCGTGCAGTCGGAAGTCGCCCGCATGATCGACGGCGCCCGCGCCGAGCTCAAGCAGCGCGGCATCAAGGACGCCGACAAGGCCCCGATCCCCGAAGAAGTGTTCCGCCCGCAAGCCGAGCGCCGCGTGCGCCTGGGCCTGGTCGTGGCCGAGCTGGTGCGTGCCAACGAACTGCAGGCCAAGCCCGAGCAGATCAAGGCCCACATCGACGAGCTGGCCGCCAGCTACGAGAAGCCGCAAGACGTCGTGCGCTGGTACTTCAGCGACAACAACCGCCTGGCGGAAGTCGAAGCCGTGGTCATCGAGAACAACGTGACCGACTTCGTGCTGGGCAAGGCCAAGGTCAACGAAAAGTCGGTGTCGTTCGACGAACTGATGGCGCAGCAGCAGTAAGCTGGTTTCCGTCGCTGCATGCAGCAACGCCGATGGGGCTTGTGCTTTGCGGCACGAGCCCCATTTCACTCAGGCGTACAGTTCAATCAGAGCGAACGAATCCATTTTCCGGAGAGCAAATTCATGAGCGCACAGGAAATTCAAGGCCTCGGCATGATCCCGATGGTCGTCGAGCAGTCGGGCCGCGGCGAGCGGTCGTATGACATCTACTCGCGTCTCCTCAAGGAACGCATCATCTTCCTGGTGGGCGAGGTCAACGACCAGACCGCCAACCTCGTGGTGGCCCAGCTGCTGTTCCTCGAGAGCGAGAACCCGGACAAGGACATTTCGTTCTACATCAACTCCCCGGGCGGCAGCGTGAGCGCCGGCATGGCGATCTACGACACGATGCAGTTCATCAAGCCGTCGGTGTCGACCATGTGCCTGGGCTTTGCGGCCAGCATGGGCGCCTTCCTGCTGGCGGCCGGCGAGAAGGGCAAGCGTTTCTCGCTGCCCAACTCCAAGATCATGATCCACCAGGTGCTTGGCGGCGCACGCGGCCAGGCCACCGACATCGAGATCCATGCGCGCGACATCCTGCGCACCAAGGACCAGATGAACCGCATCTTGGCCGAACGCACTGGCCAGCCGCTGGAAAAGGTCAAGTCGGACACCGAGCGCGACTATTTCCTGACCGCTGACGAGGCCAAGGATTACGGCCTGGTCGACCAGGTCGTCTCCCAGCGCGGTTAATGCCGCCCGGCGCCTCGGGCGCCCAAAAGGCAAAAACGGCGTTTCCCACACGGGAAACGCCGTTTTTGTTTAGTTATCATTGTCCATACCCTGTCACGAGGCAAAAGTCCATGGCCGAAAAAAAAGGCACCTCCAGCGAAAAAACGCTTTATTGCTCGTTCTGCGGCAAGAGCCAGCATGAGGTCAAGAAGCTGATCGCGGGCCCTTCGGTCTTCATCTGCGACGAATGCATCGACCTGTGCAACGAGATCATCCGTGACGAGCTGCCGGCCGGTGAGGAAGCGCGCGACGCGCGCAGCGACCTGCCCACGCCGCTGGAGATCAAGACCAACCTCGACAACTACGTGATCGGCCAGGAGCCGGCCAAGCGCATGCTGTCGGTGGCGGTCTACAACCACTACAAGCGCCTGCGCCACAAGGAAAAGAACACCAAGGGCGACGAGGTCGAGCTCAGCAAGAGCAACATCCTCTTGATCGGCCCCACGGGTTCGGGCAAGACGCTGCTGGCGCAAACGCTCGCGCGAATGCTCGACGTGCCCTTCGTGATGGCCGACGCCACCACGCTGACCGAAGCCGGCTATGTGGGCGAGGACGTCGAGAACATCATCCAGAAGCTGCTGCAAAGCTGCAACTACGAAGTCGAGCGTGCCCAGCGCGGCATCGTCTACATCGACGAAATCGACAAGATCTCGCGCAAGTCCGACAACCCGTCGATCACGCGCGACGTGTCGGGCGAGGGCGTGCAGCAGGCGTTGCTGAAGCTCATCGAAGGCACCATGGCCAGCGTGCCGCCCCAGGGCGGGCGCAAGCACCCGAACCAGGACTTCCTGCAGATCGACACGACCAACATCCTGTTCATCTGCGGCGGCGCCTTTGCGGGCCTCGAGAAGGTCATCGAAAACCGTACCGAGGCCTCGGGTATCGGCTTCGGCGCCGCAGTGAAGAGCAAGGCCCAGCGCAGCATCACCGAGGTGTTCCGCGAAGTCGAGCCCGAAGACCTGATCAAGTTCGGCCTGATCCCCGAACTCGTGGGCCGCATGCCCGTGGTCGCCTCGCTGGCCGAACTGAGCGAAGACGCGCTGGTGCAGATCCTGACCGAGCCCAAGAATGCGGTGGTGAAGCAGTTCACCAAGCTGCTGCAGATGGAGGGCGTGGACCTCGAAATCCGTCCCGCGGCGCTCAAGGCGATCGCACGCAAGGCGCTGGCCCGCAAGACCGGTGCGCGCGGCCTGCGCTCGATCCTTGAACAGTCGCTGATCGACACCATGTTCGAATTGCCGAACGCGACCAATGTCGACAAGGTGGTGGTCGAGGAATCGACCATCGACGAAAACAAGCCCCCGCTGCTCGTGTACCGCGAAACGGCGAAAAAGGCCTAAAGGACAAGGACGCTCATGTCTGGTCATACCCCATTGCCCCCCGAAGCCCTCGACCTGCCGCTGCTGCCGCTGCGGGACGTCGTGGTGTTTCCCCACATGGTGATCCCGCTCTTCGTGGGTCGCCCGAAGAGCATCAAGGCGCTCGAGCTGGCGATGGAGGCCGAGCGCCGCATCATGCTGGTGGCCCAGAAGGCCGCTGCCAAGGACGAGCCCTCGGTCGAGGACATGTTCGAGGTCGGCTGCGTCTCGACCATCCTGCAGATGCTCAAGCTGCCCGACGGCACCGTGAAGGTGCTGGTCGAAGGCCAGCAGCGCGCCCGCGTCAACCGCATCGATGACGGCGAAACCCATTTCTCGGCCAACGTGACGCCCGTCGAGGCGCCCGAAGGCGGCGAGAAGGGCACCGAGGTCGAGGCGCTGCGCCGCGCGGTGATGCAGCAGTTCGACCAGTACGTCAAGCTGAACAAGAAGATCCCGCCCGAGATCCTCACCTCGATCTCGAGCATCGACGACGCCGGCCGTCTGGCCGACACCATCGCCGCCCACCTGCCGCTCAAGCTCGACAACAAGCAGGCCGTGCTCGACCTCGACGACGTCAAGGCGCGACTGGAAAACCTGTTCGGCCAGCTCGAACGCGAAGTCGACATCCTGAACGTCGACAAGAAAATCCGTGGCCGCGTGAAGCGCCAGATGGAGAAGAACCAGCGCGACTTCTACCTCAACGAGCAGGTCAAGGCCATCCAGAAGGAGCTCGGCGAAGGCGAAGAGGGCGCGGACATCGAGGAGATCGAGAAGAAGATCAAGCTCGCCAAGATGTCCAAGGAAGGCCTGAAGAAGGCCGAGGGCGAGCTCAAGAAGCTCAAGCTCATGTCGCCCATGTCGGCCGAAGCCACGGTGGTGCGCAACTACATCGACGTGCTCATCAGCCTGCCGTGGAGCAAGAAGACCAAGATCAAGCACGACCTGGCCAATGCCGAGGCCGTGCTCAACGCCGACCACTACGGCCTCGAGAAGGTCAAGGACCGCATCCTTGAATACCTCGCGGTGCAGCAACGCGTCGACAAGGTGAAGGCGCCCATCCTGTGCCTCGTGGGCCCGCCGGGTGTCGGCAAGACCTCGCTGGGGCAGTCGATCGCGAAGGCGACCGGCCGCAAGTACACCCGCATGGCGCTGGGCGGCATGCGTGACGAAGCCGAGATCCGCGGCCACCGCCGCACCTACATCGGCGCGCTGCCGGGCAAGGTGCTGCAGGGGCTGAGCAAGATCGGCACGCGCAATCCGCTGTTCCTGCTGGACGAAATCGACAAGCTGGGCACGGACTTCCGCGGCGACCCGTCGAGCGCGCTGCTCGAGGTGCTCGACCCCGAGCAGAACCACACCTTCGGCGACCACTACGTGGAAGTCGACTTCGATCTGAGCGACGTGATGTTCGTCGCGACGTCGAATTCGATGAACATCCCGCCGGCGCTGCTGGACCGCATGGAAGTCATTCGCCTCTCGGGCTACACCGAGGACGAGAAGACCAACATCGCGATCAAGTACCTGCTGCCCAAGCAGATGAAGAACAACGGCGTGAAGGACGACGAACTGGCCGTCACCGAAGCCGCCGTGCGCGACATCGTGCGCTACTACACGCGTGAAGCCGGCGTGCGTTCGCTCGAGCGCGAGCTGTCCAAGATCTGCCGCAAGGTGGTGAAGGGCCTGCTGCTCAAGCAACTGACGCCCAAGGTCACGGTCGACGGCGAGAACCTCAACGAGTTCCTCGGCGTGCGCAAGTACAGCTTCGGCCTGGCCGAGAAGCAGAACCAGGTCGGCCAGGTGGTCGGCCTTGCGTGGACTGAAGTCGGCGGCGACCTGCTGACGATCGAGGCCGTTACCATGCCCGGCAAGGGCGTGATCAGCCGCACGGGTTCGCTCGGCGACGTGATGAAGGAATCGGTCGAGGCCGCACGCACCGTGGTGCGCAGCCGCTCGCGCCGCCTGGGCATCAAGGACGAGGTGTTCGAGAAGCGTGACATCCACATCCACGTGCCCGACGGCGCCACGCCCAAGGACGGCCCGAGCGCGGGCGCGGCGATGACGACGGCCTTCGTGTCGGCGCTCACGGGCATCCCGGTGCGTGCCGACGTCGCGATGACCGGCGAGATCACGCTGCGCGGCGAAGTCACCGCCATCGGTGGCCTGAAGGAAAAGCTGCTGGCCGCCTTGCGCGGCGGCATCAAGACCGTGCTGATCCCCGAAGAGAACGCCAAGGACCTGCAGGACATTCCCGAGAATGTGAAGAACGGCCTCGAGATCGTGCCGGTGAAGTGGATCGACAAGGTGCTCGAGATCGCGCTCGAGAAGATGCCCGAGCCGCTGTCCGACGAAGAGGTGGCCGCTTCGGCTGCTGCGGTGGCCGAACTGGCCAAGCAGCGTGCTGCGGCGCCGGCCGTCGAAGGCTCGGTCAAACATTAATCGATTGATTGCAGAACTTGTGAAGCCTCAAAAAACTGGTATATAATTTGAGGCTCGAAACGCGGGAATAGCTCAGTTGGTAGAGCGCAACCTTGCCAAGGTTGAGGTCGAGAGTTCGAGACTCTTTTCCCGCTCCAGTTTTGAAAAAGGGAAGCAAGCAGCTTCCCTTTTTTTCGCAGTTCGATTTCGTTATTCAGCGTGGCGCGATAGCAAAGCGGTTATGCAACGGATTGCAAATCCGTCTAGCCCGGTTCGACTCCGGGTCGCGCCTCCACCCTCTCGTCAAGACCGATCGGCTCCGATACACAAGCCCCGCCAACCGACGTTGCCGGGGCTTGTTTCATTTGGGTTATCGTCGATGTTCAACCCGAGGCCCGGATGGTGAAATTGGTAGACACATCGGACTTAAAATCCGCCGCTTCCTTAATCGGGGCATACGGGTTCGACCCCCGTTCCGGGTACCACCATATTTACAAGGGAGTATTTGATGCCTCGCTACAACGCTCCATTTGAGATCCATGTGCATGGCGATGTGCCGCTGCGCTCGGACGTGAGCTTCGAGCAGATCCAGGAGGCGCTGCGGCCGCTCTGGAAATACGCAGGCGCCAAATCGCTGGCCGACGGTGCCACCAGCACCTACGAAGAAGAACCCGGCATCCGCTTCGAGCAGAAGGACCACACGCTGCAGATCTGCTGGACCGTGCCGGGCGACGAAGACTTCCGCCAGGCGCTCGACGAGATGTGCATGGGCCTGAACGAACTTTCCGAACGCGGTGCCGCGATCGAAGTCACCTTCTACGACACCGATTTCGACGAAGAAGAGGGTGATCCCGACGAAGAATCGCGCGACGACTTCCTGATGCTGTTCGTGGGCCCCAACCCGGCCGCGATCATGCAGGTGCAGCGCGACCTGCTGGTCGAAGACGTGGTCAACCTCATGGAACGCCACTTCGACGGTGCCGAACTCGGCGGTGTGGTTGCCGAAATCGATCGCCTCTTCAGCGACCGTTTCGACGCGCTCGTGAACTCGCTCGAAATCGGCAAGCGTCCGCGCGGTGCCGGTGGGGCCGGCGGCGGCAGCGGTGGTAGTCACGGCGGTGGCCGTCGTCCGCGCCACCTGCACTGACCTTTCCCTTACCGCCCGGTCCCAAGGCCGCATGGCCCTGTTCCCAGCCTCCGCGTTGCGCCCCGGCGTGCGCAAGCGCGAGGTGTTCGGCTGGGCGATGTACGACTTCGCCAACTCAGGCTACACCACGGTCGTGATCACGGCGGTGTTCGCCGCCTACTTCGTCGGCGGCATCGCCAAGGGCGCGCCATGGGCCACCTTCGCGTGGACCGCGGCCCTCAGCACCTCGTACGCCATCGTGATGCTCACGATGCCCGCCATCGGCGCCTGGGCCGACCTGCGCGCCGCCAAGAAGCGCGTGCTGGTCATGACGACCACGGGCTGCGTGCTCGCCACGACGGCTCTGGCGCTCACGCCGGGCTTCGCGGGCGGCCCGATGGGCGTTGCGCTCGCGATGGCGCTGGTGATCGTCTCCAACGCGTTCTATTCCTACGGCGAGTCGCTGACGGGCGCCTTTCTGCCCGAGCTGGCGACGGCCGAAGGCATGGGCAAAGTGAGCGGCTGGGGCTGGGCCTTCGGCTATGTCGGCGGCATGCTGGCGCTGGGGTTGTGCCTGGCGTACGTGCTGTGGTCGCAGGCGCGGGGGCTGCCGGCGGCGCACTTCGTGCCGGTCACGATGCTGATCACGGCGGCGATCTACGGCGTGGCCGCCTGCGTCACCTTTGCGCTGCTGCCCGAACGCGCCGTGCCCCAGGCCCGCCGCGGCCAGGACAGCGCCTGGCAGCAATTGCGCACCACCTTCCAGCAGGCGCGCGCCTACCGCGACTTCATGTGGCTGCTGGTCTGCACCGTCTGCTACCAGGGCGGCGTGGCGGTCGCGATCACGCTGGCCGCGATCTACGCCGAGCAGGTGATCGGCTTCGTCGCGAGCGAGACGATGGTGCTGATCTTCGTGCTCAACGTCGCGGCCGCGCTCGGCGCCTTCGCCTTCGGCTACGTGCAGGACCGCATCGGCCACAAGGTGTCGCTGGCCGCGACGCTGCTCGCGTGGATCGCGGTGTGCGTGATTGCCGCGTGGGTCACGACCAAGGGCGGCTTCTGGTGGGCCGCCGCCATCGCGGGGCTGGCGATGGGCTCGAGCCAGTCGGCCGGGCGCGCGATGACGGGCTACCTCGCGCCGCCGCAACAGCTGGCCGAGTTCTTCGGCCTCTGGACCTTCGCCACGCGCCTGGCCAGCATCATCGGCCCGCTGAGCTTCGGTGCCATCACCTGGGCCACCGGCGGCAACCAGCGCATCGCGATCCTTTCGACGGCGGTGCTGTTCATCGGCGGGCTGTTGCTGCTGCTGCCGATCGACATGCGACGCGGCCGCAAGGCGGCGCTGCACGACAAGGCTGCTGTGCGATAGCGGCGCCCCGGCGCCTCAGGGCGCCTGCTGCAGCGACTTGGGCACCTTGAAGCGCTCGCCGTCATAGCGCAGCGTCACGGTGCTGAACTTCGCGGGCAGCGCTTTCTCGACGCAGCCCTGGTCTTCCTGTTCCTGCGCGCGGCTTTGCACCAGCGTGCGCGACAGTTGCAGGTCGGCCAAGCCGTTGCTCGTGGTGCGCGCGACCGACAGCATGGTGCGCAGCTTCTCGAAATGACCGGTGCAGGTGGCGTCCCAGCCGCCGTTGTCGTGGTCGAGCTCGATCTCCTGCAGCACTTGCTGTAGCTTGTTGCCGCGCTGCACGTACAGGCGCACGGTCTCGCTGGCCTGCGGGCCCGAGGTCGGGCTGTTGCCGCGGTAGCGCACGCGCAGGCCGAAGGCGCGCGTGTCGGGCGACAGCACATAGCGCGAGGTGTCGACGCGGATTTCCTGGATCGAGGTGGTGGCGTCTTCGTCGAGCGCCTCGGGCAGGAAGATCCGCCCGATCACCGTGTCGCGGTCGGTGTTGCCGTTGTCGGGCCGCTGGATCAGCAGCAGCGCGAGGTCGAAGACCTTGGCGCCCTTGTCCGTGGTTTCGCGCGGCATGGGCAGCACCACGATGCTGCGGCCGGGAAACGCCGGCCAGACCTTGCAGGCGGCCAGCCGTTCGTCGAGCGGCTGCTTCGGATAGAGCTTGGCGTGCATGCGCTCGGCCAACCCGCTTTCGCAGGCGGCGTGGCCCAAACCGGCGGCCGAGGCCAGGCCCAGCAGGACCAGTGCATGACGCAGGAAGAAGAGGGGGCGCATGGCCGGTGAAGTGATGTCAGGCGGCGCTTGCCGCAGGCAGTGAAGCGTTTTGCGCGCGCGCGGGCAGCCAGCGCGTGGCGGCTGCTTCGAGCACCACCGGGTTGCCGCTGCTCTCGAGCACCAACCCGCCTTCGCTGCCGTCGTCAGCCAGTCGGCCGAGCGACGCCAGCACGCGGCGGGTCTGCTGCGCGACTGGCGCGCCGGTGTCGATGAAACGCAGCGTCGGCGGTGCGTGGCGCTGCAGTTCGTCTTTCACGAGCGGGTAGTGCGTGCAGCCGAGCACCACGGTGTCGACCTGGCCCGCGCCGTCGCCGAAGGGGCCGGCCTGCGCCATGTAGCGCGCGCACAGCGCGGCGATGCAGGGGTTGTCGAAGCCTTCGATGGCCTTCACGAGACCGTCGCACGGCACGGGCCGCACGGTGGCCGAGCCGCCGAAGGATTCGCGCAGGGCTGCATACCGGGCGCTGGCCAGCGTGCCGCGCGTGGCCAGCACCGCGATGTGGCCGGTGCGGCTCGTCGCCACGGCGGGCTTGAGCGCCGGCTCCAGGCCCACGATGGGCAGCGCGGGGAATTCGGCGCGCAGCACGTGGATCGCCGCCGTGGTGGCCGTGTTGCAGGCCACCACCAGCGCCTTGATGTCGTGTGCGCGCAGCAGGTGTTCGACCACCTGGCGCGAGTGCGCGATGACGTAGGCGTCGCCGCGCTCGCCATACGGCGCATTCGCGGTGTCGGCGAAGTAGACGAAGCGTTCCGTCGGCAGCTCGGCCTGCAGCGCGGCGAGCGTGCTCAGCCCCCCTACGCCGCTGTCGAACACGCCGACCGGGTTCAAGCGACTTCCAGCGGAATGGTCTTGAACTCGCCGCTGGCGATGCGCTTCTGCCACTCGGCCGGGCCGGTGATGTGCGCGCTGGTGCCGCCGGCATCGACCGCCACCGTCACGGGCATGTCGACCACGTCGAATTCGTAGATGGCTTCCATGCCCAGGTCTTCGAAGCCCACCACCTTGGCGGTCTTGATGGCCTTGCTCACGAGGTAGGCGGCGCCGCCCACGGCCATGAGGTAGGCGCTCTTGTGCTTCTTGATCGCCTCGATGGCGACCGGGCCGCGCTCGGCCTTGCCGATCATGGCGATCAGGCCGGTTTCGGCCAGCATCATCTCGGTGAAGCCGTCCATGCGCGTGGCGGTGGTCGGGCCGGCGGGGCCCACGGCTTCGTTGCCGACCGGATCGACCGGGCCGACGTAGTAGATGACGCGGTTCTTGAAGTCGACCGGCAGCTTCTCGCCCTTGGCCAGCATGCCCTGGATGCGCTTGTGCGCGGCGTCGCGGCCGGTGAGCATCTTGCCGTTCAGCAGCAGCGTGTCGCCGGGCTTCCAGCTCGCCACTTCGGCGGGCGTGAGCTGGTCGAGGTTGACGCGCTTGCTCTTCTTTTCGTCGGGTGCCCAGTTCACATCGGGCCACAGGTCGAGCGACGGCGGATCGAGGTAGACCGGGCCACTGCCGTCCATCACGAAGTGCGCGTGGCGCGTGGCCGCGCAGTTGGGGATCATCGCCACGGGCTTGCTGGCCGCGTGCGTGGGGTACATCTGGATCTTGACGTCGAGCACGGTGGCCAGGCCGCCCAGGCCCTGCGCGCCGATGCCCAGGGCATTGACCTTCTCGAACAGTTCGAGGCGCAGCGCCTCGACCTTGCTGAGCTCGGCGCCCGAGGCGGCCTTGGCCTGCAGCTCGTGCATGTCCAGGTCGTCCATCAGGCTTTCCTTGGCCATCAGCGCGGCCTTCTCGGCCGTGCCGCCGATGCCGATGCCCAGCATGCCGGGCGGGCACCAGCCGGCGCCCATGGTCGGCACGGTCTTGAGCACCCAGTCGACCACGCTGTCGCCGGGGTTCAGCATGACCAGCTTGCTCTTGTTCTCGCTGCCGCCGCCCTTGGCCGCGACCGTCACTTCGACGGTGTTGCCGGGCACGATCTCGGTGAAGATCACCGCGGGCGTGTTGTCCTTGGTGTTCTTGCGATCGAACTGCGGGTCGCCCACGACCGAGGCGCGCAGCGTGTTGTCGGGGTGGTTGTAGCCGCGGCGCACGCCTTCGTTGATGGCGTCGTCCAGCGAACCGGTGAAGCCGCCCCAGCGCACGTCCATGCCCACCTTGAGGAACACGTTGACGATGCCGGTGTCCTGGCAGATCGGGCGGTGGCCCGTGGCGCTCATCTTGCTGTTGGTCAGGATCTGCGCGATGGCGTCCTTGGCGGCGGGACTCTGCTCGCGCTCGTAGGCCTTGGCCAAGTGGGCAATGTAGTCCGCGGGGTGGTAGTAGCTGATGTACTGGAGCGCGGCGCTGATCGATTCGATCAGGTCGGCCTGCTGGATCGTGGTCGTCATGGTGGGGAGTCTTCTTGGAGGGGGAACGCCCTCGATTATCTCAGCCACCAATACCGCAGGCCGGCGCCGGGCGAAAGGGCGCCGGCGCAGGTGTGAGGCCGTGTTACCGGGCCGCGGCGCGCGCCTGCGCAATCCAGCCGTCGAACGTCGCCTGGTGCACGCGAATCCACCCGTCGGTGTGGCGCGTCACGTCCTGCATGCTGTTCGCGCCTTCGCTCATGCGCAGGTTCTGCGCGTTGATGTCGCTGATCGGCAGCTTCATCACCTCGAACAGGCGGCCGGCGGCGGGGTTCTTCTCGATGAAGGCCCGGTTGGCGACGATGCGCTGTTCGTTGGCCAGGAAGCCGTAGTTGCGGCCATTGGGCAGGCGGGTGTCGACCTGTGCGCCGGCCTGCGCGGGCGAGAAGGGCACCTGCAGCCAGACCACGTCCGCGCCCGGGCGCAGCACGGCGCTGACCCAGTAGGGCGTCCAGGTGTAGTAGAGGATCGGCTTGTCCTGCTTGAAGCGCGCGATGGTGTCGGCCATGAGCGCCGCGTAGCTGCCCTGTTTGTGGGTCACACTGTCGCGCAGCTGGTAGGCGTTCAGGTGGTTCTCGATGGCCAGCTCGCAGCCCCAGCCGGGGTTGCAGCCGGTGAGGTCGGCCTTGCCGTCGCCGTCGGCATCGAACAGCTTCGCGATGGCCGGGTCCTTCAACTGCGCGAGGTTCGTGATGTTGTATTGCTCGGCGGTCTTGCGGTCGATCAGGTAGCCCTGCACCGCACCGTCGGAGTACGTGCCCTGGCGCCACAGCTTGGCGTCGCCGCCGCTGTTCTTGTAGAAGTCGGCGTGCAGCAGGCTCCAGTGGTTGGCCATGAAGGTGGCGTCGCCGTTGGCAATGGCCAGGTGCTCGGTGGCGGGCTCCAGGTCTTTCATCGGCTCGACCTTGTAGCCGAGCTTCTCGAGCGCGCGCATCACCAGCAGCGTCTGGAAGGCTTCCTCGGCAAGCGAGCTTTTCAGCGGCTGAACGGTGATGCCCTGGCCGGGCAGGTCGTTGGCGGCCTGTGCGGTCGCACCGAAGGCGATAAGGCCCAGCGCCAGGAGGCCGCGGGCAAGGAAGAGGCGGGTGGTCTTCATGCGTGGTTGTCCTCCGTGACGGTCAGTGCGCTTGCGCGGAAAGGGCGGGCACGGCGTCGTCGGCGTGCGAGCCGCGCGAGGGCGTGCCCACGAGGCGCTGCAGCAGGCGCAGCGCGAAGCCGGCCGGGCCGGTGTGCCACCAGCGGTGGCCGGCGCTGCGGCGCGACTTGCCCATGGCCTGGGTCAGGCGGTCCAGCGTGATCGCCAGCAGCACGATGCCCAGGCCGCCGACGGTGGCCAGGCCCATGTCGAGCCGGCCGATGCCGCGCAGCACCATCTGGCCCAGGCCGCCCACGGCGATCATCGAGGCGATCACCACCATCGACAGCGACAGCATCAGCGCCTGGTTGATGCCCGCCATGATCGACGGCATGGCCAGCGGCAGCTTCACCTTCACGAGCATCTGCCAGGGCGAGGCGCCGTAGGCGCGCGCGGCCTCGATGAGGTCGGGGCGCACCTGGCGCAGGCCGAGGTTGGTCAGGCGCACCAGCGGGGCGAGCGCGAAGACGATGGTCACGATCACGCCCGGCACGTTGCCGATGCCGAACAGCATCACCACCGGCACGAGGTACACGAAGGCCGGCGTGGTCTGCATGGCGTCGAGCACCGGGCGCATCACGCGCTGGGCCCGGTCGCTGCTGGCCAGCAGCACGCCCAGCGGCAGGCCGATGACCATGCAGAACACCAGCGAGGTCAGCACCAGCGACAGCGTGACCATGGCTTCGGGCCAGATGCCCAGCACGGTCACCAGCATCAGCGACACGACGGTGCCGATGGCCAGCGCGCGGCCGGCGAACTGCCAGGCGAGCAGGCCGATGAGCGCGATCATCGGCAGCGCGGGCAGGGCCGTGAGCAGGCCCTGCACCGAGTTGAGCGTGCTGTCGATCGGTAGGCGCACGGTCTGGAAGAAGGGGCGGAAGTGTTCCACCACCCAGCCCAGGCCCTGGTTGATCCAGGCCTCGACGGGCAGCGAGCCGTCCCACAGGCGGTGCAGCGCGAAGCCGTTGGTGGCGGTGTCGGCTTGGCCCGCGACGGCGTGCGCGGCGTTCGCCGGCGCGTCGAGCCAGGCGCTGGCGGTCGAGGTGTCAGGCGCGGCCGAGATGGCTTCCCACGGATCGAGGGCGGGGGGCGCGGCGGGCGTGTCCAGGACGGGGGCGTCCAGCAGGGGGGCGTTCAGGTCGGAAGGCAATGTGGTGTCGTTCATCGTTCAAGGTCCTTCGTGAATTCAATGCGGCTCGGCAGCGAGTGCGGGCGCGGCGTGCGGCGAGACGGGTTCGATCGGCGGCGTGTCGCGGTCGAGAAAGCGCAGCAGCGTCGTCTTGCTGATCGCACCGCAGAAGCGGCCGTCGCCGGCCACGACCGGCAGTGCGCACGGCGCCTGCGCGAGCTGGCCGATCAGGCCGGCCACGGGGGCTTCGGCGTCGATGCGCGGCAGGTCCTCGAGGAAGGCGTGCTGCAGCCCGAGCGGACCCGAATGCCCGTCGAGCGCACCGCGCAGCGTGTCGGCCGACACCACGCCCAGGAAGCGCTTGGTCGGGCTGGTCACGTAGGCGAAGTCGCGGTCCTGGTCTTCCAGCAGCTTGAGCGCCGCGCGCGCGCCGCGCTCGGGATGCTCGCACACCACGGTGAGCGACTTGCGCGCGATGTCCGCCGCCTTGAACACCGCCGCCGCGTCCACGCCGCGCACGAAGCTGCGCACGTAGTCGTCGGCCGGGGTGCGCAGGATCTCATCGGGCGTGCCGACCTGGATCACGTGGCCGTCCTTCATGATCGCGATGCGGTCGCCGATGCGCATGGCTTCGTCCAGGTCGTGCGAGATGAAGACGATGGTGCGGCGTTGCACCTGCTGCAGCCGCAGCAGCTCCGACTGCATCTCGGTGCGGATGATCGGGTCGAGCGCCGAGAAGGCCTCGTCCATCAGCAGGATCGACGGGTCGGACGCCAGCGCGCGCGCCAGGCCCACGCGCTGCTGCATGCCGCCCGAGAGCTCGTCGGGGTAGCTGTCGCCCCAGCCCGAAAGGCCCACCTGCGCCAGCGCGAGGTCGGCCTGCGCGAGGCGGTCTTTCTTGCGCGTGCCCGACAGCTCCAGGCCGAAGGCGGTGTTCTCGCGCACCGTCATGTGCGGCATCAACGCGAACGACTGGAACACCATGCTGATGTCCTTGCGGCGCAGCGCGCGCAGCTTGCTGTCGGAGTGCTCGTTGATGTCGGCGCCGTCGATCACGATGCGCCCGGCGGTCGGCTCGATGAGCCGGTTCAGCAGGCGCACCAGCGTCGACTTGCCCGAGCCCGATAGGCCCATGATCACGAAGATCTCGCCGGCCTGGATCTCGAAGGTGGCATCGAACACGCCGATCGACTGGCCGGTCTTCGCCAGGATTTCCTTCTTGGAAAAACCTTGGCGGACCAGCTCGAGGGCTTGTTCGGGCGAGTCGCCGAACACCTTGAAGACATGGTCGATGAGAATTCCTTTGGCCATATGCCGGGGCTCCTTGAGTGAAGGGTGGACACAGCACCGCCCCGAAGGGCGGCAACGGCCACGCCATCAGCCCGATGAGGGAGCTGCCCGACAGCGCGCATGAAGATTGCGCATGCGCATGCAATGGCCCGGCGAGCCCCGAGGGCTGCCGACAGGCACTGAAGACGACTTGGCGACGAAGCCAGTGCCCGCCGGATGCTTCATTCGCAGACAACGGGCCTGGTCGAGGGGCGCCGCCTGGATGAGCGTGACGTGGCAATGGGGCCGGAAAAAAGATCCGGCCGGTTTGCCGGGCTGGGCCCGGCGTGAAGGGCCTTGCACCGCGACGGGATTCGCAGATCCGCGAGTAGTGCAAGGGTGACCAACATGACTTGTTGGTCGTCGGAAGCCGCTAATTATAACTTTTTGGCATGACGCGAGTCAACCCACGGGCGTATCGTGTCTGTGGGACCCGGGCGAAAGGCCTCGTCAGATGCGAGCCAT
Organism: Variovorax boronicumulans NBRC 103145; assembly: GCF_001591345.1. Lineage (GTDB taxonomy): Bacteria > Pseudomonadota > Gammaproteobacteria > Burkholderiales > Burkholderiaceae_C > Variovorax > Variovorax boronicumulans. The sequence goes on along the minus strand of NZ_BCUS01000047.1, from coordinate 3,929 downwards.
TCTTATTGAGACCATACTCGGCACCGCGCCCGGTGAGCGGGTGCACCCATCCAAGACTGTGGAGCCATTTTTCTCATGACGACTTCTCCCAAGACCCGTGCCGAGCGCGACACCTTCGGCCCGATCGACGTGTCGGCCGACAAGCTGTGGGGCGCGCAGACGCAGCGCTCGTTGCAGAACTTCGACATCTCCGGCGAGCAGCAGCCGCGCGAGATCATCAAGGCGTTGGCCCAGGTCAAGCGCGCGTCGGCCGTGGTCAACCATGCGCTGGGCCTGCAGGACGAGAAGAAGACCCACGCCATCGTGGCCGCGGCCGACGAGGTCATTGCCGGCAAGCACCCGGGCGAGTTCCCGCTCGTGGTCTGGCAGACCGGCTCGGGCACGCAGAGCAACATGAACGTCAACGAGGTGCTGGCCAACCGCGCCAGCGAGCTGCTCGGCGGCGAGCGCGGGGAAGGGCGCCTGGTGCACCCGAACGACGACGTGAACCGCAGCCAGTCGAGCAACGACGTGTTCCCCACCGCCATGCACGTGGCAGCCGTGGAAGCCATCACGCACAAGCTGCTGCCCGCCATCGCCAAGCTGCGCGGCACGCTGGCGAAGAAGGCCGAGGACTTCGCCGACATCGTGAAGATCGGCCGCACCCACCTGCAGGACGCCACGCCGCTCACGCTGGGCCAGGAGTTCTCGGGCTACGTGGCGCAGCTGGCGCACGGCGAGGCGCATGTGCGCGCCGCGCTGCCGCACCTGTGCGAACTGGCGCTGGGCGGCACGGCCGTCGGCACCGGGCTCAATGCACCCAAGGGCTATGCGGAGCAGGTCGCGGCCGAACTCGCGAAGCTCACGAACCTGCCGTTCGTGACCGCGCCGAACAAGTTCGAAGCGATGGCCAGCGTCGATGCGCTGGTGCATGCCCACGGCGCGCTCAAGACGCTCGCCGCCAGCATGAACAAGATCGCCAACGACGTGCGCTGGCTCGCGAGCGGCCCGCGCAGCGGCATCGGCGAACTGAGCATTCCCGAGAACGAACCGGGCTCGTCGATCATGCCGGGCAAGGTCAACCCGACCCAGAGCGAGGCCGTCACGATGCTGGCCGCGCAGGTGTTCGGCAACGACGTGGCCATCAACATCGGCGGCGCCTCGGGCAACTTCGAGCTGAACGTGTTCCGCCCGATGGTGGCGCACAACTTCCTGCAGAGCGTGCGCCTGCTGGCCGACGGCATGGTGAGCTTCAACGACCACTGCGCCGTGGGCATCGAGCCGAACCGCGAACGCATCACGGAGCTGGTGCAGCGCTCGCTGATGCTGGTGACGGCGCTGAACACGCACATCGGCTACGACAAGTCGGCCTACATCGCCAAGAAGGCGCACAAGGAAGGCACGAGCCTGCGCGAGGCGGCGATTGCGTCGGGGCACCTGACGGCCGAGCAGTTCGATGCGTGGGTGGTGCCGGAGAACATGACCGGTCGCTGATCCGCTCCGCAGCCCCCATGAAAAAAGGACCCGCGAGGGTCCTTTTTCGTTGCCGGCCGGTCGATCAGTAGCCGATCGTGTAGCGCTGGCGCGAGTGCGCAGGCTTCTCGAGCTCGTCGATGAATGCGATCGCGTAGTCCTCGAAGCTGATCCAGCTGCGGCCTTCGGCGCTCACCAGCAGGTCGTCCTTGCCGAGGCGGAACTTGCCGGTGCGCTCGCCTTCGACGAATTCGGCGGAGGGCGACAGGAAGGTCCAGTCGAGGTCCTTCTCGCTGCGCAGCGCATCGAGGAACACGCCGCCGGCCGTGGCTTCGGCGCGGTAGGCATCGGGGAAGTTCGGCGTGTCGATCACCTTCAGGCCGGGCGCCGCGAACAGGCTGCCGGCACCGCCGACCACCAGCAGGCGCTTCACGCCCGCGCGCTTCACGGGCTCGATGACGGCCGCGGGCGGCACGGTGGCGAAGTGCGCGGCGCTGAACACGGCGTCATGGCCGGCCACGGCCTTTTCGAGGGCGGCGGCGTCGAGCGCGTCGACATCGACGGTCTTGACGTTGGCACGGCCCGCCAGCTTTGCGCTGGCATGGCGGGCGATGGCCGTCACGGTGTGGCCGCGGCGCAGCGCTTCTTCGAGAAGGCGACCGCCGGCACGTCCGGTGGCGCCGAGGATGGCGATGTGGCTCATGAGGGACTCCAGTCAAAAGTTGGGAAGGGGATGAACCGCATCTTAGGTTTCTGGTTTTGAAAGAAATACCTCGAATTCCGCGCTTCTTTATTCCTAAAATCGTTCGAATGGACCGATTGAACGCAATGCGGGTGTTCGTGACCGTGGTGGACGCGGGCAGCCTTTCGGCCGCGGCCGACAAGCTCGACCTGTCGCGCCCGGTGGTCACGCGCTACGTGGCCGAACTGGAGCAATGGACCGGCGCACGCCTGCTGCACCGCACGACGCGGCGCCTGAGCCTCACGGCGGCGGGCGAGGAACTGCTGCCGCGCTGCCGCCAGGTGCTCGAACTCGCGGGCGACATGCAGGCGGCGGTGCGCCATCCGGCCGAGGCGCCGAGCGGGCAGCTGCGCATCACGGCCAGCACCTCGTTCGCGCAGGCGCAGCTGGCCGGCGCGGTGGCCGACTACGTGCGGCGTTACCCGGCCGTGGCGGTCGACCTGGTGCTGCTCGACCGCGCGGTGAACCTGGTGGACGAGCGCATCGACCTCGCCATTCGCGTGTCGTCCGAGATCGATCCGAACCTCATCGCGCGCCGGCTCTCGGTGTGCCGCTCGGTGGTCTGCGCGACGCCCGATTACCTGAAGGCACATGGCCAGCCGCAGCGCGTGGAAGAGCTGGCGCAGCGCAACTGCCTCACGCACTCGTATTTCGGCCGCAGCCTGTGGAATTTCACGCGCAAGGCCGACGGCCTGCCGGTCTCGGTGGCCGTGGCCGGCAACCTCTCGACCAATGACGCAGCCAGCCTCATGGCGCTGGCGCGGGCCGGGGCGGGCATCGCGATGCTGCCCACCTATCTGACGTCGGGGTTGCTGCAATCGGGCGAGCTGGTGTCGCTCTTTCCCGATCACGAGCCGCAGGTGCTGGGGGTGTATGCGGTGTACGCCTCGCGCAAGCACATGCCGTCTGCGCTGCGCACCTTGCTCGATTTCCTGGCCGAGCGCTTCACCGAAGTGCCGGCCTGGGACACGCCTTCCTAGTGGTGGGCGTTGGCGGCGGCTGCCTCGTTCATGAGCTTGTCGGTGTAGGCGATGGCCATGGCCGAGAACAGGAACGCGATGTGGATCACGGTCTGCGCGATCAGCACCTTGTCGGTGTAGTTGTCCGCGTTGATGAAGGTCTTGAGCAGGTGGATCGAGCTGATGCCGATGATGGCGGTGGCCAGCTTCACCTTGAGCACCGAGGCGTTCACGTGGCTCAGCCACTCGGGCTGGTCCTGGTGGCCTTCGAGGTCCATGCGGCTCACGAAGGTCTCGTAGCCGCCCACGATCACCATGATCAGCAGGTTGGAGATCATCACCACGTCGATCAGCGCCAGCACCACCAGCATGATCACCGTCTCGTTGAGCGCGCCGACCGGGGCGGTGGTCTTGTAGCCGATGCTCGCGATCAGGGCCTGCAGCGCGTCCTTGTTGCCGAAGGCGGCTTCGACCAGGTGCAGCAGTTCGACCAGGAAGTGCACCACGTACACGCCCTGCGCCACGATCAGCCCCAGGTACAGCGGCAGCTGCAGCCAGCGGCTCGCGAAGATGAGCCGGGGCAGTGGCTTCAGCGGGGAACTGCGTGCTGGTACGGGCGCGTTCCGGGCGTCGAAAGGATCGGGGGCGGACATGAAGTAAGAAGACAGGTGTAAAAAGTCGGGCGATTCTAGAGGTCTCCCAGTGACGCACTCGTGATAACCCTGCGAACTAACATCGACCCCGTCAGTGGCCCGTAAGTGCGTGCCCCGACATTA